>JBMOQZ010000358.1:5544-58023 GCA_049322475.1 Myxococcota bacterium | reverse complement strand
CTCGCGACGGGCGCGGGCGCGTGGCTCGCCGGGGTGATGGGCGGGCGCGACGCCGCGTGGGCGTTCTGCGTGGCGGGCACGTTCGGCCCGTTCCTCCTGTGGAGCACCGGGCTCTACCAGGAGGGGACGTTCCTCCTGCTCCTCTTCGCGGGGCTCGCGCTCGCGCTGTCGGGCCGCCCGGCGCTCGCCGACGTGGTGATCGGCGGGGTGGCCCTCGTGCGGTACGAGGGCTGGCCGCTCCTCGCGATGTACGTGCTCTGGCGGCGGGATCCGCGGGCGCTGCTCGCCGGCTGGGGCGTGCTCCTGTGGGGCGTCGGGAAACGGGTCCTCGGTTGGGAGGGGCACCACCCGTCGCCGGCGAACTACTTCGAGGACTGGCAGGACCTCGGCCAGCGGTTCTCGCCCGTGGGCTGGGTCTGGGACGTGCTCTGGCTCTCGACCATGACGTTTCGCTGCGGCGGCTACGTGTTCCTCGGCCTCGGCGCGCTGGGTGCGTGGGTGGGCTGGCGGCGGCCCGGCGTGCGGCTCCTCGCGGCGATGGCGCTCGTGCAGGGGGGCGCGGTGCTCGTCTGGATGGTGGGGCTCGAGCGGGCGACCTACCGGATGATCACGATCCCCGTGATGATCGGCGCCGTGCTCGCGGCGCTGGGGGTGGTCCACCTGTGGGAGCGCGCGGCCTCGCCCCGGCGGCGCGCGGCGCTCGCGGCGGGCCTCGTGGGGCTCGCCGTCGTCGGCGTCATCGACGCCGCGGACGTCGCCCGGATCGACTACCGGGCGACGCGCGCGGAGCGGGTCGCGCTCGAGACGATGGCCGACTGCGAGGACTGCACCTGGTACGTCGTCCCGCGCGCGGGCTTCGGGCCCCGCGAGCGGCACGACGGCTGCGAGCTCATCGCCGGGCTCTCCTCGCTCCGGCGCGGGCGGGACTTCTGGTGTGCCGTCTGGCCCGGCGACGCCGAGCACGAGCACGAGGCCACCGGCGTCGTGCGCTGGGACGACGGCAGGTACCGGGTGACGTTCGTCCGGTGAGCCGCCCGCGCGTCCGGGAGATAGGCGACAGCTTCCCATGGCCCACCTGACCCTCCGCCCGATCGGCTCCTCCCTCCCCGGCGACCCCCGCTCCGCCGAGCGCGTCGCCGAACGCGAGGCCGAGCTCGCTCGCAAGCAGGCCGAGGTGCGCGCGGGCTGGGGCGAGGAGTACGCCGCGCGCGTCCGCGAGAAGGGCAAGCGCACCACCTGGGAGCGCATCGAGCGGCTCGTCGACCCGGGCACCGACGTGTTGCCCGTCGGCTCGTACGTGAACTGGGGGCGGAGCTTCAAGGGCAGCAAGAAGCTCGCGCCCGGGGCGGGCGTCGTCACCGCCTGGGTCACCGTCGAGGGCCGCCGCTGCGTGGTGATCGCCAACGACAACACGGTCGCGAGCGGCTCGTGGTGGCCGCTCTCGCCGGAGAAGATCGAGCGGGCGCAGGAGATGGCGCTCCGGCTGCGGGTGCCGGTCGTCTACCTCGTCGACTGCAGCGGGCTGTTCCTGCCCGAGCAGTCGCACAGCTTCCCGGGCAAGACGGGCGCGGGCCACATCTTCAAGATGAACAGCCTGCTGGCGAGCCACGGGGTGCCGCAGATCGCCGGCGTGTTCGGCGACTGCATCGCCGGCGGCGGGTACATGCCCATCATCTCCGACCGCGTCTACATGACCGAGTCAGCCTACATGGTCATCGCCGGCGCCGCGCTCATCAAGGGCGCGAAGTCGCTCCACCTCACGTCGCTCGACATCGGCGGGCCCGAGGTGCACGTCCACCAGTCCGCGTGCGCGGACGTCCGCGTGCCCGACGACGACGTGGCGATCGACCTCATCCGGCGCGAGGTCGCGCGGCTCCCGACGTCCGCGGCGCCGTTCTACCGGCACGGGGCGTCGCCCGCGCCGCCGCGCTTCGACCCCGCCGAGCTCGCCCGCATCGTGCCGGACGACCACCGGCAGGTCTACGACATGCGCGAGGTGCTCGCCCGGCTCGTCGACGACTCGCTCTTCTGCGAGGTCATGCCCGACCGCGGCGAGGAGATGATCTGCGGCGTGGCCCGCGTGGGCGGGCTCTGGTGCGGCTTCGTCGGCAACAACCTGCTCCCGACGCAGCACCCGGACCTGCCCGGCCGCATGCGCGCCGGCGGCATCCTGTATCGCGACGGCATCGCCAAGATCGCCGCGTTCTCGCGCGCCTGCGACGAGGACGGGCTGCCGATCGTCTGGCTCCAGGACATCGCGGGCTTCGACATCGGCGTGGAGGCGGAGGCGCAGGGCCTGCTCGGCTACGGCAGCTCGCTCATCTACACCAACAGCAACAACACGGTCCCGATGGTGACCGTGCTGATGCGCAAGGCGAGCGGCGCCGGCTACTACGCGATGGCGGGCCTGCCCTACGACCCGGTGCTGCAACTCTCCACGCCGCTCACGCGGCTCGCGGTCATGGAGGGGCGCACGCTCGCGATCGCCGCCTTCAACACGAAGCTCGACGACAACTTCGAGATCGCGGCGAAGGACCCGGACGAGCGCGCGCAGATCGAGAAGGCGATGGCGGAGACCGCCGCCCGCATCGAGGCGGACATGGACCCCGTCGCCGCCGCCGCCCGCATGGACACCGACGAGGTCGTGCCGTTCGCCGACCTGCGCCGCTACCTCGTCGCCGCCGTCGAGATGGCGTGGCAGGGGCCGCGCCGCGCGCGCAACCCGCGCATCTGGTCGCTGCACGACCTCGCGGCGCTGACGAGGGCCGGGGCGCGGGCGAGCGCCGGGCCGGCGAAGGCGGCGGAGGTCGCGCAGGTAGAGGCGCCGGTCGAGGGCCTCACCCCCGTGCGCGTCGGCACCGAGGGGACCTTCTGGCGCCGCGCCTCGCCGCGCGACCCCGCCTTCTGCGAGCCCGGCGCGGTCGTGGAGGCGGGGGCCACGCTCGGGCTCATCGAGGTGATGAAGACCTTCGCGCCCGTGCGGGCGCCCCTCGCCGGGGTCGTCGAGCGCTTCGCCGTCGCCGACGGGGGCGCCGTCGACGCCGGCACCGTCGTGGCGTGGATCCGCGCTGGATGACGCGTGCTATCCTCCGGGGGTCCCACCCATCCCGGAGCCCGCTTGCGCCGCCTCGCCCTCGCCGCCGCCGCCTTCCTCTGGTCCACGGCGGCCCACGCGGAGTGCCCGACGTACTACACCGGCGAGCAGTTCGTCACCGACCTCCAGTCGCTGCAGATCGCGCTCCGCAACCTCGACGAGGCCACCTTCGCCGCGGGCGGCAAGCGCCTCGAGGCGAGCATCGTCTGCCTCTCGAGCGGCGCGCCGCCGCCGATCTACGCGAGCGCCTACCGCTACATCGGCACCTACCACTACCTCGTGAAACACGACGAGGCGGGCGCGCGCCGTTGGTTCCGCACGGCGCTGGAGATCGACCCGACCCACAACTGGGACGCGAGCGAGCTCGAGCTCGGCCACCCGATGCGCGACGTGTACGAGGCCGAGCGCTTCAACGCGGGGGCCGGCGTCGAGCGGCTCGAGGGCAAGGTCGTGAACATGCCGGCGGGCTCGACGCTCCTCATCGACGGCCGCCCGCTGACGGTGGCCGAGGCGACGCTCGACCGCCCGCACCTCGTGCAGCAGATCGCCCCGGACAAGTCGGTCCGCGGCACCTGGCTCATCGAGGGCAACCAGCTCCCGCCGCAGTTTTTGCGCGACGCGAACGCGGCGGCCACGACGAAGGCCGACCCCGAGACGAAGAAGCCCGGCAAGAAGGGGAAGACCGAGGTCGTGGCGACCACCGACAGCGGCCTGCAGGTCCAGAAAGTGGAGCGGCTGCGCCCGCCCGAGAAGACCCCGCTCATGATCCTCGGCGCGCTGGGTGTCGCCGGGGCCGGCGGCATCTACGCCATGTCGTTCGCCGCCCGCGACGAGTTCGAGGCGGCGAAGACGACGGAGGACCTCGAGAAGTCGCGCGACCTCACCAACATCCTCGTGGTGACGTCGGGCGGCGTGCTCGTGCTCGGCGGCGTCGTGGGCTACTACGGCATCATCCTCGACGGCGGCGCCGGAGTGGGGTTTGCAGGCCACTTCTGAGGCCGCCACCCGCTGGACCGGCCGCTCCGGCCGCAGCTACGCGCTCGACGCGAGCGAGCGCGCCCGTGACGGCGGCATGGCGAGCATCCGCCGCGTCACCGCCGAGGGCGACGCGAACGCGACCAGCACGGTGCCTCAGGGAACCGTCCTCGCGCTGAAGATCGCCCGCGCGGACGACCAGCTCGCCGTCGACGCGCTCGCCCGCGAGGTGGAGACGCTCGCGACGCTCTCTCGTGCGCCGGGGAGCCCGCCGTGCCCGCGCCTCTTCGACGTCGTCGGCCAGCCCGCCACCGCGCTGGTGATGGAGTGGTGCCCCACCGACATGGAGCGCTGGTGGGAGGAAACCTGGAAGCAGCCGCGGGCCTTCCTGACGTTGTGCGAGGCCCTCGCCGACATCTGCCGGCGCGTCCGCGAGTACGCCGCCGTCGCCGAGATCGAGCTCGGCAAGCGCGTGATCCACGCCGACATCAAGCCGCGAAACGTGCTGCTCGCCGCGGACGGGCGGTGGCTCCTCACCGACTTCGGCGCGGCGAAGTCGCGCTCGGTCGAGGACACGCAGTGGGCCGCCACGCGCATGATCCTCGGGACCGAGAACTACATCGCGCCCGAGGCCCTGTTCAACGCCCGGAAGGCGCACCCGGCGGCGATGGACACGTGGTCGATCGGCTGCACGTTCTACGCGCTCTTGCGCATGCGGGCCTTCCTGAAGGACGGCAACCGCATGCCGCCGAACGGCACGCACGCCCACCACTTCCGGGCCCACCGCGTCGCGCTGGTGAACGACCTGCAGCAGCGCAAGCCGAACCTCTTCGCCGACCGCGAGCTCGACCCGGCGCAGTTCTCGAGCCCCGACAAGCTCCCCGACAAGGACCGGACGGCGATCGGCGACGCGATGGCGGGGGTCTTCGGCGACCCGAACGCCACGCTCGAGGGCGTGCTCGCCCAGGAGTGCGCCCACCTCCTCGACCGCGCGCTGCGGATCGACCCGTCGAAGCGCTTCCGCGACCCGCTGGAGATGGCGGGCGAGTTCGAGGCGCTGGCCCAGCGGTATCGCGAGCTGGAGCTGCGCGCGCACGGCGGCACCGCCTCGCGCGCCTCCGGGCCCACGAACCCGCAGCCCGTCCCGGTGGGAGGCGTGCCGCCGAAGCCCGAGGTCTCCGGGTCGGGGCCCCGCGTGCTCGGCGGCGACGACCTCGTGGTGGTGGAGGGGACCGGGAGGAAGCCCACCGTCGTCGAGGCGGAGCCGTCGCGGGCGAAGGGCTGGGTCGCGGCGGTCGTGATGGGCCTCGGGGCCGCCGCGCTCATCGCGCTCGGGCTCGCGCTCGGGGCGCTGGCGATCGCGTGGGAGGCGCAGGAGCGGGCGGCGGTCCCCGCGCCGTCCGCGCCGGCTCCCGCGCCGGTCGTCGCGCCGTCGCCCGCGGGCGCGCCGTCGCCCGCGGCCCCCGCGCCTCCTTCGGTCGAGGCCGCGGCGGGGAGCGAGCCGGCGCCGGCCCCGAAGCCGAAGGCGACGACGAAGAAGCCGGAGGGGTCGAAGCCGTCGGGTGTGACGCCGCCGGAGGGGAGCGGCCTCGTGCTGGTGAGCGGCGGGCAGGCCTACCTCGTGGGGCCGAAGGGGAAGGTCCCGACGGGGAGCGTCGCGGCGGGCACCTACGAGCTGTTCGTGCAGCCGCGGCCGGACGGCGACTTCGAGTCGCAGGGCACGCTCGTCGTCGCGAGCGGCGATCGCATCGTCTGGAAGTGCGGCCTGGGCACCTGCCGCCGCCTGTAGTAGAGGCAGGCATGCGCATCACCCGCGTCTACACCCGCACCGGCGACAAGGGCCAGACCTCCCTCGTCGGCGGCCAACGCGTCCCGAAGGACCACCCCCGCATCGAGTCCTACGGGACGGTCGACGAGCTCAACGCCATCCTCGGCATCGTTCGCGTGTTCAACAAGCAGAGCGGCACCGCGCCGGAGGCCCGCGCCCACGTCGACGCGATGCTCCACCGCGTGCAGAACGACCTGTTCAACGTGGGGAGCGACCTCGCGACGCGCGCCGAGGACCGCTGGGAGGGGATGTACCGGGTGGGCGCCGACGACGTGAAGCGCCTCGAGGGCTGGATCGATCGGCTCAACGAGGAGGTCGGCCCGCTCGAGGAGTTCATCCTCCCGGGCGGGGGGCTCGTCGGCGCCCACCTGCACCAGGCGCGTACGGTGTGTCGCCGCGCGGAGCGCACGTGCGTCGCGCTGATGGAGGCCGAGCCGGAGACCGGCGACGGCGCGATGCGGTACCTGAACCGGCTCTCCGACTACCTCTTCGTGCTCGGGCGGTGGGTCGCGAAGCAGCTCGGGGAGCCCGAGCACCTCTGGGAGCGCCCCGGGAAGGGCGGAGCGGGATAAGGGGGGGCGTCTTCGAGGTCCCCTTGGCGTCCGTCACCCACAAAGTCCAGCGCATGAACATCGAGCGGCTGCGGCTCTCCGCGCCGGCCATGGTCCAGGTCCTCGTCCAGGACGTGATCCGGCAGCACGTCGAGCGCATCGAGCCCGCGACGCTCGCCGACCTGTTCGCCCTCGTCGACGCGAACCTCCCGGGTGCCCTCGGGAAGGACCTCGCCGGGTGGGCCGCCCGCGCGCGGCGAGAGATCGCCGACCTCCCGGACGGGGCCACGCGCGCCACGTTCGTGTCGGAGGTGGGAGAGCTGCCCCCCGCCGACGTGCCCGGGTCGTTGCGCGAGGCGGTGCTCGCGATGGCCGAGAAGTCCTCGCCGGAGACGGCCGCCCGCGTCGAGGAGTGCCGCGCCCGCTGGGCGGACGTGGAGCCCGCGGCGGTGTCCCTGCCGACGTCCGCGTCGGCGAAGATCGCCGCCGCGCAGGCGACGAAGACCACCACGAAGGCGCCCGCGCGCGCGCCCCGCACGCCGGCCGCGCAGGTGGACCCGCGCCGCGCCGAGTGGATCCGCGGCGACGTGCTCGCCCGGCTCGGCGCGCGCGAGTACCTCGAGCGCGGCCTGAAGGAGACGATCCTCGTCGCCGGCGTACAGCACCGCTCGCCCTACAAGGACCTCACCGTGGACGAGGTCCGCGCCGAGCTGCGGCGCCTCGAGCGCGAGCGGAAGGTGAAGCACACGGCGGACCGCTGGCTGATTCGCTGACGCGAATCGAACGGCGTCAGCCGTTCGAAGCCCCCGGCGTCGGCTCCACCCCCGCCTCCCAGTCCATCGAGCCGTCCGGGATGCGCGCGCTCGAGCGGTCCGTGGCCTGCTCGCCGAAGTCGACCTTGTTGGCCCACGCCTCGCCGCCGTCGGTCGCGAAGTAGAGGCCGAGCGTCTCGCCGTTCTTCTCGAGGGAGAAGTCGGCGTGGTTGCCGTCGCCCTGCTCGGGCTGGCCGTCGGCCCAGACGAGGTAGAACTCGCCGGGCTCGAGCGTCACGCCCGTCGGCAGCGCCCACCGCGTCGGCTGGTCGAGATCGTCCGTGAGGTAGAAGCCGTCGAGCGGGACGGCGGCGTCGTCGGCGTTGTAGAGCTCGATCCAGTCGTCGAACTCGCCGAGGTCGCCGGTGTCGACGGGGTCGCCGTCGGGGTCGGCGTAGGTCTTGTTGTCCGCGACGAACTCGTTGATGACCACCGCGGGGACGTCGGGGCCCGCGGCGGCGGTGTCGTCCTTCGACGGGTCGGAGCCACCGGAACAGGCCGCGAAGAACACGAAGACAGAGATCATGTGGAGATGCTCCAGATCTACCGGGAGAGTAGGAAGTCGGTTCGGCCCTCGATCCAGGACCGCGTGTACTCCTGGTAGGCGCGGACGGTGGCCATGTCGACCTCCCGCCTCGGGTCTTCCGAGACGTAGGGGTCGACGAGGGCGGTGAGCTCGCGCAGCGTGCGCTGCAGGCGCAGGCCGTCGGCCGCCTCGCACACCTCCGCCAGCGCGTCCGCCAGCGCCGCGGCGCACGCCGCGTCGGCGAGGCAGCCCTCGCCGAGGCGCGAGAGCGGCTCGGACAGCGGCGGATCCGCGGTGTACGTCCAGTCGAGACCCCAAGGGAGGACGTGGGCCTTCCGGTTCGAGGAGGGGTCGAAGTACACCCGGTAGTTGTTCTTGTTGTAGTTGTACCCGTCCCAGTGGCCCACCCAGGCCTCCGCGGCCCAGTAGCGGAGGAACTCGTCCCAATCGACGAGCGCGCCGACGGTGTCGTGGAAGCGGGGCGTCCAGATCGTGGCGGAGATCGCGTCGGTGACGGCGTGGACGTCGGCGTGGCCGACGTCCTCGCCCTCCTCGAGGTCGAAGAAGTCCTGGCTCTCGGTGTCGAAGTCGACCGTGGTGTAGCTGCCGTCGGGCCAGATCAGGTAGTCGGAGTCGTAGAGGTTGCCGCTCGGCTCCGCGTACACGCGCTCGAGCCACTCGTCGTCGGGCGTCTCCACGTTGAGGTAGAGGCCGAAGTCCTCGCCGTTCATGCGCACCCAGGCGTACCCGGTGCGCAGCGACGGCACGCCCGCGGCCTCGAACACACGGTAGGCGAGGACCTCGTGTGTGTAGCTGGGGTCGTTGACCATGTTGTTGAGTGTCAGCGCCTTCAGCCCGAGGTAGCGCTGATCGCCGTCGTAGGCGTCGAGGTCGACCTTGAGCGCGGCCTTCTCGTCGAGCGTGCGGCCGCTGCCCCAGCGCCCCTTCACGCTGACGCCCACCTCGGCGGGGAGCCACTCGCCGTCGATCGCGACGCGCGCGGGCACCTCCGCGCAGTCGCCCGTGTAGAGCATCTCGTAGGACGACGCGCGCAGGGTGTCCCAGGCCTCCTCGTCGAGCGCCAGCTCGACCGCGTGGACGCGCGACAGCTCGAAGAGGTCGTCGGCGTCGGGAGTGGCGTCGTCTTCCTCCTCGGTCGGCAGGGGGGGGGCGGCGTCGCCGATCTCCTCGCTGCCGGGCACGGGCGGCGGCTCGTCCCCGAGGACGACCGTCTGCGTGTCGCAGGCGAGGAGGAACCCGAGCATGGCGGCACTGTAGCACTACTCACGGGAAAGGCTACCAGCGAGCCCGAGCCCATCCTCGCGGGCCTCCAGGTGCTACCATCCGTGCCACCTGCAGGGGCGTAATTTGGCTGCGAAGAAGACCAAGATCCTCTTCATGAAGTACCACGAGGCCGCGGACCAGCAGCCGCTGTCCCAGAAGGCCGCGGAGAAGCTCGGGATCTTCCCGTCCCTCCCGCTCCTTCAGCTCGCCGCGTGGGTCCGCCACCACGGCTTCCAGGTGCAGTTCATCGACCTGCACGCGGAGAACCTCTACCCGAAGGACGCGGCGCAGCGCGTGCGCGACTTCGCGCCGGACATCGTCGCCCTGACCGCGAAGACGCTCGGCTGGCCCGCGGTCATCGAGATCGCGCAGATGGTCAAGGCCGAGTACCCGCGCGCGGTCGTGGTCGTCGGCGGCCCGCACCTGTCGATCTACCCGAAGGAGTCGCTCACCTGGGAGTGCTTCGACCTCGCGGTCGTGGGCGACGGCGAGGAGACCTTCCTCGACATCTGCGAGCACGTGGAGAGCGGCTCCGAGCTCGTCGACATCCCCGGCACGCTCTACCGCGCGAAGGACGGCGAGATCGTCCAGTGCGCGTCGCGCCCGGTGCCCAAGGACATCGACCGCTACCCGATGCCCGCGTGGGACCTCGTCGATCCCAAGCGCTACCACTGCCTCACCCTGCTCAAGCCGTTCGGCACCATGGTGACGACGCGCGGGTGCCCCTGGCACTGCGGCTACTGCTCGCAGGTCTACAGCGACAAGCTCCGCTTTCGCGACCCGATGCTGGTCGTCGACGAGATGGAGTGGCTCGTCAAGACCTACGGCATCCGCGAGATCGTCATGTTCGACGAGACCTTCACCATCGGCAAGAAGCGGATGAAGAAGCTGTCGGAGGAGATCCTCCGGCGGAACCTGAAGGTCAAGTTCAACATCCGCGCGCGCGTCGACACGGTCGACCGCGAGGTGCTCACCTGGCTGAAGGCCGCGGGCCTGCGTTCGATTCACATGGGCGTGGAGGCCGGCACCGACCGCGTGCTCAAGATCATGAACAAGCAGATCACGCGCGAGCAGACCGAGCGCGCCTTCCGCATCGCGCGGGAGGTGGGCATCGAGACGCGCGGCTACTTCATGGTCGGCTACTACGACGCCACGCCCGAGGACATCGAGGAGATGATCCGCTTCTCCTCGAGCATCGGGCTCGACTGGGCGAGCTACTCGGTCGCGACGGCGCTCCCGGCCACCGACCTGTACCGCATCGCGCAGGAGCGTGGCTACGTCGACGGCGACTTCTGGCGCCGGTACACGATCAACGGCGGCGGCCCCATCCCGCAGCTCGAGACCGAGACCTTCACCGCGGAGCGCCTCCGCCAGTACCGCACGAAGGCCTACCTCAACTTCTACCTGCGGCCGGACCTCATCCGTCGCAAGCTGTCGAAGTCCGAAGGCCGCGAGGAGCTCATGGAGATGCTCGGCGGCGTCACGGTGCTCTCGGAGATCGTGAAGAGCACGCTCACGAAGGCCATCCCGAGCGTCGGCATCGGCAAGTGGGGCACCGTCTGACCGACCTCTCGCGCCGCCTCACGGACTAAGGGGTCGCCGATGCGAAACCCTCGGACCCCCGACGATTTGCGCGAGCAGCTCGACGCAGTCGAGGAGGCCGTGCTCGTGCTCGAGGCCGACGGGCGAGTGCTGTGGGCGAACCGCGCGGGTCGGCCCCTCATCGGCTGGCCCGGCGAGGGCTTCGGGCCGGCGGTGGGGATGACGCCTTTCACCATTCCCGCGGCGGGGGTCCCCGCGACGCGCGAAGAGACGCCGGTCCGCGTCCACCCCGACGACCGGGCGCGGATGCACGCCAGCCTCGTGCAGGTCGACCGCCTCGCGGCCCTCGGGCAGATGGCGGCGGGCGTCGCCCACGAGATCAACAACCCGCTCGCCTACGCGTCCGGAAACCTGCAGTTCCTCCTCGGAGAGCTCGCGCGGCTGCGCGACGACCTCGCGTCGGCCGGCGGCGGCGAGCCCCTCGTCGCCCGTGTGCGGGAGCTGCACGAGGTGGCGCGCGAGGCCTGCGAAGGGGCCGATCGCGTGCGCGTGATCGTGAGGGACCTGCGCGCGTGGGCCCGCGCCGACGCCGATGTACGCGGTCCCATCGACCTGCGCCGGGTCGTCGAGAACGCCGTCAACGTCGCGTGGCCCGAGATCCGCCACCGCGCGCGTCTCGTGAAGGACCTCGGGGACCTCCCCCCCGTCGAGGCGAACGAGGTCCGGCTCGGACAGGTGCTCGTGAACCTGCTGGTGAACGCCGCGCAGGCCATCCCCGAGGGCCAGCCCGATCGCCACCAGATCCGCGTGCACGCCCTCCACGATCCCGCGGGCGCGGTGGTCGTCGACGTGTGGGACAGCGGCGTGGGGATCGCGCCGGACGTCCTCCCCCGCATCTTCGAGCCGTTCTTCACGACGAAGCCGCCCGGCCAGGGCACGGGCCTCGGGCTCGCCATCAGCCGCGACATCGTGCGGGCCCTCGGCGGCGAGATCCGCGTCCAGAGCTCGCCGGGCGCGGGAACGTCGTTCCGCGTCACCCTCCCCCTCCGGCCGCCCGCGGCGACCTCCACGACGCTGCGGGGCCGCGTCCCGACCAACGTCCCGCGGTCGCGCATCCTGCTGATCGACGACGAGCTCCCCTTCGTGCGCGCGTTCGAGCGCCTGTTCGGCCGCGAGCACGACGTCACGATCGCGACCGGGGGGCGAGAAGCGCTCGCGCGGCTCCTCGACGGCGAGCCCTTCGACCTCGTCCTGTGCGACCTCCAGATGCCCGACCTGTCCGGGATGGATCTCTACGAAGCGCTCGCCTCGGCGAGGCCGGGCCTGCAGGACACGATCGTGTTCACGACGGGCGGCGCCTACCTGCCGCGCGCCCGCGAGTTCCTCTCCGTCGTGCCCAACATGCGGATCGAGAAGCCGTTCGACGCGCAGGTCGTCCGCGCCCTCCTGCTCGAGCGCGCCCGCAGCCGGACGTGAGGCCGCCGCATCCGACCCTCCGCGAGGCGCTGGCCTGGTGGTGGAAGCTCGGCTGGATCAGCTTCGGAGGGCCCGCCGGCCAGATCGCGGTCATGCACCGCGAGCTCGTCGAGCGGCGGCGGTGGATCGGCGAGCACCGTTTCCTCCACGCGCTCAACTACTGCATGGTGCTCCCGGGCCCCGAGGCGCAGCAGCTCGCGACCTACATCGGGTGGCTCCTGCACGGGACCGTGGGCGGCGTCGTCGCCGGCGCCCTGTTCGTCGCCCCGTCGCTGCTGGTGTTGTGCGCGCTCTCCTACGTCTACGTCACCTGGGGCGACCTGCCGGCCGTCGCCGGCGCGCTCGACGGGGTGCGGCCCGCCGTCACCGCGCTCGTCGCCCACGCCGC
This sequence comes from Myxococcota bacterium, assembly GCA_049322475.1. Classification (GTDB taxonomy): domain Bacteria; phylum Myxococcota_A; class UBA796; order UBA796; family SXON01; genus JBMOQZ01. Next base: position 45,547 of record JBMOQZ010000358.1, on the reverse strand, counting down.
GTGGCGCATCGGCAAGCGCGCGCTGCGGACCGCCCCGATGATCGCGGTCGCGACGGCGTCGCTCGTGGCGAGGGTCGCGTTCGACGTCCCGTTCCCCTGGATCGTCGGCGTCGCCGCGCTCGCCGGCGCGATCGGCGGGCCCACGCGCTTCGCCGCCGGGGGCGGCCACGTCGCCGGCAAGGACTACGGGCCCGCCGTCATCGACGACGACACTCCGCTCGCCGGCCGCGCGATCAACCCCCTGCTCGTGCTGGCGATCGGCGCGGCGCTCGCCGCGACGGGGCTCGCGATGCTCGACGGCACGCTCCGCGACATGGGCGGGTTCTTCACGACCGCCGCGCTCCTGACCTTCGGCGGCGCGTACGCCGTGTTGCCCTACGTCTACGAGGGCGCGGTGGAGCGGTTCGGGTGGCTCACGGGGCCGCAGATGATCGACGGGCTCGCGCTCGGCGAGACCACGCCGGGCCCGCTCATCATGGTGGTCGCCTTCGTCGGGTACGTCGGCGCCGTACGGCAGGCCGTCGCCGGCGATCCGCTGCTCGCCGGCGTCCTCGGGGCCTCGGTGGCCACCTTCTTCACGGTCCTCCCGTCGTTCGTGTTCATCCTCGCGGGCGCGCCCGCCGTGGAGGCGACGCGGCGGATGCCGAGGCTCACCGCCCCGCTCGCGGCCGTCACCGCGGCGGTGGTCGGCGTCATCGTCGACCTCGGACGGTTCTTCGCGTGGCACACGTTGTGGCCGGAGGGATGGGACGGCGGGATCGACTGGATCGCGCTCGGCGTGGGGGCGGCGGCCGCCTGGGCGCTCTTCGCTCGCGACGTGGGAGTGGTGCGTCTGGTGCTTGCCTGCGCGATCGTAGGGCTCCTCACGACAATTCCGTGAGGCCGACGTCGCCGTGACGTTCCCGCGACATGGTGGGGGTACCTGAGACCACCATGACCCGGATTGCCCACCTCTCCGACCTCCATCTCCTCGAAGAGACCGTCCTCGGACGCACCGGCAAGGCCCGGCTGCGGGTCGGCTACCTGAGCCTCCGCCGCCCGATCGACTTCGAGGACCGGCGCGCGCGGGCGGTCGCGGCGATCCGCGCGGCCCAGCGTGCCGGCTTCGACCACGTCGTCGTCACCGGCGATCTCACGGAGGACGGCCACGTCGCGCAGTTCGAGGTCGTGCGGGAGGTCTTCGAGGAATGCGGGCTCGCCCCCGAGCAGGTGACGCTGACCCCGGGCAACCACGACGCCTACGGCGACGGCTGGGACGCGGCGCTGGCCGGGCCGCTCCACAAGTGGGCGAAGACGAGCGCGCGGGGATCGGTGGCGAGCCTGCCGGGGGCGAAGGTGGTGTCGCTCTCCAGCGCGGTGCCCCAGTCGTTCCTGCGCTCCTCCGGCGTCATCGACGACGCGCAGCTCCACGAGGCCGCCGATCACGCCCGCAAGGGCGAGTGCGTGATCCTCGCCCAGCACCACCCCCCCTTCAAGGTCATGCACCAGTGGGTGCACGGGCTCTTGAACCACGAAGACGTCACCTGCCTCCTCGGCGGGTACGAGAACCTCCACGTCCTCCACGGGCACATCCACCGGCGTCGCGACCGCGCGCTGCAGAAGGGGGAGCGTCCGCGCGTCTTCTCGCCGACTGCCGTGGCGGACTCGCCGTTGCCCTTGCGGGTCTACGAGGTGATCGACGGCGCCGTCACGCCCGTGGATCTGCCAGCGCCCGCCACGCCGCGCGCCGGTCCGGACGAGGCGCCGCAGGCGTTCGCCGGGCTCGCGACCGAGGAGCCGGCGCCGAAGGCCGAGTCCGCGGCGTGAACGTGCCGGCCTTCACCTCGAGGCCGACCTCGCGGTAGACCTCGCGGAACGGCCGCCCCTCCGCCTGGGCGCGCGCGAAGGCCTCGGCCGTGGCGTACAGGGCCGGGTCCATCTCGACGGCGAGCGGCTCGATCCCCGCGACGAGGCGTGTCGCGACCCGGATGGCCGCGCGTCCCACGTCGAACCCTCGCGCAAGCGGCGCCTTCGTGTGCTGGAGGTCGCGGTGGTAGCCGGATGGCAACGCGGCCGAGAGGTCCTCGATCTCCCGCTGCGCGGCGCGCACGCGGCGCGCGGACCCGCGCAACAACTCCGCCACGTCGGGGTTCCGCTTCTGCGGCATGATCGACGAGCCCGTCGTGAGCGCGTCGGGCAGGCGCAGGAGCGCGAACTCCGCGGAGGCGTACAACCCGACGTCCCACGCGAAGCGCCCGACGACGTGGCAGGCGCCCGCGACGGCCCCGAGCGCGTGCGCCTCGACGAGCCCGCGCGAGAGCTGCGAAGCGGTGACCTCTTCGACGTCCGAGAAGCCGAGGAGGCGCGCGGCGAGCGCGCGATCGAGGGGCAGCGGCGTGCCGTAGCCCGCGGCCGAGCCGAGGGGGCAGCGCCCGGCCATCGCGCGCGCGGTCTCGAACGCGGGCAACACGCCGGCGAGCGCGTCCGCGAAGCCCGCGGCCCACAACGCCCAGCTCGACGGCATCGCGCGCTGGAGGTGGGTGTAGCCGGGCAGCGGATCGCCGTGGAGCACCGCGAACGCGTCGAAGGCGGCGATCAGGTCCTCGACCTCGTCCTCGGCGCGGTCGAGCGCCTCGAGCTGCCACAGGCGGATCGCCGTGAGCACCTGGTCGTTCCGCGAGCGCCCCGTGTGCAGCTTGCCCGCGACGGGTCCGAGCCGCGCGGCCAGGCGCGCCTCGACCTCGGTGTGCACGTCCTCGTGCTCGGGGGCGATGGAGAAGGTGTCCGCCTCGATGTCGGCGAGCACGTCGGCGAGCGCGCCCAGCAGCGTGCGCGCCTCTTCTTCGAGGAGCAGCCCGGCGGCGCGCTGGACGCGTACGTGCGCGCAGGAGCCGACGACGTCGTGCCACGCCCAGTTCAGGTCGACCACGGGGTCGTCGCCCACGGTGAAGGCGGCGATCTCGGCGTCGAGGGGGTCGCCCTTGTCCCACAACCTCACGCGAGCACCTCCGCGGCGACCCGCGCATAGTCCACCGCGGCGCGCTCCACCATCGCGATCTCCACCCACTCGTCGGCCGTGTGGGAGACCTCGGAGAGCCCCGGCCCCCACTTGATCGCGGCGATGCCACGCAAATGGGCCCAATCCGACAGGGTGGGGGAGTCGAACGTGTCCGCGCCGGTGCGTAGGGCGGCGGCGAGCACCCGCGCGTCGGGCGGCGTCGCGACGGGGTGGAACCGATCGGAGCGGACGGAGACCTCGCTCCGCACGGTCGCCCGGACGCGGGCGACGAGCGCGTCGTGCGGCGTGCGCGTCCGCATGTCCACCGTGAAGCGGCAGGCGTCGGGGATCACGTTGTGGCGCTCGCCGGCGTTCACGATCGTGACGGCGAGCGTGTCGGGCGCCACGTCGAGCGCCTCGAGCGCGAGGACGTCGCGACAGGCGGCGTAGATCGCGTTGTCGGCGAGGTGGGGGCGGGCGGCGTGGCCCGCGCGGCCGCGGGCGACGCAGTCGAGCAGCAGCATCCCGTGCTGGGAGGTGGCGATCCGCAGGCCGGTGGGCTCGCCGACGATGGCCTCGTCGACGTGGCCGAGCGTGGGCACGAACACCTCCGCCCCACCGCGGCCGACCTCCTCCTCGCACACCGAGGCGAACACGAGCTTCCCGCGACGGGGTGTCACCCGGTGGAAGGCGCTCGCCATCGCGGCGACGCACCCCTTCGCGTCGTTGGCGCCGAGGCCGTAGAGCTTCCCGTCCGCGATCTCGGGCGAGAGCGGATCGCGCGTCCAGGCCGCGGTCGCGGGGACGGTGTCGTGGTGGGAGATCAGCAGGAGCGTGGGCCCCGGGCGCCCGCTGTCCTTCACGGCGGCGACGTTGCGATCGCGCCGGACGTAGTCGTGGCGGCGCTCGGCGAGCCAGGCCTCCAGCACGTCGGTGGCCGGGCCCTCCGATCGGGAAGGGGAGGGGGCGGCGACGAGGTCGTGGAGGAGCTCCAACGTCATGAAAGGCGACCGCCAAGACGCCGAGATGACGCCAAGGACGCCAAGATTGAAGAGGAGGGGCTTCGCCCACTCACCTCGCTTGGCGCTCTTGGCGCCTCCTTGGCGTCTTGGCGGTTCACTCTTCCTCCCTCCTCAGGACGAGCATGGTCCCGCACCCCTCGTTCGTGAACACCTCGACGAGGAGGCTGTGGGGCCGCGTGCCGTCGATGAGGTGGACCTTGGCGACGCCGCCGCGGAGCGCCTCGGTGGCGGCGGCGAGCTTGGGGAGCATGCCGCCGCTCACGACGCCCTGCTGGATGAGCTGCTCGACGGTGCCGACGTCGCCGTAGGACACGAGGCGGCGCGGGTCGTCGCGGTCCTCGAGGAGCCCGGGCACGCTGGTGCACACGACGAGCTTCTCGGCGCCGAGCGCCATCGCGAGCCGCGCGGCGATCGTGTCGGCGTTGACGTTGAGCACCACCCCGTCCTCGTCGCTCACGAGCGAGCAGAAGACGGGCACCATGTCGCTGGCGAGGAGGAGCGTCGGGAGCTTGGGGTCGACGGCGTCGATGTCGCCGACGAAGCCGAAGTCGACGAGCGCCTCCGTGCCGGTGGAGGGGTCGCGCATGGTGCGGGGCGGGCGGCGGTGGCCGACGACGGTGGCGCCGTCGCCGCCCATGAGCCCCACGGCGCGGACGCCCTGGGCGGCGAGCGCGCTGACGAGCTCGCTGTTGAGCTGCCCGCGGAAGACCATCCGCGCGAGCTCCTGCGTGCGCGCGTCGGTGACGCGCCGGCCGGCGACGACCTCGCGCGGCACCTCGAGCTTCGCGCAGAGCGCGTCGAGCTGGGGGCCGCCGCCGTGCACGAGCACGACGCGCACGCCGACGTGGTGGAGCAGGGCGACGTCCTCGCACAATGCGGCGCGGGCGCGCTCGTCGGCGAGGATGGACCCGGAGACCTTGATGACGAAGGTCTTGCCCCGAAAGAGGCGGATGTAGGCGTGGGCGCCCAGCAGCTCGAGGATGCGCTCGGTCATGGCCGGCGCCGTCTATCACTCCAGCGCGCCGAACCCCACGACCTCGCCGCGCGCGCTCGCGATGCGGTAGCCGCCCTCGCCGGGCAGGAGCGCGACGCCCTCGCCGAAGAGCCGCCCCACGGCGCTCCCGTGGAAGCCCGCGTCGCCGAAGGTGAAGACGCCGCCGTCGCGGGCGACGAGCCAGTAGCCGTGCTCCGACGCCGCCATGCCGGTGACGGGCTCGTTCAGCGGCTCGCCGCCCATCGAGCCGAAAAACGGCGCCGCGCCGTAGCTGAAGACGCCGCCGTCGCTCGCGACGAGCCAGTAGCCGTCGCCGTCGGGCGTGGGGGACATCCCGACGACGGGCTGGGCGAGCGCGACGTCGCCGGCCGAGCCGAAGAAGGGGGCGTCGCCGAAGGTGAAGACGCCGCCGTCGCTCGCGACGAGCCAGTAGCCGTCGCCGCTCGGGGTCGCCGCGATGCCCACCACGGGCGCGGCGAGCGCGGTCCCGGCCATGCCGCCGAGGTAGGTCGCGTCGCCGAACGCGAACACGCCGCCGTCGGCGCCGGCGAGCCAGAAGCCGTTGCCCGACGGGGTCGCCGCGATGCCCACGATCGGGGCCGCGAGCCCGTAGCCGGAGGCGTCGCCGAGGTCGGAGGCGCCGCCGTACGCGCGCACCCGGCCGTCGTCCGTGGCGAGCCACCAGCCCGCGCCGGCAGCGGCCGCGCCCACGACGCCGTCCACCGGGTAGACGAGGGCGAGGTGGTTCGCGACGGTGCGCTCGCCGGAACCGTCGGGGAGCGCGTTCTGGCGCACGCCGTCGAGCACCATCGTCGTGCTGCCGCCGCCGTCGAGCATGATCGCCCAGAAGGCGCCGCGATCCGCCATGAACGTGGCGGTCTCGAGCAGGGTCGGGCCGCGCACGCCGTCGCGGCGGCCCTCGGCGGCGACGAGGTAGAGGCGCGCGCGGTCCTCGGAGAGGCCGACCGCCGTGCGCGGGTGGTCGCCGGTGCAGTAGTCGCCGCAGGCGGCGTCCTGGTCCGCGGTGCGGAGGTTGACGCCGTCGTGGATCAGCGCCTGGCCGTTGCCGCCCACGGCGTCCTCCCAGCTCGGATCGGTCGCCGCGAGGTTGCCCATCCCGTCGATGACACAGGTGTCGTTCGCGTCGCAGGCGACGAAGGTGTGGTCGGACAGATCGCGCGTGCCCCAGGCCTCGCCGGCGCCGATGGCGAGGCCGCGGGGGGTGGTGCCCGTGAAGAAGTCGCCGTTGACCGCGACGGTGGCGCCGACCAGCGACGCCCAGCTCGACGTGGTGCGGCCCTTCTCCGAGGGGCGCGTGGCGCGGACCTCGACGTCGGAGCTCCCGAGATCGGCGACGAAGGTGTGCCAGACGAGGCAGTCGCCGCCCGAGCACGAGGACTCGCTGGTGTAGCCGATCGTCGCCGATTTGGGAGCGGCGTCGGTCGCGGGGGCGGGCGAAGGGTCGGTGCAGGCGACGAGGAGCAGCATGCGGGCCTCCCAAGCAAGGGCCGTGCCTGCCCGGAAGCGGCGGAGTGCCGTGGGCTGGGGCGCGAGCGACCCGGGGTGCGGGTGTCCCTGTCGGGGGTCGCGGGGGCGGGGAGGCCGGCGTTGCCGGGTGTTACAACCGGGGGCGCCCCGCACGGCCCTCGCTGGATCGGGATGTCCTCCCACCCGCGCCTCTCCCGCGGCTCCGCCCGGAACGCGTCGATGGCGCGCCATACCTGGGACCGGCTGCGGTACAGAGCCTCCGACTGCAACGCGACCGCCCGACAGATCACCTGACTGCAACACCTTCCCGCGCCACGGGCGCAGGGGTCATGGATAATCGGCGTTCGTCCGTGCGCGGAGCCGCCGTCGTTGCACTCGACCCAACTGTCGGCGCTCCGCGTTGTACTGGGGAGCTCTGTAACCTTCGCGGGCTAGTGCTCCTCCGGCCCGATCACCTGCAGCCGCGCCGCCAGCTCGTCCGCCGCGCCCGCCTCGAGCTGCAGGCCCGACGCGGGCAGGCGCCGCACGAGCGTCCGCACCATGTCGAGGTCGCGGTGCGTCACCTCTGTGTCGGCGGCCTCGAGCCAGTCGCGCAGCTCCGCGGGGAGCTCCTTCGCGGGGCGCCCGATCGCGGCGGCCACGAGCTCGGCGGTGACACGCACCTGCGCGGCCTCCTCGGCGTCGAGCCACGCGGCGCCGTCCGGCCAGTCGACCTCGCGGGCGAGCCACTCGACCACCTCCTCCACGTCCTCGGCCGTCTCGAGCTCCTCGAGCCACGCGCGCGCGGCGTCGTTGTCGAACGGCCCGGTGCCCCACGCGCCCATCAGAGCAACCACGAGAGCAGGAGCGCCGCCTGCACCGGCTCGCGGTTGGCCGCCTGGGGGATGACCCGCGACTTCGGCCCGTCCAGCACCTCGTCCGTCACGATCACGTTCCTGCGCACCGGGAGGCAGTGGAGGAAGGCCGTCGCGGATCGCATCCGCGCGGCGTTCACGGTCCAGCGCCCGAGGTCCTTCACGCGCTCGGCGTGGGTGGCGCGCTCCTGCGCCGCCCATCCCTTCGCGTACACCGCGAGGGCGCCCTCCGCGGCGGCGTCGGGGTCCCGCCCGACCGTGATCTTCGCGCCGGTGTCGGCGCAGAAGCTCCGCGCGCGGTCCATCTCGCCGGCGTCGAGATCGAAGCCTTCGGGCACCGCGACGTGCAGGTCGGCCCCGCCGAGCACCGCCGCGCGGACGACGGAGAGCGGCACGGCCTGCGGCAGCGGCCGCGGGTGCGGCGCCCACGTGAGGCAGATCTTGCGGCCCTGGAAGTTCCCGCCGCCCAGATCGGAGAGCGTGAGCTGGTCGGCGAGCCCCTGGCACGGATGCGCGAGCGCGCTCTCGAGGTTGATGAGCGGCGCGCCCGCGTGCGCCGCGAACGAGCGGATGACGCGCTCCTCCAGGTCGTGGCCGTCGCCCTTGGGGAAGGCGCGGACGGCGAGCACGTCGGCGTACGAGGACAGGACGGGCGCGGCCTCGCGGACGTGCTCCTGCGCGGCGCCGTCCATCACCACGCCGTCCTCGAACTCCATCGCCCAGGTGCCGCCGCCCCCGCCGCCGGCCTGCAGGTAGACGAAGTGCGCGCCGAGGCGCCCCGCCGCGACCTCCATCGACGTGTGCGTCCGGAGCGACGGGTCGAAGAAGAGGCCGGCGACCGCGCGCCCGCCGAGCAGGCGGAGGCGGCCGATCTCGAGGCGGTAGGCGCGGTACAGCCGCGCCACGTCGAGGAGCGCGGCGGTGCCGGCGACGCCGGGCTCGAGCCCGTCGATGTAGCGGATGCCGCGCCAGTGCTCGCGCACCTTCGACACGGCGGTGTGGAGGCGGGACTCGAGGGTGGTCACGAGAGGCTCCTGAGGGCGTCGGCGAGCGCGTCGATCGCCTCGAAGGGGACGTTGAGGGGAGGCATGAGCCGCAACACGCGGGGGTCGTCGCTGCCGCCGACGAGAAAACCCCGCTCGCGCAGGGGGGCGGGCCGCACGGCGGTCTCGAGGCCGAGCAGGCAGCCGTGGCCGCGCACGGGGCAGGGCATCGTCGCGCGCACGCGCGCCTCGACCTCCCGGGCGCGGGCGACGAGGCCCTCGACGGCGACGACGTGCTGGGTGGCGAGGATGGCCGCGCAGGCGAGGGGGCCCGCGCCGAAGGTGGTGCCGTGGTCGCCGTTCTTCACGCCGCGGGCGATCGCGTCGTCGACGAGCGTGACGCCGACGGGGAAGCCGCCCGCCGCGCTCTTGGCGGAGGTGATCAGGTCGGCGCGCACGTCGAAGAGGTCCGCCGCGAAGTTGGCGCCCAGCCGGCCCCAGCCCGTCTGGACCTCGTCGAGGATCAAGAGCGCGCCGGTGCGATCGCACTCCGCGCGCAGGGCGGCGAGCCACGCGCGCGAGGCGGTGCGCATGCCGGCGAGCGACTGGATCGGCTCGAGGATGACGGCGGCGGCGCCGGTGAGATCGGGGACCTCGCCCCACTTCGCCCAGCGCGTGCCGGGGAGCAGGGGCCGGCTGTAGTTGCGGTACTTCTCGCTGGAGGTGACGGCGACCGCGGCGGCGGTGCGGCCGTGGAAGCTGCCGTCGAAGGCGACGACGTCGGCGCGATCGGTGTGGTGCCGCGCCAGCTTGAGCGCGACCTCGTTCGCCTCGGCGCCCGAGTTGGACAGGAACACCCGCGTGAGGTTGGCGGGCGCGAACTGGACGAGCGCCTTGCACGCCGCCGCGCGGACGTCGCTCGACACGACGTTGGAGTAGAACACGAGCCGCGACGCCTGCTCCGCCACGACCTTCTGCCACATCGGGTGACAGTGGCCGATCAGCGCGACGGCGTGGCCGCCGTAGAAGTCCCAATAGACGCGCCCGTCCTTGTCCCACACGCGGCTGCCCACGCCGCGCACGAGGTTGAGCGGCAGCTTCTCGTACGTGGCGAGCTGCCAGTCGGTCTCGGGGCCGGGGGTGCCGATGAGCTCGTCGAGCATGTCAGGGGACCGGAGGGGCGACGCGCAGGCCGTGGTCGACCGGCCAGCCCATCGCGAGGTTGAGGTTGGAGACCGCCTGGCTGCCGGCGCCGCGGCAGAGGTTGTCGATCGCGCAGAACACGACGCCGTTCACCACGCCCACGTCCGCGCGCGGGGTGCCGAGCACGTGCAGCACCTCGGGCGGGGCGTCCGTCACGCGCACGAGCGGGTTGCCCGCGTAGAAGTCCCGGTACTCGTCCAGCGAGGCGCCGAGGTTGGCCGTCACGAGGATGCCGCGACGGAGGGGCGCGGAGATCGGCACGAAGTCGAGCCGAAATTCGCCCAGCGCGTTCACCACCTCGGGCACGTGCTGGTGGGTGAGCACCTTGTATGCGCGCAGGTTCTCGTCGCGCATCGGGTGGTGGGTCGTCTCCGAAGGGCTCGCCCCGGATCCGGTGGAGCCGGTGAGGCCCACGACGGTCACGTGCGAGAGGCGGTCGCGCATGGGCAGGAGCGCGAGCGCGATCGCCGTGGCGAAGCAACCCGGGTTGGCGATGCGCGTGGCGCCCTCGCGCACGAGGCCCAACTCGGGGAGGCCGTAGAGCCACCCCGGCGCGTGGCGATGGTCCGCGGACAGGTCGATCACCACCCCCGGGAGCCCGGCGTACTTCGCCGCCTCGCCGTGGGGGACGCACAGGAACGTGACGTCGGCTGCGGGCGGCTCCTCGGTGACGGGCACGTCCCAGCCGTGGAGCTGGGGCCACACGTCCCCGATCCTCTTCCCGGCGTGCTTGCGCGACGTGGCGCCCACCACCTTCACGTCGGGGTGTCCGTGCAACCAACGCAGGGTCTCGGCGCCGGTGTAACCCGTGGCCCCGACGACGCTAACGGAGCGCATCCGCCACCACCTGGGCGAGCGCGTCGCCCGCCTGTCGCGCGTTGACGGCCGGCACGCCGAGCCGCTTCTCGACGAAGGTGCGCCCGACGGCGTTGTCGGTGGTCGGGCCGGAGATGACGGTGAGCGCGATGCCCAATTCCTCGCGCATGTACTCGACGGCGCCCCAGGCCCCGACGGGGTCGTTGGCGCAGAGCACGTGGGCCTTCGCGGGGGCGAGCAGATCCTTGCAGCGCAAAATCTCCTGCACGCCGTACTCGCCCATGATGCCGTCACCCAATTCCACGACGACACAGTCGAGCCGGTCGGCGGGGTCGTTCAGCGCGCGCAGCAGGCCCCGGGCGACGGGCGGGGCGCTCTCCGCCTTCGTGCTCACGATGCCGGCGTCGTTGAAGTTCAGCGCGCGCACGGCGCCGACGTCCTCCATCTTCAGCGTGTCGCGGCGCAGCGACACACCCGACACCTTCGCCGCGCCCACGCGCAGGCCGCGGCGGGTCAGACCGCGGATGATCTCGCAGGCCGCGAACGTCTTGCCCGCGTTCATGCACGTGCCGGCGACGTAGACGATGGGCACGCTGCCGTCGAGCTTCTCGGCGAGCGGCAGCGCGTTCGTGCGGATGGACGCGGGCACGCCCCGGCGCGAGGCGAGGTTGGGGAACGTGAGCACCTGGCCGAGCACCTCGACGCGGCACGGCGGCCCGACGTCGGGGTTGGCGCTCGTGCACTGGCCGATGACGCCGCCGAGGTTGAGCAGGTGCAGCGTGTCGCCCACCTTCACGACCTCGGGGATGATCCCGCTGTAGCCGTGCAGCGCGCGGCGCTCGCCGAGCACGCCGGCGACGATGTCGCCCTCGTTGACCGTCGCCATGCGGCCGTGCTCGTCCTCGACCTCGTTGTAGACGTTCTTGCGGTCGAGCGCGCGGACGGCGAGCACGGAGCCCTCGGCGGCGACGATCTCGTCGGAGAGCGTGACCTCGCGGGCGAGCCGCGCGTTCCGCGTCGACGAGCTGATCTTGTTGAGGAGGACCTTCACTTCTCGGCCCGTGCGCGCGCGCGCGCCGCGAGCACCCCCTGCAGCCCGTACACCGCGCAGAACCCGCGCGCGTCCTGCGGCGTCCAGAGCGCGTTGTCCTCGCCGTAGCGCCCGGCCTCCAGATCCATCAGCGAGTACTTCGAGCGCACGCCGCGCACCTCGACGCGGCCCTGCTCGAGGTGCACGCGCGCCTCGCCGGTCACGACGCGCTGGGTGCTGTCGAGGAAGGCCTCGAGATCGCGCATGACGGGATCGAAGTACAGCCCCTCGTGCAGGAGCGACCCGTAGAGCGCGCCGAGGTGCTCCTTCTGCGTGAGCTGGAGCCGGGTGAGCACGAGCTTCTCGAGCTCGCGGTGGGCGTCGATCACGATGGTGGCGGCGGGGGCCTCGAACGCGATGCGGCCCTTGATGCCGAGGATGGTGTCGCCGAGGTGCATCCCGCGGCCGACGCCGTGCGACGCGCCGAGCGCGTTGAGCGTCTCGACGCGCTCGAGCCCGCCGACGAGCTCGCCGCGGTCGAACGCGACGACGACGTCGACGCCGTCGATGGGCGCGCGCGCGGGCGTGACGGTGGTGGGCCAGGCGCTCTCGGGGAGGGCGGCCCAGGGGTCGTGGGTCTCGCGGCCGCCGATGGTGACGCCCCACAGCCCCTGGTTGACGCTGTAGTCGCGCCGCTCCGCCGAGATCGGGAAGCCCTCGGCGGCGAGGAAGGCGGCGCTCGTCTCGCGCGTGATGCGCTCGTCGCGGATGGGCGTGAGGATCCTCGCGCCGGGGAGCAACGTGCGGATGGCGACGTCGAAGCGGATCTGGTCGTTGCCCGCGCCGGTCGAGCCGTGGGCGACCGCGTCGGCGCCGACCTCGCGGGCGAGCTCCGCGACCACCTGCGCCTGCACCACACGCTCGGCGCCGACACACAGCGGGTACACGCCGCCGCGGCGCACGTTGGCCTTGATCAGCCAGGCGACGTGCTGGTCGTAGACGCGCTGGCGCGCGTCGGCGATCCGCGCGTCGGCGGCGCCGAGCTGCTTCGCCCGGGCGAGCACGGCCTCGCGCTCGGTCGCGCTCATCCCGCCGGTGTCGACGCACACGGCCGTGACGCGGTGGCCCTCCTTCACGAAGCGGCGCAGGAGGTAGGACGTGTCGAGCCCGCCCGAGAAGGCGAGGAGGATGTGCATGGGCACCCCGCAGCGGGGGCGGGTCTATCGGGTGTGGGCGCCGCTGCAACCTCCGGCGCGGTCCTACACGACGGTGACCGTGAACGTGTCCTCGCCCGTGAAGCCCGCGAGGTCCTGCTCGTACGCGGGGTCGGTGGTACGGCCGTCGGCGGCCTCGCAGCGCACGCGGAGCGTGTAGGTGCCGGGCCCGGGCGGCGTCCAGTCGAGGCGCCAGGTCGTCCAGGTGTCGTCGGGGCCGACGTAGACGAGGTCGGCCTCCGTCCAGGTGTCGCCGGCGTCGGCGGACACCTCCACCTTCGCGATCGGCGTGCGGCCGCAGTAGGCGCTGCCGGCGATCGGGACGACGCCCTCGGCGACGACCTCGCCGTCCGCCGGGAAGTGGGCCCAGGCGGCGGGGCGGATCTCGCAGGTCTCCGACCAGCCCTGGGCCTCCCAGGTGCCGACGCGGTGCTCGGCGGAGAAAGCGATGCGCGTGACCCACTTCGGGTTCTTCATGCCGTAGCGGTCGGGGACCAGCATCCGCAGCGGGTACCCGTGGTTGGGGGGGAGGGGCTCGCCGTTCATCTCCCAGACGAGCCACACCTCGGGCAGGTCCGCGACGGGGAGCCACTGCTGGTAGCCGTCCGCGCCGTCGATCTGGATCTCGGTCGCGTCGTCCGGCACCCTCACGCCGAGGGCCTCGAGCACCTCGGCGAGCGGCATCCCCGTCCACACCGCGTTGTCCATCGCGCGGAAGCGGTCGGTGGAGCCGATGCAGACGAGCGTGTGCTCCTTGTCGCGCGCGGGGAGCGCGGCGAGCCCTGCCAGATCGACGGTGGCCTGCCCGTCGAGGTCGAGCGTCCACGTGGCGCCGTCGACGGTGGGCGTGCCGGCGTGCGACGTGACGTAGAACTCCTCGTTGGAGGTGATCGGCTCGACCTCGCGCGCGGCGGCGGGCGAGGGCTCGCCCGTGTCTCCCTCGTCGGTGGACGGGGACGTGGAGGGGGTGGGCTCGCAGGCGGCGACGATCGCGCCTCCCGCGGCGAGACTGAGGAACCGGCGGCGTCGCATGGTGTACAGGATACGGCGGACGACGGATTCCGGACCGGGGACTCGTGCGCAGATGACGGCATGTCGACTCACCACGTGACCCTCACCTGGCGCCGCGAGACGCCCGGCTTCGACTACGACACGTACGATCGGACCCACCGCTGGACGTTCGGCGGCGGCGAGTCGCTCAAGGCCTCCGCGGCGCCCGAGTACAAGGGCGACGCCGCGTTGCCCAACCCCGAGGAGGCCCTCGTCGCCGCGCTCTCCAGCTGCCACATGCTGACGTTCCTCGCGATCGCCGCGCGCAAGCGCCTCGTCGTCGACGACTACGAGGACGAGCCGGTGGGCACGCTCGAGAAGGGGCCCGACGGGAAGGTGTGGGTCACGAAGGTGGTGCTGCGCCCGCGGGTCCGGTTCGCGCACGGCCCGCCGCCCGACCTCGCGGCGCTCCACCACAAGGCGCACGAGCTCTGCTTCGTCGCCAACTCGGTGAAGACCGAGGTGGTGGTCGAGCCGCGCGGAGCCTAACGCCGCCCGGCCACCACCCGCTCGATCCCGGCGAGGTCCTTGCGCGTCTCGACCTCGGCGAGCCCGGCGGCGCGCATCAGATGCGCGACCGCGGGCGCCTGGCCGGCGCCGACCTCGACGAGCACGCCCATGCGGGCGCGCTGGGCGGCGACCGGGACGAGGCGGCGGTAGGCGTCGAGCCCGTCGGGCCCGCCGTCGAGCGCGAGCCGCGGCTCGTGGTCGCGCACCTCGGGCTCGAGCCCGGCGATGTCCGCGGAGGGGACGTACGGCGGGTTCGACACCACCCAGTCGATCGCGCGGCTCGGCGGGATCGGGGCGAGGAGATCGCCCCGCAGGACGGCGACGCGCTCCTTGAGCCCCAGCGCCTCGACGTTCGCCTTCGTGGCGGCGATCGCCGCGTCGGCGAGGTCGACGGCGAACAGCCGCACGCCCGGCCGCTCCTTCGCGATCGTGAGCCCGATGCAGCCGGTCCCGCACCCCACGTCGGCGACGTAGACCGGATCGCCCTCGATCCACGCGAGCGCGGCCTCGACGAGCGCCTCCGTGTCCGGACGCGGTACGAGCACGCCGGGCGTCACGACGAAGTCGTAGGCGTGGAACCCCTTCGTGCCGAGCAGGTACGCGATCGGCTCGCGGGCGCCGCGGCGCTTCACGAGGACGCGGAGCCGCTCGAGCTCGTCGTCCTTCAGGGGCCGGTCGAAGTTGAGGTAGACCTTCACGCGGTCCAGCCCCAGCACGTGCCCGAGGATCAGCTCGGCGTCGAGGCGCGCGGAGGGGATGCCGCGCGCGCGGAGGTACTCCGTGGTGGAGGTCAGGACGTCGACGAGGGGCTTCACTCGAAGGCGCGGAGCTGTTCGGCCTGGAAATGGCTCGTCACGCCCACGATCAGCTCCTCCATGTCGCCGGCGATCACCTGGTCGAGCTTGTAGAGCGAAAACGTGCTGCCGTCGCCGCCGACCACGCGATGGTCGGTCACGCGGTTCTGCGGGAAGTTGTAGGTGCGGATCTTCTCGCTGCGCTCGCCCGAGCCGACCTGGGCGCGGCGCTCGGCCGTCTCGAGCGCGGCCTGCTCCTCGCGCTGCTTCTCGAGCAGGCGCGCGGCGAGGACCTTCATCGCCTTCGCCTTGTTCTTCGTCTGCGACTTCTCGTCCTGGCACTGCACGACGAGGCCCGAGGGGAGGTGGGTGATGCGCACGGCGGAGTCGGTGGTGTTGACGCTCTGGCCGCCGGGGCCGCCCGCGCGGAACACGTCGACGCGGAGATCCTTGTCGGCGATCTTGACCTCGATCTCGTCCGGCTCGGGCATCACCGCGACCGTGGCGGTGGAGGTGTGGATGCGGCCCTGTGCCTCGGTGGCGGGGACGCGCTGAACCCGATGCACGCCCGCCTCGTACTTGAGGTGGGCGTAGGCGTCCTCGCCCGTGACCTGACAGATGATCTCCTTGTAGCCGAGCTGGGCGCCGCCGACGGAGACCTCGCTCGTGGAGAGGATCTCGAGCTTCCAGCGCTTCTTCTCCGCATACTTCGCGTACATGCGGAACAGGTCGCCGGCGAAGAGCGCCGCCTCGTCGCCGCCCGTGCCCGCGCGGATCTCGACGAGGAGCGGGCGGCCCTCGTACGGGTCCTTCGGCAACATCATGAGCTTCAGCTGCTGCTGCAGCTCCGGGAGCCGGCGGTCGATGCGCTCCTTGTCGGCGACGGCCATGTCGCGCATCTCCGGGTCGGCGAGGAGCTCGGCGAGGTCGGCGCGCTCCTGCTCCAGCGCGCGGATCTCGCGGACGACGCCGACCATGCGCGAGACCTCGGCGTGCTCGCGCGTGACGTCCCGGAAGCGCTGGCGGTTCGACGCGAGCGTGGGATCCATCAGGGAGCGGTCGAGCTCGTCGAGGCGGGCTTCGATCTCGTCGAGGCGCATGAACATGGCGGGGCGCGTCTAACGCGGCAGCGAGAAACACACCGTGGTCATCCGCGGCGCCGCCCCGTCCTGCGTCCGTCCCGAGAACGCGTACTCCCAGCGCCGTACCTCCGTCCACCGCGTGGCCCGCTCCCCCACGATCGCGCGCGCGTGGGCCTCGAGCGTCGCGAGCGAGCCGGTGTGGTTGCACACGTGGGTGAGGTCGGCGAGCAGCGCGGGCGTGGTGCCCTCGCGCATCGCGCGCAGGTAGGCGACGTCGTTGACGACGCCGTCGAGGTTCACGACGGGCTGGGGGGCGAACCACCCGATCACGCCGGCGTCCCAGGACCCCACGACCGCGTCGGGCGGGAGCTGCTCGCCGATCCACCGCCCGGCCTCGGCGTCGGCGCGCATCACCGCCGTGGCGTCGGGGTCGACGAGGGCGCGCACCTGCGGGACGAGCGCGGCGACGAGCGGCAGGGCGATCACGGCGCGGACGGCGTACGGGCGGCCCTCGCGCTCGCCCATCGCGAAGAGGTCCTTCGCGACGTGCCCAAGCAGCAGGATGCCGTAGAGCACGACGGGCCCGAAGTACCAGAGGCGCGGGAAGGTCTGGACCCCGGTGTAGTACGCGACGAGCACGCAACAGGACGCGCCGTACCAGCCGGTCTCGTGCAGGAACGCGCGCGTGGCCGGGAGGTCGGCGAGCCGGG
Source organism: Myxococcota bacterium (assembly GCA_049322475.1). Taxonomy (GTDB): domain Bacteria; phylum Myxococcota_A; class UBA796; order UBA796; family SXON01; genus JBMOQZ01. The sequence continues at coordinate 28,820 of JBMOQZ010000358.1, read as the reverse complement.
CGCGCGCCACGGCGAACGGAATCGCGCAGACGACGATGGCCCAGATCGCTCGCGCGGGCGACGCCGCCGTCGCCTTGAGCTGCCCGCTCACCTGCACGGGTGTCCCGAACAGGGCCTGGTTGGCCGCCATGAACGCGAGGATCGCGAGCCCCGGGAGCAGGTACTTCTCCACGAGCGGCGCGCGCTTGCGCAGGTCCCAGAGGCCCGCGCACAGCAGCAGGAAGCCGGCGTCCGTCCGCGCGAAGAACGCGAGCGTCGCGAGGATCGCCCAGCCCCAGCGGGGCCCGCGCCACGTGAGCAGGGCGGCGTGCAGCGGCAGCACGAGGCCCGACTCCATGCCGTTCACCCACGTCTTCGCGACGGAGGGCCCCACGATCGCGAGCGCCACGAGCCAGCCGGGGAGGTCGAAGCGGCGGCGGAGGCCCTCCCACGCGGCCCCGAAGAGGACGGCCTGCCCCACCAGCGCCGCGCGCGCGATCGCGAGCCCGTCGAGCCCCGCGAGCGGCAGGCAGGCGAGGAGCCACAGCGGGTGGAAGCCGTTCGTCGCGTGGCGGCCGTCGAACGTGAGGCCCTCGCCGGCGACCGCCCGCTTCGCCAGCTCGAAGTAGTAGAAGCTGTCGTCGAAGGTGAGCGCCCACGCCGCGTCGGGCCAGGCGAGCACGACGGCGATCCAGACGGCGGCGGCGACGAGCGGCACGGGCGCCATCCTATACAATCGCGCGATGCTGCTCCTGCTCGCCTGCACCTCCGAGGACGCGCCCGCCGGTGGCGACGACGTGGTCGCCGTCCCGCAGGACGACGCCTGCGACAACCTGAACCCGGCCTACTGCCTGCTTCCCTGGCCGTCCGACCGCTACCTCGTCGCCGACGACGCCACGCCCACCGGCTGGCGGCTCGCTTACGACAGCGACGCGTTCCCGCCGTCGTCGCAGGGCAACCCGATGGACGTCGAGCCGTACGGGCGCCTCGACGGCATGAGCCCGGGCTCGCAGATCCTCACGATGTTCGACGCGCCGCCGGACCTCTCCGGCGCGGCCGGCGCGGACGACATCGGGCGCTCGCTGGACGAGGACAGCCCGACCGTCGTCGTCGACCTCGCGACCGGCGAGCGCGTCCCGCACTTCGTCGAGAACGACGCCCAGGCCGAGTCCGCCGACCGCACGCTCGTCCTCGTCCACCCCGCGGTGCGGCTCCGGCCCGACGCCGACTACGCGGTCGTCTTCCGCGACCTCGCCGACGCCGAGGGGAACGCGCTCGCCCCGCCCGTCGCGATGCAGGCGCTGCTCGACGGGAAACACACCGACGCGCCCGACGTGGAGGCGCGGTGGGACGCGTACCGCGAGATGCTCGCCACGCTCGACGAGCTCGGGCTGCGGGACGGCATCGTGCAGGCGTGGCGGTTCCACACCGCCAGCGACGAGACGCTGCACCGGGACCTGCTCGCCATGCGCGCCGACGCGCTCGAGCGGCTCGGGCCCGACGGCATCGGCTGCACCGTCGAGTCGGTGGAGGAGGGGTACGGGGAGGGGACGGCGATCACCTCGTTCCGGCGGGTGCGCGGGACCTACACCGTGCCCTCGTACATGGACGACCCCGAGCCCCCCGCGCGCCTCGTCCGCGGCGACGACGACCTGCCCACGTACGTGGAGGACGTCGAGGTGACGTTCACGGCGATCGTGCCGCACAGCCTCGCCGACGTGCCGACCGCCGGGCCCGTCGTGACCTTCGGCCACGGCCTGCTCGGCGACGCGGAGGGCACGCTCTCCGACGAGCGCATCCGGTACAGCGCGGACAACGGCGGGGTGGTGATCGTCGGCACCGACTGGGCCGGCATGTCCACCGACGACCTCGTCACCGTCGCGGGGATCCTCGCGGACGTGTCGACGTTCCCGTACCTGTCGGACCGCCTGCACCAGGCGATGGTCAACCAGCTCGCGCTGACGCGGACGTTCGCGGGCGTCTGCGCGTCGCACGAGGCCTTCGCGGTCGACGGCGTCTCGCTGATCGACCCCACGCGGCGCTACTACACGGGTGTGTCGCAGGGCGGGATCCTCGGCGGCACGTACCTGACCCTCGCCGAGGACATCGAGCGCGGCGTGTTGCTCGTCAACGGGGCGGAGTTCCCGTTCATGATGGAGCGGAGCATCGCGTTCGCGCCGTACTTCCCCACGTTCGCCGCCTACTACACCGACCGCGTCGACCGCGCCGTGCTCCTCGCGTCCGCGCAGCACCTCTGGGACCACACCGACCCGAACGCGTGGCTCGGGTACACGACCTCCGGCATCCCCGAGGCGGACGTGCCGCCTCACGCGGTGCTCTCCATCGCGGCGCTGAACGACGCCCAGGTCCCGAACCTCACGAGCGATCTCGCCAACCGCATCGCCGGCGTGCCGATCCTCGCCGGGTCGGCCCGCGAGGCCTGGGGCTTCGACGTGGTCGACGCCTCCCAGGCCACCAGCGGCTACGTCACCATCGACATGGGCGACCCGGAGGTGCCCGAGGGCAACGTCGCGCCCACGGTCGACGCCGGCGGCCACAGCAACGTGGGCGTGGCCGACGCCGCGCAGGCGATGATGATCCAATTCCTCGGCACCGGCACGCTGACGATGCCCTGCGACGGGGTGTGCGACCCGAACTGACCTTCCGGCCGACCAGAGCCCTCCCGAACGTCGCTCCGGGGAGGCGACGTTCGGACCGGCTCCGGTCCCCGCGGGCGGAGGTGGTCGTCCGCCGCCGTCGAGCGACGACCGTCGGCCGCGCCGAGTGATTCGGGTGGATTGCGGAGGGAACGCCGTTTGCCGGGCCGCGCCGCATGTTTCACGTCTCTGTCCGCGCACGGAAGGGCTCGCGCCTCTTCCGCACCTGGGAGGAAGGGCTCGCCCTCTGGCGCATCCTCGCCCGGACCTTCCCCGAGCTGGTCGCGCTCTGCATCATGCCCGACCACATCCACCTCCTCCTGCCGCACGGCGACCCCGAGCGGCGCCTCACGCACGCGCTCGCGGCCTTCGCGCGCTGGCGCAACGCCCGTCGCGGTGAGCACGGGGTGGTCTGGGCCGACCACGCCCCGCCGGAGGCGCTCCCGGACCCGCTCCACGCTCGCCGGACGCACCGGTACGTCCACCTCAACCCGTGCCGCAAGCACCTCGTCGCGGACCCGCTCGCGTGGCCCCTCTCCACGCACCGCGACGCCGTCGGGCTCGCCGCGGCGCCCATCATGGCGCGCGAGCGGGATCCCGAGCGCTTCCACCGGTACGTGAGCGCCGACCCCACCGTGGACGTGGCAGGCTCGGAGCTCCCCGGGGTCACGTTCGGCGACCCGCGTCTCGAGGACGTGGTCGCCGCCGTGAGCGCGGTGTGCCGCGTCCCCACGGACGACCTGCTGGTCCGGGGCCCCGCGCGGACGCTCGCGCTGAAGACGGCGGCGGCGCACGGGTTGCGCGACGGCGCCGTGCTGGCGGCGCGCTTCGCCGTGGACACCCGCACGGTGCAGCGCACCACGCGACGCACGCCCAACCGCGGCGCCCGTCTCGCCGACGAGGCCCTCTCCGCCTGCGTCCGCGCCGTCGGCGACCCGCGGTTCGCGGCGCTCGACGCGGGCGACCTCCGCCGCCTGCCCACCTGGGCCTGCTACCGCGGGATGCGCTGAAAAACACGAACGCCCCCACGAGGGGGGCGCGCGCGGGGCACCGGGACGCTCAGGTGCTGGACATCCCGTACTTCTTGTTGAAGCGCTCGACCCGGCCGGCGACCTGCAGCGCGCGCTGCTTGCCCGTGTAGAACGGGTGGCTCGCGGAGGAGATGTCGACCTGGATGACGTAGTGATCGACGCCGTCGATCGTCTTCGTCGTCTTGGACGTGAGCGTGGAGCGGGTGATGAACTCGGCGCCGGCGCCCGTGTCGACGAAGACGACGGGGTTCAGCGTGGGGTGAATGCCTTCCTTCACGGCGGACCTCGAAACGGAGCGCGGCTATTCACCCGCCGCGGTCGCCTTGTCAAGGCCCTGGAGCGCCGCCTCGACCGAGCCCCCGGTCGCGCGCCGGAACGCGCGGGCCTCGGCGAGCTCGTCCGCGCCGAGCAGGACCTCCTCACGCAGCGTGCCGCTCCGCGCCACGTCGAGCGCCGGGTACACCCGCCGCTCCGCCACCGCCGCGTCGAGCCGGAGCTCGCAGTTGGCGGCGGCGCGCAGCTCGGCGACCAGCATCGCGTCGGCGGCGACGCCCGTGTCGGCGTCGAGCACCGCGATCACGGTGAGCGAGCCTCCCTCGTCGACCGCGCGCGCGGCCCCGAAGAGCCGCCGCACGCGCTGCACCGCGCCCGCCTCGAGCCCGCCGGCGAGCTCGCGCCCGCCCGGCGCCGCCGTGGCGTGCGCGGCGCGGGCGAGCCGCGTGAGCGAGTCGACCAGCACGACGACGTCCTTCCGGTGCTCGACGAGGCGCTTCGCGCGTTCGATCACCATGTCGGCGACCTGCACGTGGCGCGTGTCGGGCTCGTCGAAGGTCGTCGCGAGCAGCGTGCCGGGCACCTCGCGCTCGAACTCCGTGACCTCCTCGGGCCGCTCGGCGAGCAGCGAGACGATCACGGTGACGCCGCGGTTGTTGCCGGCGATCCCCGTGGCGAGCGCGCGGAGCAGCGAGGTGCGCCCGGCGCGCGGCGGCCCGAGCACGAGCGCCCGCTGGCCGAAGCCGAGGGGCGCGACCCGCCCGACGAGGCGGCAGGCGACGTCGTCCCCGAGGGCGAGCCGGCGACGGGGCCAGATCGGCGTGAGGTTCTCGAACAGGACCTTGTCGCGGGCCTGCTCGGGGTCGAGGCCGTTGACGCGCTCGACCTTGATGAGCGCGAAGTACCGCTCGTTCTCCTTCGGGGCCCGGACCTGGCCCGACACGAGATCGCCCGTGCGGAGGTTGAAGCGCCGGATCTGCGAGGGCGACACGTAGATGTCGTCCTGCCCGGGAAGAAAGCTGTACTCGGGCACGCGGAGGAAGCCGAAGCCGTCCGGCAGGATCTCCAGCACGCCGTCGCCGTCGCTGCTGGCCGCGCCGCCCTTCTCCCGCAGGATCGCCGCGACGAGATCGGGCTTCCGGAGCGACGACGCGTTCTCGACGTTGAGCGCGCGCGCCGTCTGCACGAGGTCCGCGATGGACTGGCTCCGGAGCGAGCCGAGGTCGGTGGGCATGGGGAGGGGGAGGGGGAGGGAAGAGGGGGGCGGCGCTAGACGCGGAAGCAGTCTTTCAGCACCATCAGGAGCGAGGGATCGTTGGTCTTGAACTTGCCGCGGGCGATGTCGAGCGCGCCGGGGGCCTTGCCCTTGAGCACGAGGTCCTCGAACACGCGCGGGTCGGCCTTCACGACGCAGTCTGCGCCCTCGACCTTGCCGGGCCGGACCTCGCAGGTCTTCGCGTCGAGGCGGAGCGTGTACTTGTCGTCGCCGACGGAGAAGTAGAACGTGAGCGGGCGAGGCGCCTTGCCGGGGACGAACCGGCCGGGCATGGCGTCGAAGATCTCACGCGTCGTGGGCATGCGCGCGCAAGCGTAGCGCAACGCGCCCCCGCTGGCGAGCGCGGTTGGCCCGACGTTATGGTCGGCGCCTCGCGAGGGCACCCTGGACGCGCGCGCACGCATGGACTGGCTCGTCGACGAGCTCAACCGCCACAACCGGCTGTACCACGTGGTCAACGCGCCGGAGATCACGGACTGGGAGTACGACCAGCTCTACCGCGAGCTCGAGGCCATCGAGGCCGCGAACCCCGGCTGGGCGCGGCCCGACAGCCCCACGCGTCGCGTCGGGGACAGCCCCATCGACGAGCTTCTGCCCTTCGCGCACGAGATCCCGATGCTCTCGCTGCAGAACGGGTTCCGGCGCGAGGACGGGCCCGAGGACCCGTTCGTCGACCTGCGCGAGTTCGAGGCCCGCATCCGCCGCCAGCTCGGCGACGAGGCGCCCGAGGCGATCGACTACGTCGTCGAGCCCAAGCTCGACGGGCTCGCGATGGAGCTCGTGTACGAGGACCGCGTGCTCGTCGCGGGCGGCACCCGCGGCGACGGCGTCACCGGCGAGGACGTCACGCACAACCTCCGCGTGATCCCGAGCATCCCCCTGCGGCTCGCCGACGCCGCCCCGCGCGAGCGCCTCACGGTGCGCGGCGAGGTGCTCTTCGACCTCCCCGGCTTCGAGAAGATGAACGCCGCGCGCGAGGCCGCGGGCGAGCGCCGGTTCGAGAACCCCCGCAACGCCGCGGCGGGCACCATCCGCCAGCTCGACCCCGCGCAGGTGAAGGGCCGCCCGCTGCAGTTCTTCGCGCACTCCGCCGGGGTGATGCCCGCGCGCGTGGCCCGTCACCGCGATCTGCTCGCGCGCTTCGCCGAGTGGGGCTTCCGCACCAACGAGCTCAACCGGGTCTGCCGCGGCATCGACGAGGTCATCGAGGCGGTGCGCGCCGTCGAGGTCATCCGCTCCGACCTCCGCTACGAGATCGACGGCGCCGTGGTGAAGGTCGACGCCTTCGCGCTGCAGGACGCGCTCGGCTTCGTCACGCGCTCGCCGCGCTGGGCGCTCGCCTTCAAGTTCCCGCCGCCGACGGTCACCACGCGCCTGAACAGCGTGCTCTTCAGCGTGGGCCGCACGGGCGTCGTCACGCCCGTCGCGCAGGTCGAGCCCGTGCGCGTCGGCGGCGTCACGGTGCGCAACGCGAGCCTCTTCAACGAGCACCAGATGCAGCGGGTGCTCGGCGTGCGCCACGGCGACACGCTGGTCGTCCGGCGCGCGGGGGACGTCATCCCCGAGGTCTACGACGTCGTGGACGGGCCCGGCCGCGGCGAGCTGGTCCAGTACCCGACGCACTGTCCCCAGTGCGGCAGCGAGCTCGCCCGGGAGGCCAACCCGAAGGAGCCGGAGAAGGTCACGATCCGCTGCACCAACGGCTTCGCCTGCCCCGCGCAGGTCCGCGGCGCGCTCCGCCACTTCGCCTCGCGGCTCGGCATGGACGTCGAGGGCCTCGGCGAGAAGCTCGTCGATCAGCTCGTCACCGCGGGCCTCGTCGCGCGGCCCGCGGACATCTACGCGCTCTCGGTCGACGCGGTCGCGGCCCTCGAGCGCATGGGGGAGCTGTCCGCGCGCAACCTCCGCGAGGGCATCGAGGCCAGCAAGGCGCGGACGCTCGACCGCTGCCTGCTCGCGCTCGGCATCCCGATGGTGGGCGAGTCCACCGCGCGCGATCTGGCCCGGCACTTCGGGACCGTCGACGCGCTGATGGACGCCGACGAGGCCGCGCTCGCGAAGGTGTTCGGGGTCGGCGAGACCGTGGCGGGCGCCGTCGCCCGCTTCTTCGCGGAGCCGGCGAACCGCGAGCAGATCGCCGCGCTGAAGGCCGCGGGCGTCGAGTTCCGGCCACTCCCGCGCGCCGCGACGGGCACCTCCCTCGCCGGCAAGACCTTCGTGCTGACCGGCACGCTCCCGAACCTCTCGCGCGACGCGGCGAAGGCGAGGATCGAGGGGGCCGGCGGCAAGGTGACGGGGAGCGTGTCGAAGAAGACCGACTACGTCGTCGTCGGGGCCGAGCCCGGCAACAAGCTCGACAAGGCGCGCGAGCTCGGGGTGGCCACCGTCGACGAAGCGGGCCTGCTCGCGCTCCTGGAGGGCGGATGATCCTGCTCGCCTTCGCCGGCTGCGAGGCGCCGGGGCTGCTCCAGCCGCTGGTCGACGAGTTGTCCGACGAGCTCGTGGCCGAGGCGTCGCCCGGGATCCGGCTGTTCGTGGGTGTGACGGGTGTGGTCGCGGCCACGTGCGCCGTCGAGGACCTCGTCGACGATCCGCTCGCCGGCGAGGCCGTGGAGGCGCTGGGCCTCGTCGGCGAGAAGTTCGCCAAGGACGCCGACTCGGGCGAGCTCACGTGGGTGGAGGACGCCGTCGGCGTGGACGGCGCCGAGGGCACGCTCGAGCTCTCCGCCGACAGCGCGCGCGAGACCTGGCAGGCCGAGTACGAGCGCCTCGGCGTGGAGACGCTCGCCGCGACCCTCGCGCTCGACTGTGGCGACGATGGCGACGCCGTCGTGAGCGGCGGCGGCACGTACACCACCGCGGAGGGCAAGCACTCGCTCACCCTCGTCGGCGACGCCCCCGTCACCGGCGTCTGGTACGAGGACGCCACCGCGCTCGCCCCGGACGAGGGCCAGCTCCGCTGGGCCCGAGACGAAGACGACCTCGCGCTCCTCCTGGACGACGCGAGCGAGATCGCGGACGGCAAGTGGCCCGGGACGGCCTCGGGCCCCGACTGGGAAGACGACGAGGTCGAGGTCGATCTGCCGTAGGGTGCGCGCGCACAGGGGGGTGTGCGCTCGCGCACGATCGGGACGGAAGGAAGCCGATTTTCGGCGGCGGCCCGGGGTTTGCATCCGAGCGAGCCGGAGGATCTCGATGCCGGCGACTTGGACGCTCGTGGCGCACGCGAGCGGCGCGCGCCTCTACGCGATGCGCAAGGGCCACGCCCCGCGGCTCCTGCAGAAGATCGATCACGCGGAGGGGCGGGGGCACGCGTCCGACCTCGTCAGCGATCGCGCCGGGAGCGCGGTCAGCGGGGGAGGGGCCCACACGGCGTACGACCCGCGCACGTCCCCGCGCGAGGCCGAGGCCCAGCGGTTCGCCCGGCAGCTGGCCCGCGTGCTCGACGACGGCCTGGATCAACAGGCCTGGGAGCGGCTGGTGATCGTCGCGCCGCGCCGCTTCCTCGGCGTCCTGCACGCGCGCCTCTCGCGCCCCGTCGTGAAGCGGCTCGCCGTGTCGATCGGCAAGGACCTCGCGTGGCTCGACGACCAGCACATGGCGACGGCGCTCGTCCGGCTCGTGCCGCTCGACTAGAACGTCGCGCCGAGCCAGCCGGTGACGCTGTTGCGCCACCCCGCCGTGCCGCGCAGCCCGCCGGTGAGCCGGCCCCGCTCGTTCCACGGGCCGGCGAGCGGCTCGCTCGCGTACCCGACGCCGGCGATGCCCTCGATCGGCACGACGGGGAGCAGCTCGACGCGCAGCGTCCCGTCGAGGACGAGGGCGGCGTCTCCCGCCCAGGCCGTCGGCGGAGAGGGCACCGGCGGGGTCACGGCCGCACCGAGCCACGCGTACACGCCGCCTTCGGCGTCCCCCGCCCGGAACGCGGCGCCCAGCTCGGGCCCCATGCGGCCCGCGCCGTCGCCCGTGCCCCCCACCTCGACGACGCCGGTGAAGGTGCCGCCGTACTCGCCCCACACCTCCACGGCGTTCGCCCGCCCGACCGGCAGGTCGCCCCGCACGCCGAGGGCGAACCCGAACCCCTGCTCCTCGTACCGCGCCGCGGCGATCGTCTCGGTCACGTGCGCCGCGGAGCCGTACAGCCCGAAGACGGGGACGATCTGCCACGTCGCGTGCAGCGCCTGCCCCGTGGCCTCGCGCCACGCGTCGCAGCTCTCGCAGCCGCGGGCGACGAGCAGCTCGCGCGACCACGTCAGCGACAGCGCCACGTCGGGACCTGCGCCCGGCACCACCGCGGGCGAGAGCGGCGCGGCCTGCACGGCGGCGACGAAGGCGAGCATCCGTCACGTCTTATCACCCGCCCGGCGCGGTCGCTTGCGGTGGGGGCACCCCGCGGAGTACGGTGCGCCGCCTCCGAGGAGGGCGTCCCCGTGCTGCTGACGACGCTGTTCGCATGCTCGCCTCCGAGCCCCGCCGTGAAGATCGCGCCGGGCGCGCGGCCCGACGTGGTCCTCGTCACGCTCGACACGACGCGCGCCGACCGCATCGGCGCCTACGGCTACGAGGGCGCCCGCACCGCCGCGATGGACGCGCTCGCGGCGAAGGGCATCCGCTTCGACCAGGCGATCTCGCCCCTGCCGCTGACCATCCCCGCGCACGCCACCATGTTCACCGGGCTCCTCCCGCACCACCACGGCATCCGCAGCAACGGCGACAACCTGCTCGGCCCGCAGTTCACGACGCTCGCCGAGCACCTGCGCGACAACGGCTGGGCGACCGCCGCGAGCGTCGCCGCCTTCGTCACCACGCGGCAGTGGGGGTTCTCGCAGGGCTTCCAGGTCTACTTCGACTCGCTCCCCGAGGGCGAGGACAAGAACTACTGGCACACCGAGCGCGCCGGCGGCGCCGTGGTCGACGACGCGCTCGCGTGGGTCGCCACCGTCCCGCCCGAGCAGCCCGTGTTCCTGTGGGTGCACCTCTACGACGCGCACTATCCGTACGTGCCGAAGGAGCCGTACGCGACCGAGATGAAGGACCGCCCCTACGACGCCGAGCTGGCCTACGTCGACGATCAGGTCGCCCGCCTCGTGGAGGCCTTCACGGGCCGCGACTCGCTCTTCGTGCTCGTGGGCGACCACGGCGAGGCGCTCGGCGAGCACGACGAGATGACGCACGGGTTGTTCACCTACCAGGCGACGCAGCGCGTCCCCTTCGTGATCTCCGGCACGGGTGTCACCCCGGGCGTGGTGAAGGAGCCGGTGAGCACCGCCGACGTCACGCCGACGATCCTCGCCGCCCTGAACCTGCCGATCCCGGACGGGCTCGACGGCAAGCCGCAGCCGGGCTCGCCGCAGGTCGCCTACGCCGAGAGCTTCCAGCTCCCCGAGCGCTTCCGCATCGCGCCGCACCGCGCGGTCGTCGACGGGAACCTCAAGCTCGTCGCCACGCCCCGGCCCGAGCTCTACGACCTCGCCGCCGACCCGCACGAGACCACCAACCTCGCCGACGCGCGTCCCGACGACGTCGCGCGCCTGCGCAAGCTGCTCGACGCCGTGGACGCCCCGCCGCCCGGCGCGGGCATCTCGCTGGACGCGGAGACGGTCTCCCAGCTCGCGGCGCTCGGGTACGTGACGGGTGGCGCGGAGGCGGGCATCGACCCGTTCTCGTTGCCCGACCCGAAGGACTTCCGCCCCTTCCTCAAGGGGGTGAGCCGCCTCGACCACGGCGTCGGCGGGAAGACGCCGGAGGAGGTGCTCGCGCTGACCGACGAGCTGCTCGCGGCGAAGCCCGACGCCTTCGAGATCCGCATGCGGCGGCTCCCGCTGCTCGCGCGGCTCGGCCGCGTCGAGGAGGCGCGCGCCTTCGCGGACGAGACCTCCGCGCTCTTCCCGGAGCGCGCCCGCGTGTGGGTCACGCTCGCGCAGATGGCGATGCGGTCCGGCAGCTTCGAGGAGGCGCTCGGCCACGCGCGCAAGGCGCAGGAGGTCGACCCCGCCGAGCTCTCGGGCGTCGAGTCGGAGGTCGAGGCGCTGTTCCGGCTCGGGCGCGCCGAGGAGGCGGTGGCGCGGGGTGAGGCGGCGATGGCGGCCTCGGGCCGCAACTACGGCGTCGCCGCGCTGCTCGGGCACCACTACCTCAAGACGAACGCGCTGCAGGACGCCGAGAAGTACCTGCGCGTCGCGGTCAGCGGCCCGAACCCGCGCCGCGCCGCGCGCGGGCAGCTCGCGCTCCTCGCGCTGGCGGCGGGCGTCCGCGGCGACGCCTACGACCTGCTCCTCGCCGAAGTGAAGGACTACCCGGGCAACGTCGCGGCCCGGCGCGTGCTCTCGCGCCTGTTCTCCGAGGACCAGCGCTGGCTGGAGCAGCGCGAACACGTGGCGTTCATCGCCCGCGTCTCGCCCAACGACGCCGACGCCCAGCGGGCCCTCGCGCAGTGCCTCTTCAACCTCGGCGACTTCGAGGGCGCGCGCGCCGCGCTCGACGACGCGCTCGCGATCGCGGGCGACGACCCCGACGTCCTGCTCCTGCACGCGAACCTGCTGGCGAAGGAGGGCAACCGGGAGGAGGGCCTCGCCGCGCTGAAGAAGGCGAACGAGGCGCACCAGAAGCGGCTGCTCGAGGCCGGGCTCACGCCCGAGGAGGCCGCGAAGGGCGGCGCCGTCGAGCAGCACGCCCAGCCCGAGGGCACCGCCGCGACGCCCGCCGCCCCGGGCTCGCCGTGATCCGTCGGCTCGCGGTCGTCGCCATGCTCGGCCTCGTGGCCGCCGGTCCCGCCGAGCGCAAGGACGGCGCCCAGCCCCGCCGCGCGCGCACGGGCGAGCGCATGGGCCAGAAGCAGGCCAAGACCGGCGCGAAGGAGGCCCCGCTGACGGCGCGCCAGGCCGCGAACGCCCGCGGGAACGCGTTCCTCCGCCAGGGGAGCGCGCGCGCCAGCATCGCCTCCTTCCGCAAGACCCTCGCCCGCGATCCCGACTCGGTGGCCGCGCACACCGGCCTCGGCCGGGCGCTCACCCGCGTGGGCCGGTGCGACGAGGCGCTCGAGCACCTCGAGCCCTACGTGGGCACGAAGGCCTTCGGTCCGGAGGCGGCGCTCGCCGCCAGCACCTGCGCCGGCCGCCTCGGCTTCCTCGAGGACGCCGTCTACTACGGCGAGATCGCGGTCGAGCTCGACGCGAAGAGCGCCCGCGCCTGGACGAGCCTCGCCCTCGCCTACGACGAGCTGGGCGACCCGGTCGGGCGCGACACGGCGATGGAGGAGCTCCTGCTGCTCCGCGACGGGCGCGACTCCTCCTGGTACGCCGAGGGCGTCATGGCGATCCGCGCGGGCGACGTCGATCGCTTCGACGGCATCGCCGCGTTGTGGCGGCGCGACAACCGTTCGAGCCTCGACCTGCTCCGGCTCGAGGCGCTCTCCTGGCTCGATCTGGACGACCCGCAGGCCGCGTTCGACGCCCTCGTGCCGGTGAAGACGCTGCAGGCCGGCGCGCAGATCCGCAGCCTGCGCGCGGAGTCGCTGCGGCGGCTCGGCTTCCCCGAGACGGCGTCGGTCTACATGGAGGACCGGCCCAACAGCGTGCTCGAGGGGCCCGACGCCGACGCCGTGCGCGCGCGCATCCAGGCCGACCTCGGCGACTTCGCGGCCGCCCGCGCGACGCTCGAGGAGTACGGCCGCGAGCCCGAGGACGCCGACGTCGTCGCGTCCGCGTGGTACCTCGCGCGCGAGACGGGCGACGCCGCCACGGAGGCCGCGATGGCCCAGCGCTACGAGGTGCTGCGGCAGAGCCCGCTCCGCGACCTCCGGCACCTCGTGCCGGTCTCGAGGCGCCGGTAGCCTACCGCTCGTAGGTGTAGGTCACGTACGACCCCGATGCGTCCTTGATGCCGCGCGCGAACGCGAGCGCGCCGGCGTCGCCTTCCACCTGGTAGATGGCGTAGGCGGGGAGGTTGAACGCGAAGGGGAACCACGCGTAGCCCTCCGCCCACAGGAGCAGCGTGTCCTCGAAGTACAGCGGCGTGCCGTTGTAGTCGTAGACGTAGGACGCGGCGAAGCCCCAGGCGTAGTCGGTCGTGCCGTCGAGCGCGCCGTCGGTGACGTCGAGGTCGCCGCCCACGCAGTAGGGCCCCTCGGCGGTCGTGCCGGCGAGCGCGGAGAGGTCCCAGGCCCAGGTGCACGCCGGGCAGCCGTCCGGGGCCGGGCCGACGTACGACAGCTGGCCGCTCGCGACGCAGATCGGCGCCGTCTCGTAGCGCCCGTACCAGGCCCACCCGAACGTGGCCGAGACGAACGCGCCCGCGTCCGACGCCATCTCGCCCACCCAGAAGGCGGTCGCGACGCACCCGGCGTCGAGCGGGCAGCCCTCCGCGTCCGCGCCCGTGTCGTCCAGCGGCGGCTCCACGACGGTGTTCGGCGAGGTGTTCGGCCGGGGCTCGGGCTCCGGCGAAGGGCAGGCGGCGAAGAGGAGCGCGGGCAGAGAGCGCATGGGGGTCCCCGAGCCGGCGTGCGCCGGTCCCGGGAAGACCCTAAGCGCGCCGCGTCAGGGGTAGTAGAAGTAGTAGTAGGGGGCGCCCTCCGCGTTGCGGATCACGCGGTACATCTCGATGGAGGCGGCGTCGCCGTAGGTCTCGTAGATGCCGTAGTCGGGCAGGTTGAACGCGAAGACGAACCACCCGTACGTGCCGTGGAGCAGCACGTTGTCCTCGAACGTCAGGGGCGTGCCGTTGTAGTCGTACTCGTAGGTCTCGGCGAAGGCCCACGCGTAGTCGACGTAGCCGTCGAGGTCGCCGTCGGACCACGCGATGTCGCCGCTCTGGCAGGCGTCGCCGACCGCGAGGCTGTCGCGCAGCGCGGAGAGGTCCCACGCCCAGGTGCAGCCGGGGCAGCCGCCGGGGGCCTCGCCGTCGTAGTCGAACTGGCCCGTGGCCGTGCACACCCACTCGCCGGCGGCGAGCCCGTAGTAGGACCAGCCGAAGCGACCCGCCACGAAGGTGGTGCCGTCGGCCTCGAAGCCCCCGACCCAGTACGCGGCGGCGACCCCGGTGTCGCCGGGGGGATCCGTGTCGGCGTCGGCGTCGGTGTCGGCGTCGGTGTCGGTGTCGACGTCGGTGTCGGCGTCCGGGCCGGTGTCGGTGGGCGGCGTCCCGGTGCAGGCGACGAGCAGGAGCGCGTACATGGGCCCCAACGTACCCCAAAAGCGCGAGCGCCCGGCGACCTCGAGACGAGGTGCGCCGGGCGCCCGGAGGGGACCCCTGTCGAGGACTAGGGGTAGTAGTAGTAGTAGTAGGGCGCGCCGCCCGACGTGATCATGCGGTAGAACTGGACCGACTCCGCGTCCCCGTAGGTCTGGTAGATGCCGTAGTCGGGGAGGTTGAACGCGAAGACGAACCAGTAGCCGATGGACGTCGAGTACAGCAGCACGTTCGTCTCGAAGTACAGCGGCGTGCCGTTGTAGTCGTACGTGTAGCTGTCGGCGAAGCCCCAGTCGTAGTCGATGTAGCCGTCGAGGTCGCCGTCGGACCAGACGATGCTGCCGCTCTGGCAGTAGTCGCCCTCGGCGGTGCTGTTCTGGATCGGCGAGAGGTTGAAGGCCCACTCGCAGTCGGGGCAGCCCGCGGCGCCGTCGCCCTCGTAGGTGAGCTCGCCGGAGGCGACGCAGATCCAGTCGCCGATGCCGAGGCCGTAGTAGGCGAAGCCGAAGGAGCCCGCGACGAACTCGCCGCCCGACTGCTCGACGCCACCGACGAAGTAGGAGACGGCCCAGGCCGTGTCCGCGTCGGCGTCGGTGTCCGTGTCGGAGTCGCCGTCGGCGTCGCTGTCCGAGTCGGTGTCGGTGTCGGCGTCGGTGTCGTCCTTCTCGCCCGTGTCCTCGTTCGGGGGCGGGCACGCGGTGAAGAGAAGCGCCGCCCCGCCGAGGAGCGCGGCCCGAAGGCTCTTGTCGATGAGGGTCATTCAGTCTCCCGTAGGGTGTTGCGCGGCGGGGGCCCGCCCGAGCGCCGAGCAAGGTACCGGGTCACAGGTTGTCTCGCAAGCTCTTTTTCCGTCTGTGCGGGCGCTTGCGGCGGGCGGTATGGAGACGGAGCATGCGCATCGCCGTCACCAGCGACGTCCACGTCGACTCCAACGGGGAGGTTGTCCTCGAAGCACTCGCGAGCCGCGTACGGGTGATCGCTCCCGACGTGCTCGTCGTCGCCGGAGACATCGCCACGGGTCCGGTGACGTACCTGAAGACGCTGCTCGCCCTGCGCGCGGCCGCCGGCGAGGTGGTGGTGGTCGCCGGCAACCACGACGTCTGGTCCTCGCCCGCGCAGGTCGCCGCGGGGATGGACGCGTGGAAGCGGCTCGACGTGTTGCTCCCCGCGCTCTGCCGCGAGGCCGGCGTCCACGATCTCGACGCCGGGCCCGTGGAGCTCGGCGGGATCGGGTTCGCGGGCACGATCGGCTGGTGGGACCTCTCCCTGCGCGACCCCGACCTCGAGGTGGGCGACGCGTACGGTACGGGCGTCTACGGCGGGGTGCGGTGGCTGGACCACACGCTCGCGGCGTGGGGGGCCGCGCCCGAGGTGGTCAGCGAGCGGCTCCGCGCCCGCCTCGCGGACCAGCTCGCGGCGCTCCGCACCGACCGGATCGTGGCCGTCACGCACGTGTTGCCCTTCGAGGCGCAGGTCCACCGCGCGTCCCGGCCCGTCTGGCGTTTCCTCAACGCGTTCATGGGCAGCGTGGCCCTCGGCGAGGTGCTGCGCGCCGACCCGCGCGTCGTGCTGGCGATCGCGGGGCACACGCACCTCGGCAGCGACCTGCGGTTCGGCGGCCTACGCGCGGTGGTGTCGCCGCTGGGCTACCGGCGCGAGTGGCGGGGGGCGAGCGCGGAGGAGGCGGTGGAGAGGGCGGTGAAGGTCGTCGAGCTGTAGGCTTCGGGCTTCGGGCTTCAGCCGGCCCAGCGGACCGCGTCGCCGAGGAGGAGCTTCACGCCGTCGCGGAACTCGGGGACGTAGATCCACGCCGCGATGCAGGTCACGGCCACCACCAGGCCGATGAGGACCAGGTGCCTCTTCACCGGCCTGAAGCCTGTAGCCTGTAGCCTGTAGCCCCCTCCTCACACATCGAACCGGATCCCCTGCGCCAGCGGCAGCTCCGTGCTCCAGTTCATCGTGTTCGTCTGGCGCCGCATGTAGGCCTTCCAGGAGTCGCTGCCGGCCTCGCGGCCGCCGCCCGTCTCCTTCTCGCCGCCGAACGCGCCGCCGATCTCGGCGCCGGAGGTGCCGATGTTGACGTTGGCGATGCCGCAGTCGCTGCCCTCGGCCGAGAGGAAGCGCTCGGCGGAGCGGAACGAGTCGGTGAAGATGGCGCTGGAGAGGCCCTGGGGCACGTCGTTCTGCCAGCGGATCGCGTCGTCGAGCGTCCCGTACTCCATCACGTAGAGGATGGGCGCGAACGTCTCGTGCTGGAGGATCTGCATCCCGGGGCTCGCCGCGATCAGCGTGGGCTGGACGAAGTGGCCGGGCCCCTCGATGCGCTTGCCGCCGTAGAGCACGGTGCCGCCCTGCCGGACGGCCTCGGCCACCGCGATCTCGAAGGCGCGCACCGCGTCCTCGTCGATCAGCGGGCCCATGAGGACGCCGTCCTGAAGCGGGTCGCCGATGCGCACCTGGCGGTAGAGCGCGAGGAGCTTCTCGGTGAACTTCGCGGCGATGGACTCGTGCAGGAGGAGCCGCCGGGTGGTGGTGCAGCGCTGGCCGGCGGTGCCGACGGCGCCGAAGAGCACGCCGCGGACCGCGAGGTCGAGGTCGGCGTCCTTCTCCACCACGATCGCGTTGTTGCCGCCGAGCTCGAGCAGGGTCCGCCCGAGCCGCTCGGCGACCACCGCGCCCACGTACCGGCCCATCCGCACCGAGCCGGTCGCGCTCACCAGCGGCACGCGCGGGTCGCGGATGAGCGTCTCGCCGATCTCCTTGTCGGTGCCCACCACGAGCCCGAAGAGCCCGCTCCACCCGTTGCGGGCGAGCACCTCCTCGCAGACGCGGTGCGTCGCGATCGCGGTGAGCGGCGCCTTGAGCGAGGGCTTCCAGACCACGGCGTCGCCGCAGACGGCCGCGATCATCGCGTTCCAGGCCCAGACCGCGTTGGGGAAGTTGAACGCGGTGATGACCGCGACGATGCCGAGCGGGTGCCACTGCTCGTACATGCGGTGCTTCGGGCGCTCGGAGTGCATCGTGAGGCCGTAGAGCTGGCGCGAAAGCCCGACGGCGAAGTCGGCGATGTCGATGGACTCCTGGACCTCGCCCGCGCCCTCCGCGCGGATCTTGCCGGTCTCGAGGCTGACCAGCGCGCCGAGGTCGTCCTTGCGGGCGCGCAGGGCCTCGGCGAGCTGACGGACGACCTCCCCGCGCTTCGGCGCCGGCTCCATCCGCCAGCGGGCGAACTGCGCGACGGCCGCGGCCATCACGGCGTCGTACTGGGCGGGCGTCGCGAGGCGCACCTTCGCGATGACCTCGCCGGTGGCCGGGTTGGTGCTGGCGACCTCGCCGTCGCCGCCCTCGAGCGGGCCGCCCGCCCACGCGCCGGGGTTCATGTCGCCGAGTCCGAGCCGTTCGAGCAAATCCCGCATGGGGGCCTCCGGGGGCGGCGGGTTAACCCGGCTCGCCATGTTCCTGCTCGCCGCGCACGCCCTCGCTCAAGACGTCGTCTCGCTCGAGTACGTGAAGGCGGGGCAGGTGGGCCTCGCGAACCCCGCGCTGCGCGTGATCGTGAACCAGGAGCTCCGCGGCCTGACCGTGTCGATGCGCTGCGGGGGGACGTCGGTCGAGCACGCCGGGCAACATCCGGCCGGCGACAGAGTCGAGCTCCCCATCAAGGTCCCCGTCGGGAGTCACACCTGCAGGGGCACGCTCTCCGTGCTCGCCGCGGACGGGAGCGAGGGCGCGATGCCGCTGTCGTTCGGGGTGGCCATGCACCCCGCGCTGGGCATCACGCTGAAGCCCGGCTCTCTCGACCTCGCGGCGCGGCGCCTCACCGTCACGCTCGATCGCCCGAGCTCGAAGGTGGAGGTCGACGCGCTGGGGCTGGGCGGCGCCGCGCTGGGCGGCGGGCTCCTCCCCGTGAGCGTCCCCGCGGGCACGCCCATCGAGGTCGAGTGGAAGTCGAGCGGCGAGGTGCTGAAGCTCAAGATCCGCGGCTACGACGCGGACGGGTTCTTCTCGGAGATCGAGCTCGTGCCCTGGTCGTACACGATCCCGCACGAGGACGTGGTGTTCGCCACCGACTCCGCGGTCATCGAGCCCGCCGAGGAGCCGAAGCTGCGCACGGCGCTGGCCGACGCGCGCAAGGTCGTCGAGAAGTACGGCAAGGACGTGATCATCAAGCTCTACGTGGGCGGCCACACCGACACCGTGGGCGACGCCGCGCACAACCGCGAGCTCTCGATGAAGCGCGCCCGGGCGATCGCCGGCTGGTTCGAGGCGAACGGTTTCCCCGGCGACATCTTCTTCCAGGGCTACGGCGAGGGCGACCTGGCGGTGCCGACGGGCGACGGCGTGGACGAGCCGCGCAACCGCCGCGTCGCGTACCTGCTCGCGGCGCGCCCGCCCGAGGCGGGCGGGGGCGGGGGCGACCACGGGTGGGAGAAGTTGAAGTAGGACTTCGGCCGGCTTCGGGCTTCGGGTCGGGCGCGGGGGGCGCTGGGGCGCGGGGGCTGCGGCCGGCTTCGGGCTTCGGGTAGGGCACGGGGGCGCTGGGGCGCGCGGGGGGCGCTTCAGACGGCGCGAGTGCAACGAGGAGGCGCGACAGTGCCGCTCGATGCGACATCGGCCCCGATCTGGCGAGGCGCGACACGGGCAAACGCCGGTAATTCGCGGGCCCGGATCGGCGGAGGGCCGTTACCGTTGCACTCGGGTCATCTGTTGGGCGAATTCCTTGCAGTCGAGCGCTCTGTACCGGCTCCGACGCTCGTGGCGCCTCGCGCTTCCCTCGGAGGCGCCGTGGGATGGCTCGCTCACGCCCCCGCACCTTCGGCTGTGGCGCGAGCCTCGTCACGAGAGCCCGAAGCCCGAAGCCCGAAGCCCGAAGCCGCAGGGGCGGCGCAGCCGCCCCTACACCACACGGCCGTCGACGAGCACCTTGCCGTCGCGCACCGTGACCATCCCGCCCGCGTACTCGCTCGGCACGCTCACCGCGCGGCCGTCGACCATCGCGGTGCCATCCATGTTGACGAAGCCCTTGAGCGTGCCGCGGCGCCACTGCTGGTAGTGCGGCGAGCAGAAGCCCTTGCTGCGGACCGACTCCTTGCACCCGGGGACCTTGCAGCCCCCCCTCGGCGCGGCGGAGAGCGGCTCGGCGGCGGGCGCCGGCGCCGCGGCGGCGGTGGAGCGCGCGCTCTGCAGCTCGGCCGCCAGCGCGACGAGGCGGCTCTCCAGCTCGGCGACGCGCGGGTCCGGGCCCGGCGTGGCGGCGGCCTTCTGCGCGGCGGCGGAGGCCTCGGCGCGGGCACCCTCCGCGACCTTCACGAGCTCGCCGAGGCGCTTGTCGAGGGCGTCGAGGCGGCCCCGGAGATCGCGGGCCTGGTCCCGGAGCTGCTCGACCTCGCCGGGGCTGGCGTAGCCGCTCTCGCGGAGCACCTCCTGCACGATGTCGCGGATGGGGGCGTCGAGCACCTTGCCGGCGGGGCGGGAGAGGCGGGAGGCGAAGAAGGACGAGAGGCCCATGTATCACTCCGTGTATCGCTGATACACGTATCGATACATCTTGGCATGTCAAGAGGAAATGTGTCGGTGATACAAGCGGGCTTCGGTCGGGGGCGACACGTGTTGCCCGCCTAGGTCTCCTCGAGGATCCGCTCGACCTCGCCCCGATCGCCCGCGTCCGGCGCGATCTGGAGGTATCGCTCGAGGTCCCGCCGGGCCTCGTCGCCTCGCCCGAGGTGGGCGGCGAGCAACCCGCGGTCCCGCACCTCCTGGGGCACCTCGCCGGCGAGGAGCAGGATGCGGTCGACGGCGCCGAGGGCGAGCGCGAGGTCCTTCTGGTCGACCCAGAGGTGCTTCAGGTTCGTGAGCATGCGCACGGCGATCGGTCGCACCCCGGCCGGCTCGAGCGCGCGGCGGTCGGTGCCGGGCGGGAGCCGGGCGACGAGCTCGCGGACGTCGGCCATCTCGCCGCCGAGGAAGGGGTCGCAGTAGATGCGGGCGCCGGGCGCCTCGATACACGTGAGGAAGTGGCCCGGGTAGTTCACGCCCGCGACGGGCGCGCCGAGGCGTCGCCCGAGCAGGATCCACACGACGCCGAGCAGGATCGGCAGGCCCGTGCGGCTCTCGATGACGCGGTGCAGGAACGAGCCGTCGGCGTGCCGGTAGGCGTCCTGCGACCCGCGGAACCCGAGGCGACGCCCGAAGGCGTGCGCCATCTGGCCTGCGAGGCGGTCGGGCGGGCCGCACGGATCGACGAGGTCGGCCACGGAGGCGGCGAGGTGGTCGAGCGCCGCGGACACCGCGGCGGGGTCGAGCCCGGGCGTGCCCATGCGGGCGATCGAGACGGCGATGCGCTCCAGATCGAGCGAGTCGTCGGGCACGCGGGCGAGGAGGGCGAACTCGGTGACGGGAGACAGGGCGCGCGGCATCAGGGCTCCGGCGAGAACACGGCGAACGAGCCCTGTCCGATCTCCATGGGGGGGCGGTCGGCTTCGAGCACGTCCTTCACGTAGATGCGCGGCGGATCGGAGAGGTCGGCCTGACCGCCGCCCGCCGGGTACCCAGCGTACACGACGTAGCGGCCGTCGGGCGAGATGACCGGGTGGCTCGAAGCGTACTGGTCGAAAAAGTGAAGATAAAAGAGGATGTCTCGCGTGGGCCAGAAGCTCCCCAAGACGACCTGGCGGCCGCCGCGTACGTCGGCGCGATGCCACGTGAGGCAGTTCTCGCCGGCGTCGACGACCGCGTAGAGCAGGTAGTCGCCGAGCGGAGACCAGAAGAACGCGAGGCAGTCGCCCTCGCTGACGCGCGTGACCTCGCCCGTGTCGAGGTCCACCACGTCGATGCCGCGGTAGGGCGTGCCCTCGCCCTTCGGGGCGTGGGACACCGCGATCTGCGCGCCCTTCGGCGAGGCGACGATCGCGAGGAGCCCCTTGTGCTCGATCAGCGAGCGGCGATCGTGCCCGGCGGCGTCACTCACGACGACCTCCGAGACGCCGTCCGGCTTGCGGAGCGCGTAGACCGCGCGGGCGCCACCGGCCTGGCTCGGGAACACGGGCGCGCAGAAGCTGCCGGGGCCGCCCTCGAGCAACACGTCCTCGCCGTCGCCGAGGGGATCGCGCAGCACCAGCCGCCCCTGGGGCGCCTCGCGGCTGCCGACGTGGATGAGGAGCCGCTCGCCGTCGGGGGTCCAGTTGAAGAAGAGGGGCACGCCCTGCTCGAGCGGGCGCATCTGCCCGAGGCGCTCGCGACGCAGGAGCCCGAGCGAGAGGTCCGACCCCTGCTGCACCAGCACCGTGAGCACGTCGCGCGTGGGGTGCCACTGGAGGTAGATCGGCGACATCCCGCGGATCTGCGCCCACTCCACCTGCCGTACGCCGTCGATCGACAACGCGACGACGCGGACGGGGCCGCTCTCCTGGTCGCCGCCCTCCACGGCGAAGGCCGCGATCCAGTCGCCGCGGGGCGACCAGGTTGGCCACGACCACGCCTCCTGCGGCCGCGCGAGCATCCCCCAGTTCCCGTGCGACCTCGGCATGGGCGACGTGAGCTGCATCGCCTGCCCGCCCGTCGGACCGACCACGTGAATCTGGCGATCGAGCCCGACGTAGGCGAGCTTGCTCACACGAGCCCCCACGCCCCGGCGCCCCGCCAGATGGCCCAGGCGACGACGAGGAGCGCGGCCACCGGCATGACCAGCGCCATCTTCGGCGCGGCGTGCGGGTGCTTCGCCTTGTCCGGCCGCGTGGCGAGCTCGTGGGCCCACTCGCCGGCGAAGCGCGCGGGCAACAGATCCCGCTTGGCGAGCTCGGCCATGGCGTGCAGCGCGGTGTCGTTGTTCGTCCCGAACGCGCCGAGCGAGAACCCCATCGCGGCGACGCCGAGCAGGACGCGGGCGAACGACGCGCGGCCCGTGACCGCGGCGCCGAGGTTGAGCGCGAACGCCGCCACCCCGAACCAGAACAACGCGATGCCGACCCAGCGCAGGCGCGCGTGGCGGTCGGCGACGGCCTCCCAGTTAGCCGGCACGGGCAGTCGCCTGTCCCGCGCCCGGCTTGGGCAGGAGACCGTGGAGGATGAAGCGCAGGCCGTCGGTGGAGAGCCGCTCGACGTCGGGGCGCACGCCCACGGCGCTCTGGCCGGCGAGCCCGTCGATCAGGGCCTTGAGCATCTGCCCGACGGCGACGGGATCGTAGGGGGCGAACACGCCCTCCTTCACGCCCTGCTCCACCACGGCGGCGATGCGATCGACGAAGCGCTGATGGATGGCCTGGACCTTGCCCCGGATCTCCTCGTCGCGGATTGCCATCTCGCTCATCAGCAGGAAGAAGCGCGGGGGCGTCTTGAGCCCGGCGAAGTAGTCGAGGTACTTCCGCCCGAGATCGATGAGCTTGATCTCGGCGGGGCGCGTGTCGCGCTCGGCCTCCTCGAGGAAGCTGATCGTGTGCGCGTGCTCCTCCTCGACGAGCGCCTCGAAGATGGCGCGCTTGCTGTCGAAGTAGAAGTAGACCGCGCCCTTGGAGAGGTTGGCGCGCTTGGCGACGTCCTCGACGCGGGCCTCGAGGTACCCCCGCTCGACGAAGATGGCGCGCGCGGCCCGGAGGATCTGGGCGCGGCGCTCGACTTCGGAGAGGTGACGCGTCATGGCGGCTCGGGCATCCCTAACGTACCGGCGGGCCAGACGTACAGCCGGTCAGTCCCCCATCACGTACTGCAGCGTGGTGTTGGCCTGCCAGCGCACCGGGTCGTCCGCGCCGTAGCCGCGCGTCGCCTCGCCGCCGACCGTGAGCGCGACCGGCGCCCCCGCCTCGCGCAGGGACACGCCGAGGATGGCCCCACCGTCGAGCCCGCCGTCGCCCGGCACGAAGGGGTCCAGCCGCGCGAGCG
>JBMOQZ010000358.1:0-5534 GCA_049322475.1 Myxococcota bacterium | reverse complement strand
ACGAAGACGCCGGCGTACGCGCCGCCGCCGAGGAGCACGGCGCCGCGGCCCTCGCCGCCCCCGCGCGGGTAGGTGACGCCGAGGCCCGCCCCGGCGGCGGGCCCCGCGTAGAACGTGGTCGCGGGCACGCCGGCGAGCGCGGGCACGTCGAAGAGGCCGTAGAGGTCGAAGCCGCCGGCGAAGCGCTCGCTCCGCCACGCGTCGCCGCCCACGTAGAGGTGCGGGACGGCGAGCACGGGGTCCGGGCGGTCGGGCGGCTCGGGCGGAGCCTCCGGGTCTTCCGGCACGGCGGGGACCTCCGGGTCGGAGGACAAGGGCCCCCAGGCGCCCGCCTCCACGCGCCACGCGCGCACCGACTTGCCGAGCGCGTCCTTGGGGCCGAAGGCCGCCCAGATGCCCACGTCGTCGTTCAGGATGCCGAGCGAGAACCCGCCGGCGGCGCCCATCGAATCGTCCACCACCAGCTTCCCGCCGATGCTGGTCTGGGAGAGCCCCTCGGCGAGCGCCGGAGGCGAGAGCAGGAGCCACATCCGGCCAAGCTATCGCGAGGCGGTGGTGCTCTGCTCCCGCATCGCCCGCTCGATGTCCTCCTCGATGCGGGTCTGGTACTCGGGCGCGAGCCGCCAGAACACGGCCGCGCGCAGCGACCAGGAGGTGTCGGGCGCGGCGAGCACGTTGTCGTCGCCCCGCTCGATCTCGCCGCGGAGCTCGAGCCCCAGCGGCAGGCCGACGCGGTGGAGGTACACGCCCGTCGCCGCCGCGCCGGACACGCCGCCCTGGTGGCCGCCGAACAGATCCACCCAGGCGCGCGCACGGCCTTGCGCGTACCACGTGTCACGCAACGTGAGGCCCCCGCCGAAGCCGGCCTCGGCCTTGAGCTTGCCGGTCATGACCGGGGCGTCGCCGCCTCGCCAGCCGTCCCACCAGGTCGCGTTGGCGCCGATCCCCACGCTCGGCCCGAGGTAGGCGTGCCGGGGGTCGATCTCCCAGAAGCCGGGGGCGTTGACGAGCCAGTGGGTGCCGACGTCGATCTCGAGGTCCTTGCGCGCCGCCGCGTCGCCGCCGATGCGCACGGGCATCCAGGGGATCGCGCGTGGGTTGGCCGCCTGGGCGACCATCCCCCGGAACGCGGGCGGCACGTAGCCGATCACCGGGCCGAGCGGCTGGCCTTCGAGGCGCCACGCGCGCAGGACCCCCCCGTCCGCGCCCGGGCTCCCGAACGTGGCCCACGCGCCGAAGGAGTCGCTCATCAGCGACACGCCCGCGCCCGCCTCCGGGACGCCGCCCTCGCCGACGCCGTAGATCCCCTCCGCCTTCAGGAAGTGAAACCCCGCTGCGACCGCTGCGGAGACCATGGCGGAGAGCAACATCTGCTCTCAGTATGTGTCCCGTGGGCGCGGATCGGCGTCGTTTTTTCTACTTGAGCTGATTCGCGACTCGCTTCAACTCGCGCACGTTCTTGATCTCGAACAGCTTCCCCTTGAGCGCGAACGTCGAGAGCTTCTGCGCCTGCCGCACGTACTCGCCGTAGCGGTAGGCGCGGCCCCAGAAGGTGTCGTACTTGCGCTGGTTGAACACCCGCACGAAGCGGTCGTTGGCGAGGAACTGGGGGATTTCCTTCGGCAGGTTGTTGAACAGCGTCAGGAAGAAGAGGAAGTTGAGGTAGTTGCCGTTCGGGCTGTGGAACCCGCGGCGGTAGATCTGGTTGAACTCGTCGGTGACGAAGCCGTCCTCGATCGACTTGTGGTAGAACTCGGTGCCGGGGTAGGGGATCAGCGAGGAAGGAAGCAGGTTGTAGGGTGGCGGCAGCGTCCACAGGAGCCGCAGCCCCTTCATCACGTCCTCGGTGGACTCCCACGGGTTGTCGAGGATCATGTGGTAGTCGGGGACGTTGATCCGGTCCTGGTACTTGGTGATGATGTTGACGGCCTTGAGCAGCTGCTCGTTGGTCATGCCACGCTTGTACATCTTCATCGTCTCGGTCGACCCCGTCTGGATCCCGAGCTCGGTGAAGGTGAGGCCCGCGTCGATCAGCGCCTTGTACTTCTCCTCGTTGATGGTCGTCGGCGAGCACTGGGCACGGAACGGCAGCCCGATCTCCCGCTGCCACACCTCGGAGAACTTCTGGATCTCCTCCGTGGAGGTCGAGAAGAACACGTCGTCCTGGAAGTGGACGATGCCGATCTCCGGGTGGACGCGCGTCACCTGCTTGATCTCGGCGACCATGTGCTCGACCGAGCGGCGGCGCAGGTAGCTCTGGCCCTTGTAGAGGTCGTGGTTGAACGCCACGCCGCAGTAGCTGCACTTGTGCGGGCAACCGCGCGTGATCATCGTCTTGTACGCCGGCCGGAGCTCGCCCTGGCGATCCGGGTACGTCGGCATGATCTCGCGGTAGTACTTCCAGTCGAGCCGGACGAGGTGGCGGCCCTTGAGGTCGTAGGTCCAGTCGTCCTCGAACGAGTAGTCCTGGAAGGGGAGGGAGTCGAGGTCCTGGATCAGCGGCCGGTGCGGGTTGCCGACGACCTTGCCGTTGTGCTTGCGGAACCAGAAGTTGCGGACGTCGTGGAAGTCCTTCGCGTCCTCCAGCCGCTCGACCAGCTCGAGGAAGCTGTGCTCCCCTTCGCCGACGTGCACGGCGTCGACGAACTCGAGGCCCTGCTGGGGCATGGTGGTGGGGTGGAAGCCGCCCCAGACGTAGTACTTGTCGGGGTGGCGGGCCTGCATCGCGCGCGTGGCCTGGACCGCCACGTCGAACATCGCCGTCAGGAAGGACACGCCCACGACGTCGGCGTCCTTCACCAGCTCGACGAGGTCGTCGACCATCGTCTGCGGCATCTGCATGATGTGAGACCAGGTGTCCTTGCGCCAGCCGGTCTTGAAGCGGTGCCCGTAGGTGTCGGCGGGGAGGAAGATCTGGCGGACCGAGTGCCCGTGCTGCTTCAGGTACGCGGTGAGCGACCGGATGCACGGGCTGTAGTGATCCATCGGGGTGGGACTGACGAGGGCCAGCTTCATCGGCGCGCTCCGACGGGATGGGTATACACAGGCCTCCGCCGGCCCGCTACGCGGCGCCGCGTCCGAAGGGTAGGCCGGTCCACACTCCCCGCGGATCGGGGACTCACGCGCGCCGGTCGCCGCTCAGCGCGTACAAGACCAGCCACTCCCCCCGCACGCGCTCGCGGGCGAGGAGCCTCGCGGTCGGACCGAGCGCCGCGCGCGCGCCGGCGGGGTCGGGCGAGCGCTCGGACAACACGACGCGGGCCTCGTCCGCGACCTCGGCGAAGCCCGCGACGAAGGCGTGGACGGCCTCGAACGCGGGGCCTGCGTACATCGCGCGCCCGAAGGTGCCGCGGGGCTCGCCCGGCCAGAAGGGGACGTTGCAGGCCACCCGATCGAAGCGCCGCCCGCGCAGCGCGGCGAACCAGTCGCTTTGCACCACCTCGACGGAGAGCCCGCGGAGCGCGGCGTTCGCGGCGGTCGCGCGGCAGGCGCGCGGGTCGACGTCCACGCAGGTCACGACGCAGCCCTTCGCGGCGAGCGCGAGCCCGACCACCCCGGTGCCGCACCCCATGTCGATCCAGCGCTCCCCCGGCCGGGCCTCCTCGGCGACCTTCCGCGCGAGCCAGACGCCCACCTTGGTGATCACCGGGTCGAGCACGCCCGGGAGCACGAGGAGCGGGCCGTCGGGCGCGAGCGTCGCGTAGGGCCGGCGCGCGTGCCACTCGAGCAGGCGAGGGGCGAGCCGCCTCACGACACGGGGATCCGCGGGCCCGCGCACGCGCCCTCCACGACCACGTCGCCGTCCGCGTGCCACACCCGCCCGCCCACCTCGAGGCCGCGCATGGACGGTAGCGGCCCCACGCGCACGACGATGGCGACGGACGCGCGGCCGGCCGGGAGGGGATCGCCCGCGTGTGGCTCGAACGCGAGCGCGCCGTCGCGCGCGACGAGCCGCCACGCGCCCGCGGGCGTGTGCAGGACCCCGTCGGCCACGGCCGCGCCACCCGCCACCGCCTGCATCGCCGCGCGGCTGGGCGCGTCGAGGAAAGGGGGGAGGCGGTCGCGACGCTCGAGCAGCCCCAGTCCGGCGGCGAGCGCGAGGTAGACGAGGCCGGCGCCCGCGCACGCGACGATCACGTGCTGGTCGCGCAGCGCGAACGCGACGCCCCCGAGCGCGACGCAGGCCACCGCGACCTTCGCGTGGTGCCGGAGGATCCCGCGCCCCGCGAGGTGGCCGCGGAAGCCCCACGCGAGCGCGACGCCCTCGCCCGTGACCGTGAGGGCGTGCGAGAGCGGGAGCGCCTCCGCGCCGAGCCCCAGCCCGCGCGTGAGCGCGAGGATGACCGGGACCTTCGCGAGCATGGCGAGGACCGAGAGCCGCATGGGCGTGCGCGGGTCGCCCAGCGCGTAGTAGACCGGCACGGCGACGCGGTGGAAGCAGATGCCGAACACCGCGAAGGCGTACATCTGCAGCATCGCCGCGGTGCCGGCGGTGTCGGCGGGCCCGAAGGCGCCGCGCTCGAAGAACAGGCGTGTGAGCGGCTCGGCGAGCACCCCGAGGCCGACGGCGCTCGGCAGCACCCAGAGCGTGTTCGCGCGCAGGGCGCGGGCGAGCGCGTCGCCGAAGCCGTCGGTCTCGCCGCGGGCGTGGTGCGCGGAGAGCGCGGCGAGCGCGGCCGTCGCGACGCTGCCCGAGACGACGGCGAGCGGGAGCTGCACGAGCCGGAACGAGAGCACGAGCCAGGTGAGCGTGCCGTCGCCGTACGCCGAGGCCCACTGCGTCTCGATCAGGAGGTTCACCTGCACCGTGGCGATGCCGACGATCGCCGGCCCGAGCCAGCGCAACATCTTCTTCAGCGCGGGGTGCCCGGCGAGGGTGGGCCGCACGCGGTAGCCCTCGCGGGCGAGCGCGGGCCAGCAGAGCGCGGCCTGCGCGAAGCCCGAGAGCGTGGTGGCGACGGCGACCGCGACGATCGGCGGCTGCCCGGTGACGCGCGCGAATTGCGGGGCGAGCAGCGCGCCGGCGATGACGAGCAGGTTGAGCACGTTGCCGGCGAGCGCCGGGACGAAGAAGCGCCCCCGCACGTTCAGCATCGCGCCGGCGAACCCGGCGAGCGAGAGCCCGGCGAGGAACGGGGCGAGCCAGCGCGTGAGCGTGGCGGCGAGGGCCTCCTTGTCGGGCTCGAAGCCGGCCGCGACGACCTTCACCCAGAGCGGCGCGCCGAGGAGGAACACGAGCGTGGCGCCGCCGAGCACGCACAGCAGCACGCCGAGGAGCGCGTTGGCGAGCCGCCAGGCGTCCTCGACGCCCTCCTTCTCCTGCGCCTCGGAGAAGGCGGGGACGAAGGCGTTCTGGAGGCTCCCCTCCGCGAGGAGCTCGCGCAGGAGCTGCGGCACGCGGAGCGCGGCGTTGAGCGCGTCGGTGGCGGCCGTGGCCCCGAAGACCGCGGAGACGACGATCTCGCGGAGCATGCCCGTCACCCGGGCGAGCAGGTTGGCGACGGCGACGGGGAGGGCGCCTCTCATGGTCGGGC
>JBMOQZ010000357.1:0-6222 GCA_049322475.1 Myxococcota bacterium | reverse complement strand
CTGCTCCGCGGCGTCGCGGGCGTCCGCCTCGCGCTGGGCGAGGTCCTCCTGCTGGGCCGCGAGCTCCTGCAGCTTCCGCTGCACGCCCGGGTCGCCCGAGGCGACGCGCTGAAGCATCTGCTCGAGCAGCTCGCGCACGCGGGCGAGGTCCTGCCGCATGCGCGCCACCTCGGCCTCCGCGGGCGCGACGTCGGCCTCCGGCAGGCGGCCCCGCTCGCGCGAGAGCCGCAGCCGGCGCGCGAGGTAGCTCACCGCGGCGTCGGCCCGCTCGGCGCGCTCGATCGCGGTCCCGAGGTCGCGCGCGCGGGCCGAGTCGTGGAGGCCCTCGGTCTCGGCGACCGCCTCCTCGAGCGCGGAGCGGTTGCCGTAGTCGGCGTCGCGGAAGGCCTCCGCCGACGAGGAGAGGCCCCGCGCGGACGCGGACGTCCGGGCGGCGAGCCGCTCGACCTCCTCCCACGCCGCCACGGCCTTCTCCATCTCGGGGCCGCCCTCGCTGCGCGCCCGCTCGGTCTGCTCGCGCAGGGCGCGCTGGTCCGCCTCGAGCTTCTCGAGCTCCTCCTCCAGCCGCTTCATCGCCTCGTCGAGCTCGCTCGCCTCGCTCTGCTGGCGCTCCTGCATCGCGTTCATGTCCTCGGCCATGCGCTCCATCGCCTCGGCGAGGCGGTCCATCAGCGCCTTCGCGTCGTCCATGCGCCCCTCGGCGATGGCCTTGCGGATCTCGCGCACGAGCGAGTCCATCGCCTCGACGCGGTCGTTCACGAACTCCGCGAGCGACCCCTCGTCGAGCTTCGACGCCGCGCGGGCGAGCCGCTGGAGCTGCCGGAGGAGCTGGTCGAGCTTCGCGAGCGCGGCCTGCTTGTCGAGGTCGGCGAACTCCTCGCGGAGGGCCTTCGCCTCCTCCGCCACCTCGCGGACGAGCCTCGCGACCTCGTCCTGCGCCCGCGCGCGCACCACCTGGTCGAGCACGAGGATCGCCTGCTCCACCGCGACGGTGTGGGCGGCCTGCAAGTCGGTGAGCGTGGCGGCGTCGCGCTCGCCGAGGTCGTCGCGCTCGCCGAGCGTCCGCGCGAACGCCAGCAGCTCTCGGCGACGGCTGGTCACCTCGCGCAGCGCCGTGGCGTCGAACGTCCCCGCCTTGAGCCCCTTCCAGTGGTCCTCCACCAGCCGGTCGACGTCGGCGTAGCGCCCGTCGGCCGCGACCGTCCACGCGCGGGCGGCGACGGGGCTCGCCACCGGGGGCGTCGGCTCCACCACGAAGTCGGCGAGCACGAGCACGAGCGCGTCGCGGAGCGCGCGCCAGTAGCGGTGCTGCCGCGCGACCCGGCCCTGCGCGCCCTCGACCGAGATCGCGATCGCGGCCGACCAGCCCACCTTGCTGCCGGAGATCTCGTCGTTGTCCCACGCGCCGATGCGCAACACGGCCTCGTCGCCCGGCGCGAGCCCGAGGTCGGCGGGGGTGAGCTGCGCGATGCCGTTCGCCTCGCGCGGCACGTCGAGGAGCGTGCGCAGGTCGTACGAGCGGGGCTCGCCCTTGCCCTCTTGGACCTCCACGACGACGCGCCGGTTGCCGTAGTCGTCCTTCACCGCCCACGGGATGCCCAGCGGGGCGTCGACCGAGGCGCCGTCCCCGAGCTTGCCGCCCATCGCGACCACGTCCGGCGGCAGATCCGCGTCCGGCACGATGCGGTAGTCGGGCGACGGCAGGTCCCCGAACTCGAAGCGCCACGTCCCCTCGCCGGCCACGGTGAAGGCGGCGCGGAGCTCGCGGCCGTCGAGGATCTCGATGGGCTCGGGCTCGCCGTCGTAGACCCGCAGGCTCGCCGACTCGTAGGGGTCGGCCGTGCGCGCGCGCACCTCCACGCGGGTGCCCGGGGGCGCGCGGACGTCGCCGTTGCTGTTGGGCACCTCCATCGGCGGGAGGCGCGTGTAGGTGGGGTAGAGGTAGCGGAGCGTGAGATCGCCGACGAGCGCGCGGGGCCCCTCGTCCACGGGCGCTTCGGGCGCGGCGGCGTCGACCGCGAAGGTGGCGAGCGCGCGGAGGGCCTCGATCGGCCCCGGCTGCAGGAGCGACGCCATCGCCAGCGTCGAGAGCCCCGCGATCGCCACGCGGCGCATCTGGACGACGGGCCGCTCGGGGTGGGCCTCGCCGGCGGGGACGGCCGCCACGAGCGGCTCCACGCGCCGCGCCATCCGCTCGACCAGCGCGAGCGAGCCCAGCGGCCGCTCGGTGCGATCCAGCACGGTGAGCAGCTGCCCGCGCAGCTCGGGGCGCACCTGCTCGACGCGCGCGGCCTGCCGGCGCGGGTCGCGGGCCCGCGCGCGCTCGCGCAACGGGAGCGCCGCGGCGCCCAGCCCCGCCACCGCGACGAGCCCGAGCCAAACGGGCCCGAAGCGCGGCGTCACCCACTCGGCGGCGAACGCGGCGGTGAGCAGGGCCCACCCCACGCACACGCCCCCGATCGCGGCGAAGGCGGCCATGCGGAGCAGGTTCCCCCGCTCCCGCCGGGCCAGGCCCGAGAGCGTGGCGTGGATGCGGGCGAGATGTTCCGGCACGTCTACGGGGGCTCCAACCCCCCACCACGGGGGCTCTTCCACCCCAACCTAAGCCGCCGGGAGGCCTCGGGCCGGCATTCCGGGAAAGCGGAGGACGAACTCCGTCCCCTCGCCCACGACGCTGCGCACGTCGATGCGCCCGCCGTGCTGCTCCACGACCTTGTGGGCGATCGCGAGGCCGAGCCCCGTCCCCTTGCCGGGCGGGCGGGTGGTGAAGAAGGGCTCGAACAGGCGCGCGAGGTGGGCCGCCGGGATGCCGCTGCCGTCGTCGGCGCAGCGGATGGCGAGGCCCTCGCCGTCGGGCTCGGCGGCGAGCCGAACGTGCCGGGCGCCGGCGTCCGCCGCGTTGAGCAGGAGGTTCACCAGCACCTGGTGCAGCCGCGGCGTCTCCCCGCGCAACGTGAGGCCCGGCGGCGCCGAGGCCGCCACCTCGATCTCGCGGAAGGCCTGCTGGTGCCGGACGGTGCGCGCGGCCTCCTCGAGCAGCCCGGCGACGTCGACGTCGGCGACCTCGCGCCCCTCGTGGCGCGCGAAGTCGAGCAGATCGCGCAGGAGCTCGTGCATGCGCTCGGCCTCGACCCGCGCGCGCCGCAGCACCTCGTCGTCCGACTCCATCGCCAGCACCTCGAGGTACCCGCGCACCGCCGTCAGCGGGTTGCCCAGCTCGTGGGCGAGCCCCGCGGCGAGCCGCCCGACGCTGGCGAGCTTCTCGCTGCGGACGAGCGCCTCCTGCGCGGCCTGCAGCTGGGCGTTCGCCGCCTCGAGCCGCGCCAGCTGCTCGGCCGTCCGCGACCGGTACTCGCCGAGCGCCTCGCCCATCGCGTTGAGCGCGCGCGCCAGCTCCGCCAGCTCGGCGGGGGCGTCCTCGGTCAGCTTCGCGGGCTCGCCCGCGGCCACGCGGCGCGTGCCCTCCTGCAGCTGCCCGATCGGCGTGAGCACGCTGCGCCGGAACAGCACGAGGCCGAACACCAGGACGAGCGCGGCGCTGACCACCGCGTGGACGCCCACGACCGTCCACGCCGGCCGCGAAGCCGTCGTCACCGGCATGCGTACGGCGAGCACCGCCTGCGGGCGGCCGGGTCCCCCGACGGGCGCGACGGCCTCCACCATCCCCTCGGCGACCCGCGAGGCGACGTCGCGCGTGGCGACCACCGCGCGCACGGTGGCGTCGGCGGGCACGTCGTCGCCGGCGAGCACCTCGCCCGACAGCGCGTACACCGTGACCCCGCGCTCGCCGCGGTGCCCCTCGACGACCCGCTTCCACCCGTCGGGGCCGGCGTTCGTGAGCTGCTGGGCGATGACCGCGGCGCTGCGCTCGGCGAGGTCGGAGCCCGCGTCCACGAGCGCGCCCCGCGTCACGACGTAGAACACCCCCGCGTCGAGCACCGACACGGCGACCGTCAGGAGCGCGAGGTTGAGGCCGATCTCGACCCAGAGGCCGCGGCGGGGCATGGGCGCCCCTTAATCGTCAGGTGCGCAGGCGGCGGTACAGGCCGATCACGAGGCCGAGGAGCTCGAAGTCGTGGGTGTCGTCGACGAAGATGGGCTCCATCTCCCGGTTCGCCGGCTCGAGCCGGATGCGGCCGGGCTCGCGGAACCAGCGCTTGACGGTGGCCTCGCCGTCGACCATCGCCACGACGATGTCGCCGTTGCGCGCCGTCTTCTGCTCGCGCACGAAGACGTAGTCGCCGTCGAGGATGCCGTCCTCGATCATGGAGTTGCCCGCCACGTTGAGCGCGAAGACCGCCGCGTTGTGCGGCATCATCGAGCTGTCCATGTGCAACGTGCCGGCCCAGTTCTCCTCGGCGAGGATGGGGTAGCCGGCGGCCACGCGCCCCACGATCGGCACCGCGACGGTGCTCTCCTGCCGGAAGCCGCCGCGCGCCCGGTGCGAGAGCCGCACGCCGCGCGACGTCCGCGCGTCGCCAACGCGCTCGAGGTAGCCCTTCTTGAGGAGCGCCTTCACGTGGTCGCTGACGCCGTTCGTGCTGCGGATCCCGAGCGCCTCGCCGATCTCCCGCAACGTGGGCGGGATGCCCTTCTGGTCCTGGTACGAGGCGATGAAGTCGAGCAACTCGCGCTGGCGGGGGGCGAGATCGTCCATGGTCGGGCTCCGGGAGACCACCTCCACTTACTGAACAGGCGTTGTTCTGTCAAGAGGTTCAGCCCTCCGGGCAGGCTTCGGGCTTCGGGCTTCGGGCTTCGGGCTTCGGGTCGGGCCCATCCTGATTAGACTGGGGTGAATGGCCGACATGGGGCGGATGCTGCTGATGGTGGGGGCGATGATCGCCCTCGTCGGCGTGTTCTTCCTGTTCGCGGACAAGCTCCACCTGCCGCGCCTCCCCGGCGACGTGACCATCAAGCGCGACGGCTTCACGTTCCACTTCCCGCTCGCCACCAGCATCGTCGTGAGCATCGTCCTCACGCTGCTGGTGAACCTCTTCTTGCGCGGCCGCTGACGGGGGGCGCCTCACGGCCCGAGGCCCGAAGCCCGTCGAGACCGTGTCAACATTCGTCACTCCGCGAATCCCGCGGCCCCGACAGCGTCCGAACCAGCGTGCAGAGCCCAACCCCCTGCACGGGAACTCCGATGCGCTCCTCGCTGCTCGCCGCCCTCTCCGCCGTCGCGATCGCGACGGTCCCCGTCACCGCCCTCGCCGATCACCGCCGCGCCCCGCCCCCGCCCGAGGGCCGCGTCGTCGTGGAGAACCGCTCCGGCGGCACCGTCAGCGTCTCGATCGCCGGCCGCGCCCCGATGCGGCTTCAGCCCTGGGCCGAGGCGACGCTGTACGCCCCCGCCGGCGAGGCCACCGTCCGCGCGACCTACGACCAGTTCGGCGCCTCGCGCCTCCTCGAGAGCGAGCGCGTCCACGTCGACCCCTCCCGCACCCGCCGCGTCGTGATCGACCCCGAGGACCAGGCCCGCGTGCTCGTCACCAACGACACGCCCTGGCCGGCCACGCTCGAGGTGAACGACCGCTACCACTCGCGGCTCGACCCCTTCGAGCACCGCGTCGTGACCGTGCCCGTGGGCCGCGTCGAGCTCGAGCTCGTCGCCGACGGCCGCGAGATCGAGGAGAAGTGGCTCGACGCGCGGCCCTTCGTGGAGCACCGCTGGACGGTGCGGCGCGAGGCCACCGGCACGTTCGTCGCGGTCAACCCCTTCGGCGTGCGCGTCGAGTTCGTCGACGCCCGCGGCGCCGTCCGCACGGCCGAGCCCTACGCCCGCGTCGTGTACGCCGAGCTCCCCGCGGGTTCGTTCCGCGTCACCGCGCGCCGCGTCACCGACGAGCCGATCGACAGCGAGTACGTCACCATCACGCCGGGCCGCACGATCGAGTGGCGCCCCGAGCCGCCCCGCGAGGGTCTCGTGAGCGTCGACAACCACCAGGACCGCGCGGTGCGCCTCGTCGTCGACGGCGAGACCGTCCGCACGCTGCGCGGCGAGGAGGACGTCCGCCTCTCCCTCGACCTCGGGTGGCACCGCGTCGCCGCCCGCGACGACGCCGGGCGCCTGCTGCTCGACACGTGGATCGAGGTCGAGCCCTTCGACGTGGCCCGCGTCTCGCTCGACGCGCCCCAGTACGTCGCGGAGGCCGAGGAGCACGAGCACGGCGCCCACTGCCACCACTGACCCCGACCGGTCGGGGAGACGACGGGCGAGCCCAC
>JBMOQZ010000356.1:0-6225 GCA_049322475.1 Myxococcota bacterium | reverse complement strand
CCACGAAGCCCGCGCGCCCCACGACCGCGGGCGTGGAGCTGCCGGAGCCCGACGGCGAGAGCTGGGTCGACGTCGACGGCGCGCGCGTGCCCGTCCCCGCGGACGGCGCCGAGCGCGCCGGCGGGCGCGTCTGGCTTTGGTCCCGCGACGGGTCGCTGGTAGCCTTGAAGGGATGATGCTCGCCGCGCTCGCCGCCGCCTCCGACGTGGTGGTGGAGGTCGGCGAGGACCGGAGCCTCGGGGTCGGCGGGGGCTGGGCGCGGGCGTTCCCGGCGGGCGACGGCGCGTGGCACCTCCTCTGGTCCGCGGGCGGCGACTACAACGTGTTGCCGATGGGCGCCGACCTCACCGTCGTGGATCGCGACCGCGTGTCGCTCACCGGCCGGACCGACCTCGTCGATCACGGCATCGCCCGTTGCCCGGACGGCACGTACCTCCACGTCGCCTCGGCGAGCCTCGCGAGCCCCGACGACAGCGCGTTCGCCTTCCGCTACGACGCCGACTGGACGCGGCTCGCCGACGCCACGGTCGAGGAGAGCGTCGAGTCGCGGGAGCACAACGACCCGGCCGTCGCCTGCTCGCCCGTCGCCGACGGGGTGATCCTGACCGAGGGGGCGCCCGACGACTCGATCTTCGTGGAGCTGGGCGACGACGCCGCGCCGGCGGGCGAGCACGGGCTGGACGGCGCGCCGCAGCTCTCCGGCGGGTCGTTCGCCTGGGACCCCGACGACGACACGCTCCTCGCGGTGGGCTTCGGCCGCGACGAGCGCGTGCGCGTCGACCGCTACGACGCCGACCTCGGGCTCGTCGAGCGCCTCGACGTCGCGGTCGCCGACCCGGGCGACCGCGTGTACTGGACCCAGGCGACGCTGCGCGCGGGCGAGCACTGGCTCGTCGCGTACATGGTCGCGGGCGCCGGCGAGACGTGGACGCTGGACGAGGCCAACGTGGCGCTGGCGGTGTTCGACCTCGACTGGGCGCTCGAGCAGACCGTGCGGGTCACGCAATTCGAGCCCCCCGCCGGCGCGATGCGCCCGGGGCTCGCCCGCGACGGCGACACCCTGCTCGTGACCTACGACCGCCAGACCGAGCCGCACCTCACGCCGCTCACCCTCGATCTCGACGCGCTGGGCGAGCTCCCCGACACGGGCGACCCCGCGGGCGACGAGGGCATCCCCCCCATCCGGTCGTGCGGGTGCGGAGGGGGCGGCGGCGCCTTCCTCCTCGTGGCGTTGGCGAGGCGGCCGCGTTGGCGATCGTCGTAGACGTCGGCGAGCCCGTCCCGCTCGGCATCGGCGGGACGTTCGCGCGGGCGTTCCCCGCGGACGAGGGCTGGCACCTGTTCTTCGGCGCGGGCGGCGGGCTACACCACCTCTCGTTCGGCGAGGACCTGCTCGTCGAGGACGTCGGCCGCGTCGAGCTCACCGGCCGCAGCGACCTCCAGGACCACGCGATCGCCCTCTGCCCCGACGGGACCTGGCTGCACGCGTCGTCGATGACCCGCACCGAGGCCGACGACTCGGCGCTCGCGTTCCGCTACGACGCCGACCTCGCGCGGATCGCCGAGGCGACCCTCGCGCGGGACCGGGTCGATCGCCGCCACAACGACCTCCCGATCGTGTGCTCGCCGCTCGTCGACGCGACCGCCTCGTTCGCCGACCCCTACCCCAACGACGCCTTCTTCATCGCGCTCGGCGAGGACGCGTCGCCCGTGCGCGAGACGTCGGTGCACTGGGCCAACGTGACCGGCGCCTCGCTCGCCCACGACCCCGACACCGACACGATCGTGGCGATGGCGGTGACGACGGAGCTCTACGCCGGGCGCTTCGACGCGGACTTCGAGCTGCTCGACTCGCGCCGGGTGGAGGCGCCCGTGGAGGGGATCTACTGGCCCCAGGGCCTCCTGCGCGTCGGCGACCACTGGATCGTCGCGCACGTCGCGAGGCCCGCCGACAGCGCGTTCTCGCAGGACGGCGGGGACATCTGGCTCGAGGTGCTCGATCTGGAGTTCGCCGTCGAGGAGACCGTGCGCGTCACGGAGCTCGAGCCCCCGGACGGGGCGATGCGGC
This sequence comes from Myxococcota bacterium, assembly GCA_049322475.1. GTDB lineage: Bacteria > Myxococcota_A > UBA796 > UBA796 > SXON01 > JBMOQZ01. The sequence goes on along the minus strand of JBMOQZ010000356.1, from coordinate 4,157 downwards.
CGTGGATCGGCCTGCGCGGCGAGACGCTGGTCGTCACCTGGGACCGGGCGGGCGAGCTGCACCTCTCGGAGGTGACGCTCGACCTCTCCGTCCCCGACACGGGAGGGGCGGACACCGGCGCGGAAGACACGCTCGACCCGATCCCCGCGACGACGACGTGTGGATGCGGCGGCTCCTCGGCCTGGATTTGGCTGGGTGGGCTGGCCGGGTGGCGGAGGCGTCCTACCCGAACGCCATGACCCACTCCTCCCAGCGCCGCTGGAAGGCGGAGAGGTCGTCGCCCACCACCGCGCGTAGCGCGTCCACGCCGGCGGGATCGGCGGCGCGCCGGTCGACGTAGGCGTCGTAGTAGCGGCGCAGCAGGCCCTCTTCCTGCAGCCAGAGCAAGAGGTAGCGGGCCTGGGCGTAGTTCGCGCCGCTCTCGTCGCCGTAGAAGCCCCGGACGTCCCGACGGAGGAGCTGCTCGAAGGAGCCGAGCTGCCCTCGCGAGATCCGGTCCTGGAGGCCCGGGAGGCGCCAGTTGGGCAAGCCGACGATGGCGCCGTCGCGCTCGCCGCTCGCCTCGTAGAGCGACGCGAGGCCCTCGTTGAACCACGGCGCGGGCCCCGGGACGTTCGTGTGCAGGAACGCGTGCACCATCTCGTGGACGAGGGTGCCGCCGCCCGTCTGGATGTTCATGACCAGCGCGGCGTGGTCGCCCGAGGTGTAGCCGTACGGCGTGTCCGGGACCTCGCCGAAGAGCTGCCACGCGTTGCGCCGGTAGCTCTCGTCCCCCTCGAACAGCCACACGCCGAACACCCGATCGGGGTCGCGCCACCCGTACGCCTCGCGGAGCCGCCGCGTCGCCCAGCGCACCGTCCCGGAGGCGTAGCCGGCGACGCGCTCGTCCCCGCCGTCGCCGAGCACCACGAAGGGCCGCTCCACGACGAGCGAGAACCCCTCGGGCGCGAAGTCGCGCAGCAGCCGCACGCGCTGCGCCACGTCCGCGGCCGTGGGCCCGGGCGCGCGCTCCGGCACGCGGATCCAGCCGGGCTTCAGCGGCATCTGGATGACGGTGTCGACGTCGGGGGCGTACCGGAGCGGCCAGGCGTCGAGGAACTCGGCGCGGGACATGCGCAGCGCGGCGCCGTCGACGCGCGCGGGGTCGTGGTAGACGAGCTCGCCGGCGTCCTCGTCCCAGCCGATCACGAGCCGGAAGTGCTCGGGGGCGCCTTCCTCCGCGCCGGCCCGCATGCAGACGACCACGGGCACGCCCGCCCGGATGCTCTCCACGAGCCTCGCGAGCTCCCCGTCGAGCTGACCGCGGGGCACCTCGGCCCAGACCGGACCCGGGTCGAACCCGAGCGCGCGCAGGGCGACGGCGAGCTCGGCGGCGCGGGCCCCCCGGCCGAGCGCGGGATCCACGCCCGTGAGGTCGAAGACCGCGTCCTGGTCGACGGTGTAGCCGAGGTGCCGCATCGCCATCTCGACGCAGGCCTCGCCGCAGAAGTCGGGCTTCTGGACCACGTGGGGGACGCCGGCGACGTACGCGTCGATCGAGCCGGAGCACGCGAGCAGCCACAGCATGCAGACAGCCTGGCTGCCGAACGCGGCTGCGTCCGTCCACGATTTGTCAGAGAACTACACGGGTTCTCTCTCCTTCTTCACGACCGGCTCGGGCTCGTTCTCGGAGAGCAGGTTGTCCTCCTTCGGCCGGACCTCGCCCGTGGCGTCGAGGATGCCCTGCTTGACGGCGTCGCGCACCCCCACCCGGACGGCCTGCTGCACGCCGACCTTCGCGCCCTCCTTCGCGCCGCCGGCGATCGCCTTGCGGACGTCCTCCTTGAGCTTCTCGAAGAACCCCTGCGGCTTCTTCTTCCCGAACATGAACGCACCCCACCCCTCCAAAGGTAGGATCAGTTCACGACCTCGGCGGGGGGAGGCGGCGGCGCGTCGACGCGGATCTCCGCGCGCAGGCCCTGGAAGCGGGCGCGGCTGAACCACCCGCCGAGGCCGCCCGGACGCGCCTGGCCGTCGACCGCGCGGGACACGTCGTCCATGTCCGTGGGCACGAGGCGCATCGCGTCGTCGAGGGGCCGGAACGCCGCCCACCAGCGCCCGTCGGACCACTCGACGAACACGCCGCCGTAGCGCTCCACGGCCGGCGCGCCGCGGCGCCGGCGGTTGACGATCCCGACGACGGCGATCGCCTCGACCCCTTCGCCGCCCGCGAGCGCGGCGACGAGCCGGTGCGCGTCGCGCCCCCGGGCGAGCATCGGGCGCAGGTCCACGATCTGGGCGCGGTCCTCGCGCAGCACGATCACGGCGGGCGCCACGGGCCCCCGCTCGAGGCGCTTCACGAGGCGGGCGAACATCGCGCGGCCGAGCGCCTCGTCCTCGCGAGGGAACTCGTCGCCGCGCGGCGCGACCGCGACGCGCACGCGCATCGTGAAGGAGGGACCGTCCACGCCGGCGCTGTATCCCGGTCAGTCCTCCCAGCGCCCGAGGCCGGGCACACGGATCGCCTCCTCGTCGAACGATCCCCGCGCGGCGCCCGGGTGACAGCTGGCGCACGCCGCCCAGCTCTTCACCTCGGCGGCGGGGCCCACGAGGCGCCCCGGGAGCTCGTCGTGCTCGCTCCGGAACCAGCGCGTGCCGGTCACGCGGAGCGTGTCGTCGCCGCGGTCGCGGCCGGCGGAGGCGACGAGCCACGCCGTCAGCGCGGCGCGTTTCTCGTCGGGCAACGACGCGTCGTCGCCGAAGTGGTCGCCGAGGTTGCCGAGGATCGTCACCCACGTCCGCGCCGGCAACAGAGGCGGCGGGAACGCGAGGTGACAGCTGCCGCACTCCTTCGCGTAGCTCGGGTCGGGCGGCACGGCGGGGCGAGCGGGCCTCGGCCGGTCGTCGTGCTCGTCGTCGTCGTCGTCCGCCAGCCCGAAGGGAACCGTGAGCGTCGCCAGGAGCAGAATCGTTCGCATCTCGTCCTCCTACTTGGTGAAGAAGGCGAGGAAGTCCGCCTTCTCCTGGGGGGTGCACGGGCGTCCGTAGGTCCACTTGCAGTTGCGCCCGAACCACTTCTCCACGTTGGCGGCGTCGGAGAGCGCGTCGCCCCCGACCATCGCGTCGATGGCCTCGCCCGTCTTCGCGTGGCGGCCGCCCTTGCGGGGGTCGGCGTCGTGACAGGTCGTACACGACCGGCGCTCGCCCGTGGCCGCGTCCAGGTGCTCCGCCTTCCACGCCGCCGCGCCCCGCGCCGCGTCGCCCGGGCCCGCGCCCTCCGTGTAGTACTGCGCGAGCAGGCCCGTGACGGCCGCCGCGATCAGGATCCTCATGGCTTCACCTCCCAGTCCTCGAACGCGCCCGCCTCGGCGTCGCCGTGACAGGCGTCACATCGGAGCGGTTCGTCGACGACGACGTCCGCGTGCACCGCCTCCCACCACGGGAGCTCGGTGATCCGTTGGGGCGACGCGTCGCCCGGGGTCGACCGCGCGACCCGCCAGGCGTGCTCGCCGAGCCCGCTGTCCGCCGACGCCGTGAACAGGAAGCGCTTCACGGCCTCCGTCGTGGGCCCGTCGAGCATCAGGTCCTCGCCGAAGTGGTCGGCCTGCTCGTCCATCATCCGGGCCCACGAGCGCGCGGGGAGCAGCGTAGGGTGGAACGCGAGGTGACACTCGCCGCAGGCCGCGCGCCACGTCGCGTCGTCGGGCAAGGGGCGCGCCGGGCGCGGCGGCGTCAGCGCGAACGCGGTCGCGAACACCCCGGCGCCCGCGAGCACGGCGATCCCCACGCCGCGGAACGGCCGCGCGTCGGGTCCGTCGCCGCGCTTCTGCCCGGTGAGCATGGCGGCGGCGAGGTTCTCGCGCGTGCGCAGGCTCTCCTTCGCGACCCCGGCGAGGTGGACGGCGATGAAGGCGAGCACGCCCCACGCGATCCACCCGTGGACCTCGTGCCACGCGATCCCCGCCCCGACGCCGACGTCGAGCGCCCCGCGCCCCTCTTCGCCGGCGAGCACGACGACGCCGGTCCCCGCGAGCACGACGACGAGGGCGAGCCCTCCGGCCATCGCCCATCCCGCGACCGGGTTGTGCCCGACGAACCGGGGCGCGTCGCCGCGCGCGAGCCCGCGCAGGTGGCGCAGGACGGCCCCGGGCGACGCGGCCAGCTCCCGGAGCGACGCG
>JBMOQZ010000355.1:0-6257 GCA_049322475.1 Myxococcota bacterium | reverse complement strand
GTGCTGCGCGACGTCGCGCGACGCCACCTCGCCGGGACGCGCTTCGGGATCGGCGTCGACCCCGCCGACGGCCTGCTCCGCCAGGGCGCGCCCGGCTACCAGCTGACGTGGATGGACGCCAAGTGCGACGGCTGGGTGGTGACCCCGCGCCGGGGGAAGGCCGTCGAGATCAACGCGCTCTGGTACAACGCGCTCCGCCTGCTCGAGCGTTGGGACCGCGAGGTGTCGGCCCCCGCCGCCGACGAGTGGGCGACCCACGCCGAGCAGGCGCGCGCGTCGTTCAACCGGCGGTTCCCGCACCCCGACGGCTACCTCTACGACGTGGTCGACGGGGAGGACGGCGACGACGCGTCGTTCCGCCCGAACCAGATCCTCGCCGTGTCCCTGCCCAACCCGGTGCTGGACGCCGCGCGTTGGGAGGCCGTCGTGGAGGCCGTCCGTGAGCGGCTCCTGACGCCCGTGGGCCTGCGCTCGCTGGCGCCGGGGCACCCGGACTACCGCCCGAATTACCATGGCGATTTGTGCTCCCGCGACGCCGCCTACCACCAAGGGACGGTGTGGACGTGGCTCCTCGGCCCCTTCGTCGACGCATGGCGCAAGGTCCACCCGGACGACGCGGCGGGCGCGCGGCGCTTCCTGCAGGGGTCGATCGACCACCTCGGCGACTACGGGATCGGAACGATCGCCGAGGTGTTCGACGCGGAGCCGCCGTTTCTGGCGCGCGGGTGCGTCGCCCAGGCGTGGAGCGTCGCCGAGGTGCTGCGGCACCTCGCTTCGGAGGCGTGATCGCGCAAATCTGGTGCAGGGGGGCTCGCGGGCGCGGGCGGCGGCTACGCTCCGCGCATGCTCCTCGCGCTCTCCGCCCTCGCCGCCGACCTGCAGGCGGGCGACCTGGTCTTCCACCGCTCCGCCTCGCGTCAGAGCGAGGCGATCGCCCGCGCCACGCACAGCGATCTGACCCACGTGGGCGTGGTGCTCGAGCGCGAGGGGCGGCTGCGCGTGTTCGAGGCCGTGCAGCCCGTGGGGTGGGCGGAGATCGACGACTGGACCTCGCGCGGGCGCGGCCTCGAGATCCGTCGCCTCGAGGGGCTCGCCGGCGACGCGCTCGGCCGCATGCAGGCGCTCGCGGTCGAGTGGACCGGGCGCCCCTACGACGCGGGGTTCTCGTGGACGGACGACCGGCTGTACTGCTCGGAGCTCGTGTGGAAGCTCTTCGATCGCGCGGCCGGGGTGCGGCTCGGCGAGCTCCGGCGGCTCCGGGACTTCGACCTCGCCGATCCGCTCGTGGGCGCCGCGCTGCGCGAGCGGTACGGCGCTCGCGTGCCGATGGACGAGCCGGTGATCGCGCCCGTCGATCTCGCGAGGGACCCACGCCTCGTGGAGCCCTGACCTCGTCCGAGTCTCGCTGACAGGGCGTGCCAGCACTTCGCCACTCCGGACGCATCGTGGCCCCTGTGGCAATTCACCACAAGCACCTCTCGCGCGTGCGGAATACGCGCCCGACGGGATGAGCACGCGCGAACGCCAGGTCCCCGACGACGAGACCATCGGCACGCTGGAGCGCCTGTGGGCCGCCGACCACGGCCTGCAGGCCCTCTCGAAGCGCATGCTCGGCCGCATCGGCGTCACGGGCCCTCAACGCTTCGTGGTGCGCGTCGTGGGGCAGGAGGCCGGGCTGACCGCCGGCGAGCTCGCCCGTCGCCTGCACCTGCACCCCAGCACGCTGACGGGGATCCTTCGTCGGCTGGTGAGCCAGGGCCTGCTCCAGCGCCTCGACGATCCGCGCGACCAGCGGCGCGTGCGCCTGCGCCTCACGCCGCGGGGCGCCGAGCTCGATCGCGTGCGTCACGGCACCGCCGAGGCGGCGATGCGGGCGACGCTGTCGAAGCTCTCGCCGGAGGAGGCGGCGACCTTCCGCAACGTGCTCGAGCAGCTGGCGATCGAGCTGGAGAGCGCGGCGAAGAGCTGAGGTGCGACAATCGAAACGCCCGCCACCTCTACGAGGCCGACGGGCGTTTCGTGTCGATGGTGGCAGGGGCAGAGGGACTCGAACCCCCGACCTGCTGATTTGGAATTGGCGAGCAGGGCCGCAAACTGCTGGATTCTTTACGAATCGACAGGCACACGGATGCGCCAGACAGCACCGGAATGCACCCCGTTTCCAGACTGTCTGGCAGCCGGTCGACGGCCGCTCATGATCTCGGCTTCGCCGCTCGCCCCACGGCGGAGGCGAGTGCGCTCACGCTCGCGAACCGGTGCTCAGGGCGGAAGGCCGTCGCCCGCTCGATCACCTCGATGAAGGGGTCGGCCTTCACCCGTGTGAGCGTCTCGCGGTCGCCGATGTCGTGCTTCGTCGACCCCACGAGGAGGTCCTGCAGGACGACGCCGAGCGAGTAGACGTCCGCGCGTGCGTCGGCGTCCCGCATGCTGCGCCACTGCTCGGGCGCGGCGTAGCGGAACGTCCCGCCCTGCACCTTCGTGGAGGTGACCGTGGTGAACTCGGAGGAGTCGATCTTGCACAGGCCGAAGTCCGCGACGACGAGGTTGCCGTTTTTCCGCAGAAGCAGGTTCGAGGGTTTCAGGTCCCGGTGGAGGACCTTCCCCTTGTGGGCATGGATGACCCCCGCGCAGGCCTGCCGGAAGAGCGCGATCGCCCTGTTCTGCGTGAGGCGCGGGCCCGCGATGTGCTCCGCCAGCGTGCCGTCGCAGACCTCGCAGATGTAGAAGTCGCGGCCGTGCGCGAGGATTCGGAGAATGTTCGGATGATGAAGAAGCGACTGGGCCCTCACCTCCCGGAAGAAGCGCGCCTGGTACTCCTCGTCCTTCCGATGGCCCGGGTCGATCACCTTCGCGGCGCGTTCGACACCCGTTCGCGAGTCCTTCACGAGGTAGACGAACCCCATGCCGCCTTTGCCGAGGCGCCGAATCGTCGTGTAGCGCTTCTGATCGCGCCACCAGCCGCCGCCGTCTCCGTCGTTCGTGCGCGTCGTCGCATCCGATGTGGATACGCGCTGCTTCAGGCTCGGCGGGTCCTTCGCCGGAACCGTCGGGAGGCTGCTCGCCGAGGCGTGTGGCGTGCGCTTCACCGGCTTGACCGCGACGGTCTTGCCCGCCTCTGTGGGGAGATAATCGGCGAGCAGGCGCCCGAGCCGCTTGAGCTTGCCGTTCTGGTAGAGGAGGATGTCGGCGATCGGCGGGTCGGCCGCCTTGCGCGTCGCCTTCCCCCGCGCCCCGTCAGCGAGGAGACCGCGAACGGACGCAGGGAGGTGGACCCGGGCGTAGTCGAAAATATACTTGGCTCGGGGCACGCTCCCGAGCGCGCCCAGATCCTCCCAGAGCGCGTTGTACCCCGACTTGCGCGTCTTCAGGTGGTACCGGTTGTTGAAGAACTCCTGCTTCTCCGCGATGCGGCCCGGGAGGCGCTCGAGGAACTCCCGCAAGGGGGGCCCGAGCCCGTTCACGTCCTTCGCGTTCATGCTGGTCTCCGGACGCGCTACGCTTACCACGGAGGCAAACGTCATGAGCGACAGCCCGCACGACTTCTCGTACCCCACCGAGGGCGCCAGAACGCTGCTTCGGAGCCACGTTCCAGCGCACCTCGGCCGCGAGGCTCGCTCGCCGGCGCTCCGTGCCCTGATCGAGGATGCCCGTGCCCTCTTCGACGGGTATGGGTTCGAGGCCAACTGGTTTGATGGTCCTTCTCACGGTGCCCTGCGGCGGTGGTGGGTGTTCTCGCGTCCCGGCAAAGATCGCCGCGTCGTGCTGCACATCGTCCGCGGCGATCTTGAGGTCAGGACGGTGGATGATGGGAACGAGACGGCGTGCAGCGAGCGGCCAGAAATCCTCTTCGATCCTACTTCCGGCATCTGGGTGGGTCCCGTGGCGGGCACCAGGGACCTTGCCCGGAACGGCGCCCCGCTCGTGCACCTGAGCGCCCTGGAGGAACTCACTAGGTTCATCCTAGAAATCCTGCGCGAAGGCCCCTGACGCTCTCGCGGGGCGGGATCACAGGGGTACTTGCCGATGCAGGCATCCGTGCCTAATGGGCCTGCGGGCAGGAGTGACGATGCCGAAGGGAAGGTTGATACGGGGCGCAAAGGGTACCCGGTCGGTGAAGGGAGCCCTCGCAGGAATGCGTGATCAGTTCACAAAGGCGAAAGCGGAAGGTGCAACTGACGACGAGGCGGCGTTCTGGGGCACCCTCGGCGCCGTCGGCGAGGCAGCCTCCCAGTCTGAACACCGCACTGCGACCCGCCGACGGAGTTCGTCAGCGGTGCAGGGAACGCTCGACACCGCGCGCACGCTGATGAACGTCCTCAGGAAGCTGTAGGGAATACAGGCACGCGTTACGGGAGCGCTGAGGCGAAGAAGGGCGTGCCGGACGACACCTACGAGTTCACCTACGCTCCAGATGCGGCCGAGCAGCTCCTGTACTGGAACGCGGACGAGTTGCCGGCCCGATTCCACGAAGCACGCCGGCAAGCCGCCATCGCGCTCCTGGACGACACCTTCACCCTCTGGCAAAGGCACCACCGAACCGCCAGAAAAGTCTCGGATCTCGAGCTGGGGACGGCGTGGGCGTTCAAGGTGCGCGACGAAGCCATCCTGTTCATCGCCGTGAGGGAGGATGGAACGATCTTCGCGTTTCAGAAGGTCAACCGGCGTGATGTCGAGGCTGGCCTCAACCTCCACCTCAACTTCGACTCGGCCCGCGGTCGGCTCATCGGCGGTCCGGTTCTGGACGCCACCGGTACGCCGGTGCGCGACACTTCCAACGTCGGCCACCCGATCCTGACGATCTCGGCGATGGAAGTGCTGGTCTCTGCGATCTTCGTGTGGGGCGGGAAGGACACGCAGGCTCGGCGTGGCGGCGCGATTCAGGAATAGGAACTGCCGAATGGCCCTCTACGAGAAGAGCGACCTCGAGCTGCACATCCCGCTCCACCACGAAAAAGCCGGTGGGCTGTGCAGGGGCGAGGTGACCGTGATCGCGGGGGCGCCGGAAGTGGCGCGCGGGTTCGGCGCTTGGGCGCTGCAGCGTGCGGTCGAGGAGGACTTCGACCCCCTCCTCGTACTCCCGCCGCGCGTCCCGTTTGGAAGGGCCCTGGTTCGCCGCTGCGGCAGAATGCGGGCCCATACGGTCAACGCTCTCGGCTACGAGCACCTCACCGCCTCGACCTGGGCGAGCCTCGTCGGAACGCAGTGCAGAAACAAGCCTCGGACCCGACTCGTCGTCGTTGACCTCTGTGGAGGGTTAAGGATCGTCGAGGATCGCGCCTCGCGCACCGTCGGGGGCACGATCAAGAACATTGCGCGCGAGCTCGACCTCTCCATCTTCGTCCTCACCACCCTCCGCCCGTTCGAGTGCACCCTTTTCCCCGAGGTGCTGTCCTTTGGGCACATCGACGCCGACCCGAGCATCGGCGAGCACGCGGACGCGCTCCTCGCTCCACACCGCAGCACAGAGGGGGACGAACGGGCTCGAGTGCGGCTGCTCTGGAAGCGCACGCACGAGCGGGCGGAAGCGGGTTTCCTCTGGGACGAGGTGCGCTTCGGCTGGCCGGGTGGACAGGCGGAACCCGGCAATGGCCCCGCGCCCTCGGTGACGAGCGTGGGATAGGCCGGCAACGCTTGTAGCTCACGCCGCGGCGAGTTCGAGCCTCCCGAGCACCCGTCCGAACACGTCGCGCGCTGTCACATAGACCCGGACGTACTTGCCGAGCACGCGCCGGGCGAGCCGATCGCGGGCCGCCTTTCCCCCGGGCGCGTTCAGCTCGGGCGCGTCGAACCCAACGAGGCGCACACGCTCGATGTCCTTGTAGTTGTACCCGTTGGTCCGCTTGAAACGCACCGTGTCGATCTCAACGGTGTCGCCGTCGAACACCTTCGTGACGAAGCCCTCGAAGTAGTCGCTCATGATCCCCATCCTCCGGCGGCGCTGAGTTGCACGCGCCATGCCGATGACGTCCTCGTCGATGTTCGAGAGAAACCGGCATTGGTCCGTGTGGTGGGACATGCCGGCCCCGGGGTGCCGGCGCCTCATGGGGCGCCGATGCCGCACCCACCCCCGCGGACACCCATTGGCCGCTACTTCACCTCGACGAGCTTGAGGCTCGCCGGGTCGACCGCCTCCTTCTCGACGTCCACCGCGGCGAGGACCGCCTGCGCGCTCTCGAGGGCGAGCTTGTCGAGCACCGCCGCCGCGAGCTGGTCCTCGCTCTTGAGGTCCCGCTTCGCCTTCGCGAGGTCGAGGAGGT
>JBMOQZ010000354.1:0-59212 GCA_049322475.1 Myxococcota bacterium | reverse complement strand
CAACGCCTACGCCGGCTGGGGCAACCAGCGCGGCCTCGACGGCGACTGGGAGGACTGGTGGACGGTGGGGGTGGGGGTGAGGGTGGGGACGTGGGTGAGGTGAGAGGCTTCGGGCTTCGGGCTGCAGGCTTCGGGTCGGGCTCAGTGCCGTCGACGGGGTCGGTGGAGGGTTGGGCGGCGGGGGCTTCGGTTGGCAAGATTCCGATGGCAGAAACCGGGATGCCTGTAGCCAGCCTGTAGCCTGAAGCCTATTCCACGGCGTGCTCACACTCCACGATCGCGAACGTGTCACACTCCGCCGCCTGGATACACTGCCACGCCCGCCCCATGTTGGATCCCTGCTCCTCCTCGTAGAGGCAGCCCTGGAGGCAGGAGTCGTGGGTCGGGTAGGCCTCGTAGGCGCAGGTCATCACGAGCTCGTCGCAGATCGCCTCGCAGGTCTCGTCGCGGGAGGCGTCGCCCGGGCAGGCGAGGAGGAGGAGGAGGATCATTGGACCAACACTCCCGTGCCCATGTACCCGATCGACGAGACGGACTCGCCCTCGGCGCCCGTGGGCAGGTCGAAGGTGGCGAGCTGGTAGCGGTAGATCGACACGGCGAGGAGGCTGTTCGCCTGGTACGCGTTCAGCGCGGAGCTCGGCAGCGTGAGGCGCCCGTCGTCGGCCTCGCGGCAGGACACCGTGCCCTGGTAGCTCCCCTGCGCGCTGTAGACGTCGACCAGCAACAGGATGCTGCCGTCGCCGCCGTAGGGCGCCCACGTGAACTCCTGCCCCGTCTTGCGGATCCGCGCCGAGAACGCGCGCTGCGGGTTCGGCTCGAGCAGCTCGACGGGCTGGACGTCGGTGAAGTTCTCGGGCGTCTCCACCGCGTTCTCGACCTCGAAGGCGCCCCACTCGCCGCCCTCGGGCACGGACAGGTCGAAGTCGGCGCCGCTCTCCCAGTCGGCTTCGGTGAGATCGTCGGCGAGGTACGTGACGCCGTCGGCGCCGGGCGTGCCCTGCATCGAGATCGACTGCGAGCGCGAGCGCAGGTCCACCCAGTCGCCCACGTCCACGAACGCGTCCGCCGGACCCGCGGGCGTGAGCGAGCCGTTCGCGCAGTCGCCGACGGCCGGGAGCCACTCCGTCCAGCTCCCCCGCACGCCGTCGTGGAACGCGGCGCTCGCCGAGACGTAGACCTGCTGCGTCACGCCGAAGCACTCCGGGCACGCGACGACGAACACGCTCGTCTCGACCACGGCGCCGGTGCCGTCGTCGTCGGCGTCCGCGTCCGCGTCGGCGTCGGTGTCGGCGTCGGTCTCCTCGGGCTCGTCCTCGCTGTAGGCGAAGGCGCCCGGCGCGTCGGCGCGCCCGAGGTCGCTCGTGACGGACACGTCCACCGTCGCCTCCACCCCCGCGTACGGCGTCGTCGCCACGATCGTCTGCGCGTCCACGACGGTGACGATCACGTCCGCGTTCCCGAAGGTGACGGCGACCTCGCCCACGAAACCCGTCCCCGTGATCGTGACCTCGGTGCCCCCGTCGGGCGGGCCCCAGCGCGGGGACACCTCCACGATCGAGATCGTCCCGCCGCCGTCCTCGGCGAGCGGGTCGAGGCCGAAGCCACACCCGAGGAGCGCAAGGATCACCCGCCGTCCTCCGCCGCGGCGGCCTCGGGGTCGTAGAGGAAGTAGCCGACCCCCTGCGCGCCGTCGTACTCGTCGGTGACCCACAGGTGGATGCGCGGGCCGACCGTGACGGCGGCGACGGCGCCGACCTGACCGTCCTCGGTGGTGTGGATCGGCACGGGCTCCGGGTCCTTCACCCAGTCGAAGCCGTCCGGGGACGTGGCCCAGCCGAGGTAGCTGTTGGTCACGACGCGCACGCTGCCCTGGTTCGTCCACGCGCCGAAACCCACGTAGAACAGGTGGTGGGTGTCGCCGAGGACCGCCTCGTTCAGCGACACGAGCCCCTCGTCGTCCCACTCGCCGTCGTCGCCCGCGGGGAACACGACGTCGCCGTCGACCTCCCAGTCGTCGGGCCGCGACGCGTCGAAGCGGTAGCCCTCGCACGCCCCGGAGCGCCCCTGCGACCCGGCGATGAACCCCGTGTACCCGGCGACGCTCCCGAGGTTGATGTCGAGCGGCCAGCACCAGCCGTCCACGCCGTCCACGCCGGTGGTGTTGGCCCACAACACCGGGTTCGACTCGATGCGCCGCCAGTCGACGGCGTCGGTCGAGGTCATCACGCCCGTGCCGCCGTCGCTGCCCGACGTCAGATCGAGGCCCGAGTAGATCATCACGTACTCGTCGCGCGACGGGTCCCACAACACCTGGTTGGCCTGCATGACGTCGCGCTCGAACTCGTCGGCCCCTTCCTGGGTGACGACCGGGTTGTCGGGATGGGGCGTCCAGTCCGTGCCGTTGGAGCTGACCGCGTACCCCATCGCGTAGCTGTCGTCGTCGTCGTAGGCGACGTACCAGATCTGGTAGAAGGGGTGGTCGACGACGTAGGTGACGTTGAACGCCGTGCTGCCGACGTTGGGCGCCCAGTCCTCGCCGGTCGTGGTGAACACGGGGTTGCAGTCGTACGCGTAGAAGGCCGTCTCCCCCACGCGCGAGAACGGGCAGTCGGTGACCTCGCCCGGCGCGACGTCGACGGGCTCGGGGATGACCTCGTAGTCCTGCCCGCAGGCCGTGAGCAGCATCGCGAGCGCGACCCCTTGACGGGCGCGCGTTCCGGGGGGAGGCTGGGGGGCGTGCATGCGGCCCCCATCATAACGGCCCTCGCCGCGATCCTCGCGGGTTGTGGCGGCGACGAGCCGGGCGAGCGCCGCCCGCCCGGCAATTCGACCGATCCCGACGACACCGGCGAGGCGTGCGGCGGCCTCGACTGGAGCGGCGAGCCCCTCGTCGCCACGCTGCCTTCCGGCTACCCCGACGGCGCGTTCGCGGGCGCGGAGGGCGTCGCCGCCTCGTGCGAGGACAACGCCGCGAGCGCCCCGACGTTCTGGCGCACCGACCTCACGGGCGACGGGCTCGCCGACCTCGTCGTCACGCGCGACTGCGCCGACGCGACCGTGGGCGACGCGATCTGGCGCGTCCACCCCGCCGGCGCCGACGGCTTCGGCGAGGCGATCGACTGGGCCCTGCCCGCCGGGTTCTCCACCCTCGCCTTCGCGACGCTCGAGGGCAGCGACCCCGTCTGCGAGTTCGGATCCAACGTCCCCGCCTGGCACCTCCGCGACATGGACGCCGACGGCCTCGTCGACCTCGTCTCGACCAAGCAGTGCATCGACCCCGCCGTGGGCGACACGTCCTGGAAGGTCTACCCCAACACCGGTACCGGATTCGCCGCCGGCGAGCCCTGGGACCTCCCCGGCGGCTTCTCCGAGTACGCGTTCGTGGCGCCGCGGCACGAGGCCCGCTGCGAGTCCGGCGCCGTCTTCCCGGCCTGGGGCGTCGCCGACCTCGACGCGGACGGCCTCCCCGATCTCGTGGGCACCCAGGAGTGCGTCGACGCGCAGGTCGGCGACACCTACTGGCACTGGTGGCGCAACGACGGCGCCGCGTTCGAGGGCGCGGCGCGGGTCTGGGACCTGCCGACCGGGCTCTACGCGCCCTCGCTCGAGCGCCCCGACTGGGCGTGCGAGTACCGCGACTACCAGCCCGCCTACTTCCTCGAGGACATGGACGGCGACGGCGCCGTCGACGTGGTCTCGCCGTACGACTGCATCGACCCCTCCACCGGCCTCTCCTACTGGAACGTCTACCCCTCGACCGGCGAGGGCTTCGCCGACGTCCGCATCCAGTGGCGCCTGCCCGACGGCTACGCGCCGGGGACGTTCGCCGTCGGCGAGCTCGACGCCCCCGACTGCGCCGCGTCCGCGCCCGCGTTCGACCTGCGCGACGCCGACGCCGACGGCCGCCCGGACCTCGTCGTGATGGCCGACTGCACCGAGTCCACCCTCGGCGACACCCACTGGCGGGTGCACGCCAACACCGGCGCCGCGTTCGAGGCGGCCCCGTACGAGGCGTCGCTTCCGCTCGGTCACTCCGCCTACGCGTTCGCGCCCCCCGCCTCCGCCGCCGCGTCCTGCGCCGGCGCCGGCGACCGCCCCGCGTGGGCCCGGTGGGACTACGACGCCGACGGCCGCGACGACCTCGTCGTCACCGAGGCCTGCGACGACTCCGCCGTGGGGACGAGCACGTGGCGCGTGTACCGCGGTGCGTGCGCGGCGGAGTGAGCATCACCCGCACGCCCACTCGTACACCTTCACGTACTCCTTCGCCGACCGCTCCCAGCTGAAGTCCTGCCGCATCCCGCGGAGCTGGATGCGTCGCCAGGCCTCCGGGAACTTCGTGTACGTCAGGAGCGCCCAGCCCATCGCCTCGACGAGCGACTCCACCGAGAAGTTTCGGAACGCCCAGCCCGTTCCGGTGTCGGCCTCGGGGTTCACGGTCTGCACCGTGTCGGCGAGCCCGCCGACGGCGTGCACGATGGGCACGGTGCCGTAGCGCATCGAGTACATCTGGTTGAGCCCGCACGGCTCGAAGCGCGACGGCATGAGGAACACGTCGGCGCCGGCCTCGATGCGGTGGGCGAGCCCCTCGTTGAAGCCCACCCAGCCGCGCGCCTTCTTCGGCCACCAGCGCTCGGCGTCGCGGAAGAACTGCTCCAGCGTGGACGAGCCGCTCCCGAGCATCACGAGCTGCACGTCGTGCTGCATCAGCCACGGCGCCGCCTCGGCGACCAGATCGATCCCCTTCTGGTGGTCGAGCCGCGCGACCAGCGAGAACATCGGCACCTCCGGGCGCACCGGGAGCCCGAGCTCGCGCTGGAGCGCGGCCTTGCACGTGGCCTTCCCCGAGAGGTCGTCGGCCGTGAAGTGGGCGGCGAGGTGCTTGTCCGTCGCCGGGTCCCACGCGTCGTCCACGCCGTTGAGGATGCCGAGCAGATCCCCCCGGCGCGACCGGAACATGCCCTCGAGCCCGAAGCCGAGGTCCTCGCAGACCTCGCGGGCGTAGTTGGGCGACACCGCGACGAGCTTGCGGGCGAGGCCCACGCCCGTCTTGAGCACGTTGATGTTGCCGTTGAAGTCCACCGCGGGCCACCACCGCCCGGGGACGTCGAGCCCGCCGAAGTCGTGGCCGGAGAACGTCCCCTGGTGCCCGGCGTTGTGGATCCCCAGCACCGTCCCCGCGCGCTGGAACCGCCCCGCCGGGCGGTACAGCGCCTCGACGTAGAGCGGCACGAGCGAGGTGTGCCAGTCGTTCACGTGCAGGACGCAGTCCTCGCCGAGCGGCCGGTCGCCGAGCGGCACGCGGGACACCGCCTCCAGCGCGGCGCGGGCGAGCAGCGCGTAGCGGAACAGGTTGTCGCCGTACTGTCCGTGGGTGTCGCCGTAGATGCCCGGCCGCGCGAAGCTCGGGTGGTCGACGAACAGGTGGTGGACGCCGTCCCGCTCGAGGTGGAAGTAGCGGACCTCGTGCAGCGCCCCGAACAGCCAGGCGAACGCGCGCACGCCGGTGTCCCGGGCGTCCGGGTACTCCTTGTAGCGCGGGCTGATCGTACACACGCGGTGCCCGAGCCGGGCGAGCGCCGTCGGGAGCGCGCCGCACACGTCGCCGAGCCCGCCCGTCTTCGACCAGGGCGCCACCTCCGCCGACACCACCGCGATGTTCATCCGTCCTCCCGCAGGAACGCCGCCGCCGCCTCCGGGAAGGTGCCGTGGATCGGCACGCCCGTCGCCACCTCCACCGCGCGCGGCGTCCCGACGCGCGGCAACAGCTCGATGCGCCAGGGCTCGCCGTCGGCGAGCGACAGATCGATGGGCGCGTCGCGCAGCGCGCGCGCGAGCTTCGCGACCGTGCGGGCGAGCACCTCGGCCACCCCGGCGGGGTCGCCGTGCCCGAACGAGGCGGCGCCGTCGGTGGGCATCACCCAGGTCTCGAAGGGCACGCGCGGGGCCCACGCGAGGAGCGCCACGGCCTCGACGTCCTCGTCCACGACGCGCTCGCCCGCCTCGACCTCGGCGTCGCGCCAGCGCGCCGGCGTGGTGGGCGCGACGTCGAACGGCAGCGCGAAGAGCTGCCAGGCGACGTGCCGGCCGGGCGCGTGGCGTCGCGTGGCGCCGAAGCCGCGGAGCCGCTCGTCGCCGCGCAGATCGGCGAGGCGGTGCGCGAGGAGGCGGAGCAGATCGCCGTCGCCGGCGTCGTGCGCGCCGTAGAGCACCTCGTGCGCCCCCACCGCGTCGCGCCGCACCGCGCCGTGCGCGACGGAGGGCCGCGCGTCGCCC
Organism: Myxococcota bacterium; assembly: GCA_049322475.1. GTDB lineage: Bacteria > Myxococcota_A > UBA796 > UBA796 > SXON01 > JBMOQZ01. Next base: position 52,936 of record JBMOQZ010000354.1, on the reverse strand, counting down.
TCCACGCCGAGCGCGGGGGTGGGGTACGGCACGGCGATCGCCTCCGCGAACCGCATGATGACGGGCCCGCGGGGCTCGCACAGGGCGCACGGGCCGGGCTCCGGCGGCGCGGGCGTGGGCGGCGCGTCGACCCACGCGTCGTTGAGGAGCACGATCCGGCCCGTCACCGGGCAGGTCCGCAACTCTCTCACGCCCACCACTCCAGCCGCAGGTCCGCGAAACACGCGTCCGACGCCTTCATCTCCGCGATCTGGAGCAGCGCCAGCGGGTCGTCGGGCTCGCCGGCGGCGCGGGCCTCGGCGAGCGTGCAGGCGCGATCGAACTTGCCGAGGTGCTCGCAGAAGCGCCGGAAGCCGTAGTCCACCGCGCCCTTCGTGTGCACGACGAACTGCCAGTCGCTGGCCTGCAGGAGGAGGAGCTCGCGCGCGGCGCAGGCGAGCGCGTCGCGGACGGGCTCGTCGGTCCGCCACGGGAGGCTCCCGTGCAGCGCGAGGAAGCGGTCCTCGGCGCGGTACTCGGCCTCCCACGTCCAGCGCAGCTCGTCGTTGATCCACACGCGGTGGTCGCCGCCCGCGCCCCAGCTCCCCTCGGGGAGCGCCACCACCTTGTCCGCCGGGTGTCGCGCGAGGAAGCCCGACACCGTGTCGGGCCGGACGGCGCCGTCGTGGTGCAGCGCGCGGAAGACCTCGCCGAGGAAACGCGGGCCCTCGTGCCACCAGTGGCCGAAGAGCTCCGCGTCGAACGGCGCGACGACGACGCCGTGCCGATCGAACTTCTCGCGGTGCCGGGCGATCACCGCGCGCACCACCGCGCAGAAGTGCTGCGCGTGGCTGTAGACCGCCGCCTGGATGTCGTCCGGGTAGTACGGGTCCTTCGCGCCGAGGTCGGCCTCCGGGTGCGTGACCTTCCAGTAGCGGAGGCCGTCGCTGCCGTGTTTCTTGTGGAACTCGAGGTAGCGGCCGTCGCCCGGGTAGCCGACCTCGCCGCTCCACACCTGCTCGCTCACCTCCGGGTGGCGGGCGAGCGCCACGAGCCGCGGCGGGCCGCCGTCGGAGGTCACGCCGTGTGGCTCGAGCACGCTCCGCCACGCGCGCCCCTCGTCCCAGGCGACCTGATCCCAGCTCACCTTCCCGAAGCCGAGCGGGCCGATCACGCCCTCGCTGCGGGCCCCGCGGAAGAGGTGGGCGTCGACGAAGAAGTACCGGACGCCCTCCTGCCCGAAGATCTCCTCCACGCCCGCGCGGGGGCGGGCGTCGCCGTGGACGACCGGGGGCTTCCACGGGCCGCCGGGCCGGTAGGCGCACTCGGGCAGCCACGCGCCGCGCGGCCGAAAACCGAGCACGCGCTCGCTCGTGGCGAGCCCCGCGCGCACCTGCGCGCGCGCGCAGGCGTCGTGCAGCAGGAGCGGCATGTACCCGTGCGTGGCGTTGCTGGAGAGGAGCTCGATGCGCCCCTCCTTCGCGAGCTGCGCGTACGCGCCGGGGATGTCCTGCCCGATGGCCTCGAACGTCGCGCGCTGGCCTTTGTAGTAGGCCTCCCACCGCTCGGCGAGCCAGGCGAGGTGGGGATCGCCGCGGCGGGCGAACTCCGCGCGGTCGGCGGCGGCACGGCCCGCGCGCTCGTCGAGGTAGCGGGCGAACCGGGTCTTGAAGCCCGGCGCCGAGAGCTGCTCGAGCAACACCGGCATCATCCCGAGCGTGATCGGCGTGGGGACGCCGTCGCGCGCGCAGCCGCGGATCACCTCGAGCATCGGAAGCCAGGTGTCGCTCGCCGCCTGGTGGAGCCAGAGCTCGCCGTGGGGCCACCAGCCGTGGTTCAGCACCCAGGGCAGGTGCCCGTGCAGGACGAGGCAGAACGAGCCGGCGGACTCCACCCTACGCCTCGAGCGTGAGCGTCAGGTCGATGCGCTTGCGCTCCATGCCCCAGAGCTCGACGGGCCACCACGGCATCAGGCAGACGCCCTGGAAACACGCGCCCACGCCCTTCGGCGTGCGGCTCACCGTCTCGATGGGGAAGTGCCAGAGGTGCCCGGGCTGCTGCATCTTGAGCGTCAGCCGCCAGCCGCGGTTGCCGTCGGTGAGCGTGACCTCGCCGACGTCGGGGAGGTCGCCGAGGGCGGTGACCGAGTGCAGCCCGCCGCCCGGCGTCTCGAGGAAGAGCTCGCCGCCTGCGAGCCCGTCGAGGCAGAGGTTGAGCTCCAGCGCGAAGCGGGCGCGCACGGGCTCGTGGTAGCGGTTCGCGATCTCGTAGCGCACGTCGATCACCGGGCTCTCCCGATTGAAGGCGAAGCGCTTGAGGATACGCACGAGCCGGAGGGCGGCACCCTCGTTGACGTTGCCGTCGCGGGCGACGCCGCAGACGACCTGATCGGCGGTCTCTTCGAAGTGGAGGAGCTGGTAGTCGGCGCCGCAGAAGTCGCCCGCCTCGGGGAAGCGCCCGTTGCGGACGTTGGAGAGCGTCGCCTCGGGCCCGAGGAAGTGGTCGAGGAAGCTCGCGCGGACGTGGCGGTCGTAGTGCAGGCGCTCGGCGAGCCCGGTCTCGACGAGGCGCACGTCGGTCGCGGTGACCTCCGGGACGGCGTCGGCGGCGTCCTCGTAGGACTCGGTGATCTCGATCTCGGCGTAGGCCTCGTCCTCGAGCCCCGGCTCCGGCAGGATGCGCGGGAGGTTCTCGCCCCGCTTGACCTCCTCGTGCTCGGCCTCCTCGCGGCGCGTCCGCACGTTGAGCACGTTGCCGGGGATGGCCCAGGCGCCGAGCTCGACGAGCGCGCCGCCCGCGGAGGGCGCGACGATCGCGGAGAGGTGCGGGGTGCGGACGACCACCTCGGCGCGGCCGTCGCAGTCGTAGTCCACCTGCTCGCCGCGGATCTTCCCCGCCTCGCCGAGCGCGGTGGCCACGGCGAACTCGGCGCGCATCAGCTCGGCCCACGCGTTGTGGCGCACGCCGGCGTCCTGCGCGCCGACGTCCACGCCGAGCACGTAGGCGGAGGCGTTCTGCCCGCGGTAGAGCGCGCGCGTCGCGTCCTCGAGCGAGTCGAGGCGCGGGTCGCCCTCGCTCGGGCGGGCCTCGCGCAGGAGGCTGCGCAGGCGCCAGACCTCGGCGGAGGTGCGCAACATGCGCTTGTGGAGGCGGTTCACCTCCGGGTGGCGCACGAGCAGGCTCTCCCAGGGGGCGGTGCGCAGGAACGGCGCGGCGCGTGTGGCCGTGGGGTCGTCGCCGCGGCGCGCGTCGGACAAGAGCTGCCAGAAGGCGGCCCCGCTCGCCCCGCCCAGCGCGGCGAGCGCGACGGGGAGGCTGACGGACGCGGGCGGGTACGCGCGATCCGTGGGGCGCATGCGGTCGAGCACCGTCCCGAAGCCCACCTGCTTGAGCCAGTGCTGGTTGTCCACGAGCGCCTGGAAGAACCGGCGGACCCAGCCGCGGTTGCCGCCGAAGCAGGCCGTCGAGGAGCTGTCGAGCGCGGCGCCGAAGCCCTCGCCCGGGAGCGCGAGCACGAGGCACCGCGCCCCTTCCTTCGCGCGAAGGGCGATCGCCTTGAGGATCTTGCCCGGCGGCGTGTCGGGCACGAGGCGGCCGAGCCGCGTGTCCGCCGCGAACAGGGCGAGCGCGGTGCCCTCGCGCTCGGTGAGGTGGTAGCCGTCCGGGGCGATCGCCGGGTGGAACTGCGACTCCTCGAGCACCGTGTACTGGAGCCCCAGCCGGCCGAGCACACGGGCGAGCGAGGGGTCCCAGCCGCAGTACGGAAGCCAGGCGCCGCGCAGCTTCACGTCGGCGCGCGCCTTCCACCAGCGCGACATCGCCTGCACCTGCCCCACGACGTCGCGCTCGGGCAGCGCGGGGACGAGCCCGCCGCCCCACAGGCCGCCGAGCGGCTCGACCCGCCCCGAGGCGACGAGGGCGAGGAGGCGGTCGAGGTGGTCGGGCGAGTGGAGCTCCATCCACTCGAGGAGCTGGCCGCTCCAGTGCATCGAGACGCGGAGCGCGGGGAAGTCCCCGAGCGCGTCGAGCATCGGGAAGTAGGCGCGCTCGAACGCCCGTCGGATCTCCGCGCCGGTCGTGCCCGGCGGCTGCGTGTTGTGGAGGGCCAGGACGAGGCCGATGGACTGCACGCCGCGATGCTAACAGGTCGGGCTTCGGGCTTCAGGCCTCCGGCGTCACGGGCCCGCCGCCATCGAGGTCCTCACGCGGTCCGGCCACGCCTCCATGCGCGCGACGAGCGCGTCGCGCTTCGCGAGCGCCTCCGCCGGCGTCCACGGCATGCGCGGGTCGCGCTGCATCGCCTCCTCGGACAGGAGGAAGAACGCCTCCGCCATCCGCGGGACGTCCATCTCCTCGTAGGCGGCGAGCGCTTCCTCGGTCCGCTCGCGCAACAGCTGGTTGCACTCGTAGTCCGCCGCGCAGCCGAACCCCGCGGCGCCCTGGCCCCACTGCCAGGCCCAGCCGGTGTCCCAGGTCTCGTCGAGCCCCCACGGCGAGAACTCGAAGCGTCCGCCCTCGTCGGGGTTGCCGTACAGGAAGTAGTCGTTGAGGTTGTACGGGTAGCCGTCGAGGTTGCCCGTCGCCATCGCCCACGCCCAGTAGTCGAGGAACTGGTCCATCACGAGGACCTCGTCGGCGTCGGCGTAGAAGTCCTCGCCCGCGTCGCGGAGCGCGAGCGCGGCGTCGCCGAGCTGCAGGCCCTCGCCCCCGCCGCAGGCGAGGTCGAAGTGGGCGATGCCTTCGGCGGTGAGGTCCGCGGAGTCGTTGGCCTCCCAGAGGTCGCCGTCGGAGGCCGCGTAGCGGCGGTCGAGGTAGTGCCCGTCGTAGGGCTCGACCATCGCGTAGAGCCCGAAGCGCTCGTCGTTCACCCACACCTCGGCGAAGGCCGCGCGCGGCGCGGACATGCCCGCCTCGTTCCACGCGGCGTAGGCGACGATCTCCCGGCCCATCGCCGCGTCGTTCACCATGTTGTTCAGCGACAGCCGCTCCATCCACGCGTACTCGACGCCCTCCTCGAACTCGTCGAAGCGGATCCGGAACGCGGGCTTGCCGTCGAAGGTCTGGAAGCTCGACGAGCCCTTGAGCCGCAGCCCCACGCGCTCCACGACGTCGCCCTCGTGCTCGAAGTCCGCGGGGACGTAGGTGAGCGGGTCGGCGTCGAGCGCGGCGAGGTCGGAGGGGGCGACCCGCAACCTCACCTCGTGGACGCGGTCCGGCGCGAAGAGCGCCTCGTAGCCCTCGGCGCGCGCCGCGTCGTCGTCTTCGGCCTGCGGCGAGACCGGCTCGCCGCCGTAGTCCATCACCTTGCCGCAGGCGATCAGATGGGCGAGCACGCGCGCGCCTCCTCCACCACCTCCGGGTGCCGGGTCTCGATGGTCTGGCGGACGTAGTCGACCGCCCAGGTCCACTGGTCCTCCTTCAGGAACGGGTCGCGCCGCACGAACGGGAGGAGCTGGTCCTCGAGGCGGTCGACCTCGTCGAGGAGCCGGTCGGGGCCCGCGACCTCGGCCACCTCGAGCACCTTCGCGCAGTAGTCGTCGCGCATCACGGTGCGCAGGCGGTCGACGAGGTGGGGCGAGGCGTTCTCGAGCCAGGCGGGCTGCAGGTCGAAGATGCCCGACTTGGATTCGCTCACCGTCGTCAGGTAAAATGCGAGGTCCTTGTCCCACGGGTAGACGAGGAAACGCTCTTGTGCCGGATGGAAGTACATCATGAAGTTCTGTCCGGCGCTCGCCATGCCGTCCACGTCTGGCAGGAGCACGTCCACGGCGATCTCGGTCAGCCACTCGTCGACGTCGATCCACTCGCCGATGCACGCGGAGAACGCGGCGTCGTCGGCCTCGCTGGCGCAGGCGAGCATGGGGATGAGGTCCTCCCGCATGTCCTCTTCGTCGGTGTCGGCCTTCGGCTCGTAGGTCTCGGCGAGCACGGCGGGATCGTCGCCGGCCCACGCGAGGTCGGCGCGGTAGCCGCAGTACCCCTTCACCTTGTAGAGGCTGCCGCCATCCTGCCCGGGGAAGTGGGTGGCGAGGAACGGGTCGTCGTCGGGCTCCTCGCTGTTGGGGAACAGCCCCATGAACTTCCCGTTGACGAACAGCTCCGCGTGGTTCACGCGGCCGGCGGGCACGTCGACCTCGCGCATGAGCCAGAGCGCGAGCCGCTCGTGCAGCAGCGAGTAGTCGCCCTCGGTGCCGAGCAGGTTGACCTTGCGCAGGCCCTCGTGGAACGCGCCGCCCTCGACGAACTCGTCGAAGCTGATCTTGTAGCCCGAACGCTCCACGCCGCTGTCGAGGTAGATGTTGTGCCCGCGGAAGCGCACGCCGACGTCCTCGTAGACCTCGCGCTCGCGCGTCATCGGGTTCTCGTAGACGAGCTTCGCGCGCAGGTAGGTGCGGTCGTCGCACTCGAATTGGTCGAAGTTCTCGGCGAGCTCGTCCTCCCAGTCCGCGTCCTCGAACTTGAGCCGGTAGGTCGCGACCACGTCGGGATCGAAGACGGCCTCGTCGGCCTTCGGCCCGCACCCGGCCAAGAGGAGGGGCAAGAGCCCCCACGATGCGTTCATGAACCCCCCGCCCGCTGCCGGGCAACCCCTTGATAAACACGCCACTCCCGGCCGTTGCGGACCCGTGTCTCCGCGACTACGGTACGCCGGGCATGGTTCCCCTCCTCGCGCTCGCATGGGTCGTCGCGCAGCCCGCCCTCGCCGATGCGCCCGCGCGCACCGAGGCGGACGCCCGGGTGGCACTCGCCGGCGAGCTGGAGGCGGCGCGCGCGCGCTCGCCCAACGTCATCCTCGTGGCCGCCGCCGGCCCGGACGCCGAGCGTGTGGCCAACGCCACGCTGGCGCAGGTGCCGCCCGGCGGCGTGAAGCTCGTGCGCGTGGGCCTCCTCGGTGAGCCCGAGGCGGAGGTCGGCCGCGCGCTCGCCGAGAGCAAGCTCGACTGCGCCGTCCGCATCGGGCCCGCCCCCACGGGGGGCTACGCGGTGTCCACCCACGGCGCCTGCACGCCCGCGCCGGCCACGTCGGGCGCCTCGACCGACACGGCGATCCCGGCGATCGCCGCGCCGGACGATGCCGTGCTCGAGTCCACCTACAAGATGGTCGCGCTGCGCCGCGTGCCCGTCGCCCGGGACGGGCGCGCCGCCTGGGAGGTGCGCGACGGGCGCGGCAAGCGGCTCGGCGCGGTGGAACTCGCGCGCGCCACGGGCGACGCCGCGGCCGAGCACCGCCTCGTCCAGGACGCGCGCCGCGCGAAGCTCGTGAGCTTCTCGCTCGGCGGGGCCGGCGCCGCGCTCGCGCTGACGGGCCTCGTGCTCATCGCCACCCGTGACACCGGCGCGCCCGAGTGGGCCGACTTCGAGCCCAGCACCACGCTCTCGCGTGAGGAGTACGCGATCGCCGAATTGGAAGCGGAGGCGGCCTACGACCTCGCGCAGGAGGAGCACGAGATCCGCAAGGAGGATCGCACCTGGATCGCCGGCTTCTGCGTTGCGGCCGGCGGCGTGTCACTGGGCGCCATGCCCTTCGCCGCGCAGGGGAGCCTCGCCCGCGGCGACGACCCCTCGCTGTTCTGGGACGCCGCCGCGGCCGACGCGCTCCTGCTCGCCCACAACAACGCCACGCGCGCCAAGCTGGGCCTCCCTCCCCTCCCCGACCCGAACGCGTCCGCGGCGCGCCCGTCCCTGCCCGAGGCCGAGGACGACGAGGAGCCGGGCGAGCCCCCGCCGGAGCCCGACGAGGGCGCGCCCGCCGAGCCCACGCCGGCGGACGAGGACGGCCCCGCCTTCCTGATCCAGCCGCTGTTCGGCCCGGTGTTCGCCGGCGTCTCGGTGCGCTTCTGATGTCGCCGCTCCTCCTCGCGGGCGCGGCGGTCGCCGCCGGCTACTCGACCGACATCGAGCTCGTCCGGCCCGTGTTCAGCAACGGGGTGCTCCCCGGCTTCGAGAGCGCCGTGCTCATGCCGCCCGGCACCGTCCGCGTGGGCCTCGTCGCCCAGTACGAGCGCGATCCGCTCGTTCTCTACGAGGGCGCGTACGAGGACGGCGCCGTCGTCCACGACCGCCTCCACACCACCGCGGGGGTGTCGCTCGACCTCACGCGGCGCCTCTCCGCTCGCCTCACCGTCCCGTTCGCCGGGCAGTGGGGCAGCGAGGTGCCCGCGCTCTCGGGCGACGGCTTCGGGATGGGCGACGTCGCCGTGGGCGGCCGCTTCCGCTTCCTCGACCTGCCGTACCTCTCCACCGCCGTCCGCGGGGACGTGACGCTCCCGCTCGGCGCCCAGAACCTCTGGATCGGCGAGCAGTCCGTCCGCGGGTTCGGCGGCCTCGTCGCCGAGGCGAAGATCGGACCGGCGCGCGTCGCCGGCGACGTGGGCGTCATCGGGCGGCAGGCCGTCGACACGGGCGAGGACTTCACGCTCGGCTCCGAGCTCGCGCTCGCCGGCACGGCGATGCTCGACGTCTGGCCGGACCACGTGGCGGTCGGCGCGGGCGTGTTGTCCCGCGCGGGCTTCCCCAACCTCTGGGGCGGCGGCGCGGAGAACCCGGTCGAGCTCGTCGCCGGCGGACAATTCCGCACCATCGGCCCGTGGCAGGTGGACGTGGGCTTCGGCCGCGGGCTCGCGGCGGGCTACGGCACCACCCAGTTCCGCGGCTGGGCGGGCCTCACGTGGGTGCACCTGCGACCGCCCAAGCTCCCGAAGGTCGCGCCGGTCGTGGCCTACTCGCCGGTGACGCCCGACGTCCCCGACGACCTCCTCGTCATCGAGCCCGAGCCCGAGTCGTGGAAGCCCCAGGAGCTCGCCCGCGTCGAGGAGACCGAGATCGTCATCCGCGACCCGATCCAGTTCGAGCTCGCGACGGCCAACATCCTCCCCGAGTCGCTGCCCACGCTCGAGGCGATCGCGCGGCTCCTCTCCGAGCACCCCGAGATCGCCCACATCGTCGTCGAGGGGCACGCGAGCGAGGAGGGCAGCTTCGCCTACAACTACGACCTCTCCGTCCGCCGCTCGCTCGCCATCTTCCAGGCGCTCGTGACCGTGGGCGTCCACCCCGCGCGCGTCTCCTGCCGCGGCATGGGCGAGGTGGCGCCGGTGCAGGCGGGGTTGTCCGAGGCGGAGCTCGCGAAGAACCGGCGCGTCATCTTCCACATCATGCGGCGCCTCCACGCGGGCGAGGCCGGCCCGGCGATGACGCCCGACCTCGCCTACCCCTGGAGCGGCGAGCCCGCGAAGTTCGACGTCGCGAAGGCGCCCGACCCGCCGAAGCCCCCCGAGGAGGAGGCGCCGAAGCGCCCGCCCGCCACGCGCGACGAGACCGATCCAGACCAGTTCCGCGAGGAGGACGAGCCGAGATGACCCTCCTCTGGATCGCCGCCGCCCACGCCGAGTGTCGCACCACGCTCACGCAGGACCTCAACTGCAACACGATCGACGTGTCGCTCGAGGCGGGGGTCGACCCCGAGGTGTGCTCCGAGGCCAACGCCGACTGGTACTACGACTACTACTCGTTCGGCTGCGAGTACCCGGTGTCCGGCTTCGACGTGGACGAGGACGGTTTCTCCTACGGCACGATCACCGCGCCGCCCGACGCCGAGTACCCGGACGTCGTCGCCAACCTCCTGTGCGACAACTGCCCGAACGACTACAACCCGGTGCAGGAGGACTACGATTGCGACGACGTCGGCGACCTCTGCGACAACTGCATCGACGTCGAGAACCACGACCAGGCCAACGCCGACGAGGACGGGCTCGGCAACGCCTGCGACAACTGTCCGTTGCTGACCAACCCCGAGCAGCTCGACGGCGACGACGACGGCGCCGGCGACGGCTGCGACGTCTGCGAGGACCTCTACAACCCCGACCAGTCCGACGTCGACACCGACGGCGTGGGCGACGAGTGCGACAATTGCCCGCCCGTCGCCAACACGGACCAGCTCGACGAGGACGGCGACGGGGTGGGCGACACGTGCGACAACTGCCTCGGGCTCCACAACCCCCAGCAGGAGGACGCCGAGTTCGACGGCATCGGCGACGACTGCGACAACTGCGTCGACGTGTTCAACATGGACCAGACCGACGCCGACGACGACGGCTTCGGCGACCTCTGCGACGCCTGCCCCTACCTGCCCGACGCCTCGGGCCTCGACACAGACGGCGACTCCTACGGCGACGCGTGCGACGTCTGCCCGCTCGACCCCGACCGCGACCAGGCCGACGAGGACCGCGACGGCGCCGGCGACGCCTGCGACAACTGCCCCGGCCTCGCCAACTCCCAGACCGATCTGGACGACGACGGCCTCGGCGACGAGTGCGACAACTGCCCCGACGTGGCCAACCCCGATCAGGCCGACACCGTCGACGACGACGGCGTGGGCGACGCCTGCGACGGCCAGCGCCTCCGCGGCGGGGGCAGCCGCTGCGCGGCCGTCCCGCCCGGGTCAGCGCTCGGCGGGCTGATCGCTGCCTTGTTTGTCGTCGTAAGGTACCGACGCTCGAAATGAGGTCCCTCGCCCCGCGCAGCGGGGAGAGGGTGGCCGAAGGCCGGGTGAGGGGTCCTCAGCGCGCGGCCAGCACCGGCACCGCGCCGCGCCACCCGACGGCCGCCACGCCGAGCAGGCTGACCGCCCCCGACAACACGAAGTGGGTCGTGTACCCGAGCGCCCCGGCGCTCCACCCGCTGATCGCCGCCGCCACGCCGGAGGACACCACCACGACACAGGCCTGAAGCGTGTAGTCCGTGGCCGCGCGGCTGGGGCGGCAGGCGTCCATCATGCAGGTGAACAACGCGGCGGTGGCCATTCCCCCGAACAGGTGCTCCGCCGCCGAAGCGCCGTAGAGCATCGCGCGCGTGGGCCACGCGCTGGCGAGCGCGTAGGCGCCGATGGTCACGGTCTGCCCCACGCCGAACGTGACGAGCGCCGCCCGGCGGCCCATCCGCCCCGTGAGCCACCCGCCCGCGAGCGCGCCCACGAGGCCCGCGGCGCTGCCGAGCCAGCCCATCGCCCAGCCGACGTCGGCGAGGCTCATGCCCCGGTCGACGAGCAGCGGGCGCACCATTGCGCTGCCGAGCGCGTCGCCGAACTTGTAGACGGCGACCACCCCCAGCCAGGCCCGCGCGTGGGGCGTGCGGAGCCAGTCCACGAGGGCGCCGTAGTCCACCTTCTCGCTCGCCCGCCCCGCGCGCGGGGGCTCGCGGAAGAGCGCGACGGGCAGGCTCGCCAGCAACAAGAGCGCGGCCATGAGCCCGAAGCTCCGCGTCCAGCCCAGCTCCTCGAACACCACGAGCAGCGCGCCGCCGCCGATCACCATCCCGAGCCGGTACCCGGCGACCTGCACGCCGTTGCCGAGCCCCCGCTCCTCGGGCCGCAGCAGGTCGACGGCGAGCCCGTCGGTGGCGACGTCCTGGGTCGCGGCCAGGAGGTTCGTTGCGAACACGGCGGCGACCATCCACGTCACGGCGCGCTCCGGGTCCGCGACCGCGAGCGCCACGAGCACGACGGCGGAGAGCGCCTGCAGCGGCACGATCGCCGCCCGCCGCGACGGCAGCCGCTCGACCAGCGGCGCCCACAGGAACTTGAGCGCCCAGGGCAACGCGAGCAGGCTCGACATCCCGATCATCTCGAGCGACACGCCCTGCTGCCGCAACAGCACCGGCAGCGCCTGCGTGAAGAACCCGAAGGGCAGGCCCTGCGAGAGGTACAGGGACGTCAGCAGGAGGATGCGGGAGCTCAAGAGAGTCGTCAGTCGTCAGTGGTCAGTCGTCCGTGCGGGCCGCTCATCGTGGGGGCAGGCGTCTCGCCCGCCCCACGGTGGACGCTCCGCATGGCCGCCGAGGTCTACCACACACCCGGCCACCGCCGTCACCTGCACCCGCACCCGCACGTGCACGCCCCACGAAAACGTGAACGAACCTCGTCACTCCGGGAGATGCTGGACCCTGTACCTCCACGGCAGGACCAGGACTCCCTCCCCCGGCACCCGCTGCCCGCGGGGCCCCACGAGCACGACGGCATCGGCCTCGCCGGCGTCGGCGCGCCCGTCCGCGAAGGGCACCACGCGCCCGGCGGCGTGCACGTGCCAGCCGTCGCCGTCGGGCAGGAGGCGGAGCTGCAGCCGGCCCCCGCGCTCGCCGAACAGGAGCGCGCGCGGCATGTCGCGCATCGGCGCCATCGCGCCGGCGCGCAGGTCGAGGCGCCCCGCGCCGGCCCACGCGAACCAGTCCTCGCCGTCGGGGCCCAGCGGCGCGCGCGGCGGCGCGAGCGCGTCGGCGCCGGGCTTCTTCAATGGCCGGGCGAGCGCGTCGGGCACGGGCTCGCCCATCGCCTCCCACGCCGCGGCGAGGTGGGCGCGGAACAGCCGGTCGAACTCGCCGGAAAACGGCGTGGAGAACTCCTCGCCGTACCACCAGAACCAGTCGCTCCCCTGCGCGGCGTAGAGGTGGTCGGCGGCGGCGGCGGGCCGGCCCTTCGCCTCCCACGCGCGGCGCGCTTCCGCGAGGAGCACCCACGCGGCGCGGTCCTCGGCGTGCCCGATCCAGATGGAGAAGTCCGCGTTGATCCAGCTGCCCGTGTGCACGCGCCGCACGCTGCCGACGGGCGTGTCGCGCGCCATCTCGCCGCAGGTGCGCAGCGGCGCCCGCGCCAGCGCGTGGAGGAAGGCCTCGCCCGCGTCCGGGTAGGCCTCCCAGGGGTTCTCGCCGTCCAGCGCGAGCATCACGGGGGCGTTCCCGGCGCGCCGAACGAGGTCCGCCGCCGCCTCCTCGCCGCGCCAGCCCGCGTAGAGGAACCCGATGCGATCGGACAGGGCGTGGTCGCGGAACAACGCCCGCATCCGCCCCAGCTGCCACGCGCCGCGGTGGTCGCCGCCGCCGCGCTCGGAGCGCTCGAGCACGTGCTGGTCCGTCGCGAGCCACCGGAAGCCGGCGTCCGCGGCGAGCTCGGCGACCTCGGGGCTCACGGAGCCCTCCGAGGGCCACAGCCCCTCGACCGCGCGGCCCGCCCACGCCTCGACGCGCGCCTTGCCGCGCACGAGCTGCGCACGGGCGTCCTCCGGAAACGCGAACCCGGGATCGGGCACCTCGGGGAGGCAGCGCCGCGCGTGGGCGGTGTTCACGAGGAGCGGCAGGATGGGGTGGTAGTAGGGCGTCGCCGACACCTCGGGCAACCCGCGGTACAGCCCGGCGAGCTGCTGGACGCAGGCGTGCTGCAGGTCGAGCACGGCGTCCTTCTCGGCCTCCGTGAAGCCGCGGCCCTTGCGGCGGAGCTCGGCGAGCACGGGGTAGTCGCGGATCGCGGACCAGCCGAACCACGCGAGGTTCGACCACACGATCACGTCGCGGACCTCCGTGTCGTCGAACACGGCGCCGGCGCGCCGGCGCGCCCGGAGCTCGCCGAACGGCGCGAACCAGTGGAAGATCCCCTCGTGGCCGGCGAAGAAGCGCTCGAGCAGCCACTCGCGCTCGTGCGCCTCGAGCGTGTCGGCGGGGCGGCGCGCGAGGACGAGCCAGGGGTCGGTGCCGCCGCGCGCGTAGTGCTCCCACTGGTCGATCAGCGACGGCACGAGGTTCACGGTGACGCGGGCGCCCGTCTCGCGCGCCCAGACGGGCACGTCCCGGTAGCCGCGCGTGGCGTGGAGCCGGACCCAGGGCATCGACGGCGCGCGGGTGCGCGGGTCCCGGTAGTCCGGCTGGTGCATGTGCAGCAGGATGGAGAGCACGGCCGCGAACTCTATCGGTTAGGCCGGCGCCATGCCCGTCCCCGTCGCGATCCTCGGCGCCACCGGCATGGTCGGCCAGCGCTTCGTCCAGCTGCTCCGGGGCCACCCCGTCTTCGAGGTCGCCGAGCTCTGCGCCAGCGACCGCTCGGCCGGCAAGCGCTACGAGGACGCCGCGCCGTGGCGGCTCGAAGGCGACAACCCGCTGCCCGACCGCGTGGTCCTCCCCTGCGAGCCCGGCGCCGTCACGTCGCGCGTCGTGTTCTCCGCGCTCGACAAGGGCGTGGCGCTCTCGCTCGAGCCCGCCTTCCGCGACGCGGGGCACGCGGTGATCTCCAACGCCAGCGCGTTCCGCATGGCCGACGGCGTGCCGCTGCTCATCCCCGAGGTCAACCCCGACCACGTCGAGCTCGTGCGCGGGCAGCGCGGCTTCGTCGTGACGAACCCCAACTGCACCTGCATCCCGATGACCGTGGCCCTCGCCCCGCTGCACCGGATCTGGGGCGTCGAGGCCGTGACGATGGCGAGCTACCAGGCCGTCTCCGGCGCCGGCTACCCCGGCGAGAGCGCCTGGGACATCCTCGGCAACGTGCACCCGCACCCCGGCGACGAGGAGCAGAAGGTCGCCGAGGAGCCGCGCAAGATCCTCGGCGGCCCCACCTCCCCCGCGACGTTCCCCATCTCCGCGCGGTGCGTCCGCGTGCCCGTGGCCGATGGGCACCTCGTGGCGGTCCAGGCCCGGCTCCGCGGGAGCCCGCGCGTCGACGAGGTCGCAGAGGCCATCCGCGGGTTCGTGTCGCCGGTGGACCTGCCGTCGTCGCCCCGCCCGCTCGTCCGCGTGCTCGACCGGCGCGACCGGCCAACCCCCCGCATGGACGCCGGCGCGGGGGGCGGGATGGCGATCACCGTGGGGCGCATCGAGCCCTGCGAGGTCATGACGGTGAAGTTCTTCGCGCTCGCCCACAACGCGATCCGGGGCGCGGCCGGCGGAGCCATCGCCAACGCCGAGCTCCTCCACCAGCGCGGGCTACTCGGGTAGGCCCTTCGGGCCGAGGAGCTCGGTCCAGGCGCCGTCCCGCCACCGCCAGAGGTCCACCCCGAAGTCCGGCAGGTCCTCCGCGAACAGGTCGCCGCCCAGCACGTAGAGGTCCTCGCCGTCCTGCGCGCAGATCGCCGCGTCGCGGACCGGCGGCTCGGGGTCGGCGGCGTGCTCGGCCCACGCGGTACCGTCCCAGGTCCAGAGCGAGGCGTCGTCGCCGTCGCCCAGCGCCGTCGCGACCCCGGCGTCGACCGTCCAGGCGCAGTGGCTCGCGCGCTCGCCCGGGCCGTCGCCGTACGCCACCTCGGCGAAGCTGGCGCCGTCGAAGGTCCAGAGCTTCGCGTGGCGCCCGTCGTCGCCGATGCCCGCGAACACCACGGCGGGGCCCTCGGCGGGTACCGTGACCGACTGTCGGTAGAGGGGCTCGGGCCCCGCGGCGACCTCGTGCCACTCGCCGTCCCAGCGCCAGACGTCGTCGCGGAGCCCGTCGTCGCCCATGCCGCCGTGGATCCACAGCTGGTCGTCCATCCAGAACGCGGCGTGTTTGTAGCGGGGCGGAGGGCCCGAGCCGAGCGAGGTCCAGCTCGCGTCGGCCGGGTCGAAGCGCCAGAGGTGGTCGGACAGCCCCTCGCCCGTGTCGCCGCCGAACACGAGGAACGTGCTCCCGTCCCACGTCGCGGTGGCGCGGTAGACGTTCTCGGGGGCGTCGTCGTGGCGTGTCCAGGCGAGGCCCTCGAGGTCGAGCGACCACACCTCGGGGGTCGGCTCCAACCCGCGCTCGCCGCCCCCGAGGCTCCACAACTTCCCGGCCGCGAACCCCCCGACCGCAGAGAAGCGACCGGCCGGAGCGGGCGCGCAGGACAGAAGGTGAGAAACGATTCCCAGTAACATTCGTCGACGACCTTCCGATACGATTACATCCCCCGGGGGCCGATGCATCCCTTGCGACCCGAACCGCCCGCGATTCCCCGCCTCGATCCGGCCGACCTGTCGTCGGCGTGGATCGAGGGCGAGCATGCGCACCGCTATGCGCGGCAGGCGGCCTTCCTCGCGGACCTGACGCTCGACCTCGCGCGCGAGGAAGAGACGGGGCCCATGTTCGAGCGCGTCGTTCGCGAGCTGGGCGGCCTCGTCGGGGCCGACGTCGTCGCCGTGGGGCTCCACGACGAAGAGGCGGGGCTGCGGCCCGTCACCGTGAGCGGCGATGCCCCGCCGGTCCTCCACGCGTGGCTGGGCAAACACGTCACGCGCGCGCACGGCGGGGTCCTCTGGAGCGCGCTCGACAGCGGTCGGCCGCTCTTCGTCGACGCCTACGCGGACGCGCCCGGCGCCGTCCCGGACCTCGTGGACGACGGGCTGACCGCGGTCGCGCACGTGCCCATCCTCGCCTCGCAGGCCCGGCGCGGGCTCTTGAGCGCGTTCCGGCTCGGCGGCGGACCCTGGGACGCCGGCACGCGCGCGGTCCTCCAGGCCACGGCGGGGGCGCTGCAGGTCAACCTCATCCGCGTCGAGCGCATTCGCGAGCTGGCCGACACCGCGGCCTTCGCCCAGGCGCTCGCGGCGGTGGCGATGCTGAACGACGACGGGGCCTCGCCCGCCGACGTCGCGCGCGCGGCGATCGCCGCCGTCGCGGGGCCGGCCGACCTCGACGGGGCCTCGCTCGCCGACGTGGACGACGAGGGGCTGCACGTCCTCGCGGACTGGGGCGACGCCTCTCCGTACGTGTCGCTCCGGCACCTCCCTCGGGGAATGGGCGCCTGTTGGGACGCCCTCGATCGGCGCGAGGGAGTCTGGATCGACGACTACCCGGCCCACCCGAAGGCCGTGCCCGCCTACGTCGACGCGGGGGTGTCGTCGGTGGCGTTCCTGCCCCTCGCGGGCGGGAGGATGCTCCTGACGGCATCCCGCATGGGCCGGCTCCGTCCGTGGCGCGCGCGCGACCGCGATCTCTTCGCCGCCGTCGGGCGCGCCGTCCAGGTCGCCGTCGATCGCGCCGCGCAGGCCCAGCTCCTGCGCGAGGCCGCGCTCACCGACGCGCTCACCGAGCTGCGCAACCGCCGCGCGCTCGACGCCGACCTCGCGACCGACCTCGCCGACGCCCGCCGGTCGAAGCAGCCCCTGTCCCTGCTCGTGCTCGACGTCGACAGCCTCAAGGTGGTGAACGACACCTTCGGGCACGCCCGCGGCGACGAGCTCCTCCGCGCCGTCGCCGAGGCGCTCGTCCGCAGCTTCCGCCAGGCCGACCGCGTCTACCGCCACGGGGGCGACGAGTTCGCCGTCCTGCTCCGCCACACCGGCGCCGACGCATGGCGGGCCATCCGCGAGCGCGTCGCCGAGGCCGCCCGGTCGGTCCGCTCCGAGTTTCCGGCCGCCGACCTCTCCGCGGGCATGGCCTCCTACCCCGACGAAGCCGCGGACGCCGACGCGCTCCTCACCATCGCCGACCAGCGGATGTACGACTCGAAGTGGTCGCGCAAGACGCCGATGGCGCGCTGATCATCGCTCCATCCGCACGGTGCCGTCCGCCGCGAGCGTGAAGCGCGTCGTGAACCGGAACGAGCCCGGCTCGAAGCGGCTCGTGAACGCGAGGTCGGAGAGCGTCAGCACGGTCCCCGCGGGCGTCTCCTCCACGCCCCGGAGGGCGGGGGCCCTGGCCATCCAGAAGTAGCGCTCGCCGTTCCGCGCCTCCTTCAGCGCGTCGACGGCGGGCCCCGCGGGAACCTCGAAGGTACCGGCCTCCTCCGCGCCCCAGGGCGTCAGCCACCAGCGGTGGAGCACCTCGCCCTCTCGCGTGACCCCCGTCCAGAAGAGCGGCGCGAGCGGGGACGGGAACACCTCGACCGGTCCGCGCACGTGCGAGCCCGCGAGCTCGCGCGTCATCCCGCAGAGCAGGATCCACCCGGCGAGCGACAGGAGCGCGACCCTCGCCCGCGCCGTCGCCTCGCGGAGGAACCGCGGGACCACGCCGAGCAGCACCCAGAAAATCGGGTCGACGATGAAGATCCAGTCGAGGCCGAACCGGTGGTCGGTCGCCGGCAGGAACAGCATCGTGCCCCACGTGGTGGGCCAGTCGAGCAGCGCGTGCGACAGGAGCCCCGCCGCCCACAGGCCGAGGTGGTCCCGCCAGGTGCCCTGCCCCACCACGCGCCGCGTCGCCGCCGCCCCCGCGAGCGCGAGCAGCGGCCAGCCGAAGAAGCTGTGCGTGAGGCCCCGGTGCCACCAGAGGTACGCCGTGCGGTCCCACGCGGCGACGAGGAGATCGGCGTCCGGCAGGTTCGCGGCGATCACCCCGATCCAGATGGCGCGCGGACCGATCCGGCGGTCCCACCCCAATTCCGCGATCCGCCAGCCGCACAACGCGTGCGCGAGGTTCTCCATCGAGCGGTGCCTATTGTGGGCGTGTTACGTTCGCACTCCCCCTCGCCCCCCCGCCCGCCGCCCCGCCCATCATGGACTCCCCCGAGACCCCGATCGCGCTGCTCGACGCGGCGCGCAACCGGTACCTGAACTACGCGCTGTCGGTCATCACCGCGCGCGCGCTGCCCGACGTGCGCGACGGGCTCAAGCCGGTCCAGCGTCGCATCCTCTACGCGATGTACAACAACCTCCACCTCACGCCGGAGGCCCGCTACAAGAAGTGCGCGGCCATCGTGGGCGAGGTGCTGGGCAAGTACCACCCGCACGGCGACTCCTCCGTCTACGAGGCGCTCGTCCGCATGGCGCAGGACTTCGCGCTGCTGCACCCGCTGGTGGACGGACAGGGCAACTTCGGGAGCGTCGACGGCGACGGCGCCGCGGCCTACCGCTACACCGAAGCGAAGCTCCGCCCGATCGCGATGGAGCTCCTGACCGAGCTCAAGCAGCGCACGGTCGAGTTCAAGCCCACCTTCGACGGCCAGAACAGCGAGCCCGTCGTGCTCCCCGCGCAGTTCCCCCACATGCTGGTGAACGGCGTGGAGGGCATCGCCGTGGGCATGGCCACGCGCATCCCGCCGCACAACCTGCGCGAGGTGATCGACGCGTGCATCGTGCTGGTGGACAAGCCCGCCGCCACGAACGACGAGCTCTGCCGCAAGGTGCGCGCGCCCGACTTCCCGACGGGCGGCGAGATCGTGAGCGGCGCCGACGAGCTGCGGCAGGTCTACACGGACGGGCAGGGCCCGGTGAAGGTGCGCGGCACCTGGGAGACCGAGCAGAAGGGGCGCAAGCACTACGTCATCGTGAAGAGCATCCCCTACGGGGTCGTGAAGGCGAAGCTCGTCGAGGACATCGGCAAGGCCATCTCCGAGCGCAAGATCCCCCAGCTCACCGACGTGCGCGACGAGTCCACGAACGAGATCCGCGTCGTGCTCGAGCTCCGGGCCGCCGACGACGCGCAGGCCGCGATGGCCTGGCTCTTCAAGTACACCGAGCTGCAGACGACGTTCCACGTCAACCTCACCTGCCTCGTCCCCACGGATGACCCGCAGGTCGGGGCGCCGCAGCGGCTCGATCTCAAGAACACGCTCCGCCACTGGCTCGACTTCCGCCACCAGACCGTGCGCCGCCGCATCGAGCACGAGCTCGGCGAGCTCCGGAAGCGCATCCACGTGCTCGAGGGCTTCGAGAAGGTCTTCGACGCGCTCGACGAGATGATCCGCATCATCCGCGCGAGCGAGGGCAAGCGCGACGCGGCGGAGAAGCTCATCGACCGGTTCGGGCTCACGGACGAGCAGGCCGACGCCATCCTCGAGCTCAAGCTCTACAAGCTCGCGAAGCTCGAGATCCTCGTCATCCGCGAGGAGCTCGCCGAAAAACGGGCCGAGGCCGAACGGCTCGCCGGCATCCTTTCGAGCGACGTCGCGCTCTGGAACGTCGTCCGCTCCGAGCTGCTCGACATCCGCAAGCAGCACGGCGAGGCCCGGCGCACCGCGCTGGCCACCGAGGCCGAGGAGACCGCGTTCGAGGAGCACGCCTACATCGTCGCCGAGGACACGATCGTGGTCGTGACGCGCGGCGGCTGGATCAAGCGCCAGGGCACGGTCACCGGCGTCGACAAGGTGCGGGTGCGCGAGGGCGACAGCGTCGGCTGGATGTTCCGGGCGACCACGCTCTCCACGGTGACGCTCTTCAGCAACAAGGGCGCCGCCTACGTGCTCCGCGTGGACGCGATCGCCGCCACGACCGGGCACGGCGAGCCCGTGCAGAAGTACTTCGCCCTCGGGGACGGCGAGCAGATCGTCGGCGTGGCGAGCCACGACCCGCGCAACCTCCCCGAGATCCCCCCCGAGGTGCTGGCGAAGGCCACGGACGAGGAGCCGGCGCCCCCGCACGTCGTGGCGGTGAGCAAGCTCGGCCGCGTCGTGAGGGCGCCGCTGTCGGCACACGCCGAGGTGTCGAACCGCAACGGCCGGCGATACATGACCCTCGAGAAGGACGTATCGGACGACGAGGTGCTCGCCGCCTACGTCTCAGACGGCTCCGAGGACGTCTGTGTCGCGTCGCGAGACGGCAACGTGCTCTGCTTCAACGTGTGGGAGGTGCCCCTCGTGAAGGGCGCCGGAAAGGGCGTGCTCGCCATCAAGCTGCGCGAGGACGACCGCGCGTTCGCGTTCGAGCTCTCCCGGCAGGAGGGCGCGGGCCCGCTCGTGCTCACGGCGCTCGGCCGCGAGGAGGTCGTGCGCCCCGGCAAGTACCTCGGCAGCCGCGCGGGTCGCGGCCACCAGCTCTTCCGCCGCGGGCACTTCGCCCTCTGGAAGCGTCCGGCCGAGATCGCGCTCGGCAAGCCGCCCGAGGGGGGCGAGAGCTGATGTCGGGGTACGACGAGAAGGACATCCAGGTCCTCGAGGGGCTCGAGCCCGTCCGCAAGCGGCCGGGCATGTACATCGGCGGCACCGGGCCCGAGGGGTACCACCACCTCCTCTGGGAGATCGTGGACAACGCCGTGGACGAGGCCATGAACGGCCACGCCACCACCATCACGGTGACGCTCCACGCCGACGGCCGCAGCGCGACGGTGACGGACAACGGTCGCGGCATCCCGGTCGGGCTCCACCCCAAGCTGAAGAAGCCCACGCTCGAGGTCATCCTCACGACGCTGCACTCCGGCGGCAAGTTCGAGGCGGGGAGCTACAAGACCTCCGGCGGCCTGCACGGCGTCGGCAGCTCCGTGGTGAACGCGCTCTCGGAGGAGCTCGTCGCGATCGTGAAGCGCGACGGCTTCGAGTGGCGCCAGTCCTTCCGCCGCGGCAAGCCCCGCGGGCCGATGGAGAAGGCCGGCGAGGCCCGCGGCAGCGGCACCACCATCCGTTTCCGGCCGGACCCCGAGGTCTTCGGCGACCAGCTCGCCTTCGACCCCGACACGGTGCGCGAGCGCCTCGAGATCACGGCCTACCTGCACCGCGGCCTGCGCATCGTCTACAAGGACGAGGGGCGCGGCACCAACGAGGAGCTCAAGGCCGAGGGCGGCATCCGCGACTACGTCGGCGTGATCTGCAAGCGCGCCGGACGCACGGCGCTGATGGCCGAGCCTTTCTGGTTCGAGAAGGAGAACGGGGTCCGCATCGAGGTCGCGCTCGTCTGGAGCGACGCCAACCGCGAGCTCTTCGTCTCGTTCGCCAACGGCATCCCCACGTCCTCGGGTGGGACCCACGAGCAGGGCGCGCGCGACGGCGTCACGAAGGCGCTCCGCACCTACGTGGACACGCACGAGCTGCAGCCCCGCGGGCTCACGCTCACCGCGGAGGACATCCGCGAGGGCGTCGTCGCCGTGACCAGCGTGTTCCTCGCCGAGCCCCAGTTCCAGGGGCAGACGAAGGAGAAGCTGAACAACCCCGAGATCCGCGGGCAGGTCGACTCCGCGCTCCGAACCGCGTTCGAGCAGTTCCTGAACCAGAACCGCTCCGTCGCCGACGTCATCGTCACGCGCATCATCCAGGCCGCGCGCGCCCGGGTGGCCAGCAAGCAGGCCGAGGAGGGCGTGCGTCGCAAGTCGGCGACCTCGCACCGCCTGAACCTCCCCGGCAAGCTCGCCGACTGCGCCTCGAGCGACGCGAGCGCGAGCGAGCTCTTCATCGTCGAGGGCGACTCGGCCGGCGGCTCCGCCAAGCAGGGCCGCGACCGCGAGACCCAGGCCATCCTGCCGCTGCGGGGCAAGGTGCTCAACGCCGAGCAGGCCACGCTGAAGAAGGTGCTCGAGAACCAGGAGCTCGCCAACATCGTGAGCGCGCTGGGCTGTGGCATCGGGAAGGACTTCGACGTCGCGCGCCTCCGTTACCACAAGATCATCCTGCTCATGGACGCGGACAGCGACGGCCACCACATCGCCACGCTGCTGCTCACCTTCTTCTACCGCTACATGCCCCAGCTCATCGAGGGCGGCTTCCTGTTCCTCGCCCAGCCCCCGCTGTACCGCATCGACGTGGGGCAGCAGACGTGGTGGGCGGGCGACGACCGCGAGAAGGAGCGCATCCTCAAGCGCCTCCCGCCGCGCGCCCAACCCGAGATCACGCGGTTCAAGGGCCTCGGCGAGATGATGGCGAAGACGTTGTTCGAGACCACGATGGACCCGCGCAAGCGCCGCCTGTTGCGTGTCACCATCCCCCCGGGCGAGCGCGCCGACACGGAAAATACGATCTCCGAGCTGATGGGCAAGGACGCCGCGCCCCGGTACCACGCGATCATGGAGTACAAACCGGCGGAGGCGGGCGAGCTGGACGTGTGACGGTTACGTGACGGAGGTGCGCGACGACGCGAGCACCCCGCGCCTTCTTCAGCTCTGCGGTGGCTACTTCGCCAGCTACGTGGCGACGGGCATCCTGGTCAAGTACTTCCAGGGCAAGGCGGACCTCGGTTTTCCGGGCATGTCCGACATGGAGTTCCTGGTCTACTCCACGTTCGGCGGCAACCTGTTGTGCCTGCTCGTCGTGGGGGCGGCCGGTTGGTGGCGGCTCCCGACGGACGCAAACCGCGCGCGCCTGCTCTCCGTGATGATCCCGTCGGGGGTGTGCACGGCGGTGGTGGTGCCGACGACCACCCTCATCTACTCGCTCCCGATCACGGTGATGGTCGCGATGGTGATCATGCGCGGCAGCATCATCGTCGTGAGCCGCCTCGTCGACGCCGTGCAGATCCGGCAGGGCATCCTCCAACGGCGCGTCTACGCCGAGGAGAACGTCGCGGTCGCGTTCTCGCTCGCGGCGGTGGCGACGCACCTGCTGTTCACCGAGGGCCAGGTGAAGTTCACGGCGGGTGCGGCGGCGATCCTCGCCTCGTACGTCGCCGCCTACGCCGTCCGCATCTACCTCATGAACTGGTTCAAGAACACGAACCCGGGCGTGGGCGTCGACAACCGCAGCTACTTCGCCATCGAGCAGATCGTGGCGAGCGTGGTCCTCGCCGCCGCGCTCACGAGCGTGCTCGTCGCGGCGCCGGCCGAAGGCGCGCTCCACGGCATCGCCGGCGCCGTCACGAGCGCGCACGCGAGCTGGCTGCCCGCGGTGGGCGCCGGCATGATCTACGGCGTCGTCGCCTTCTTCTCGGTCTTCATCTTCATGTTCAAGGGCCGGAGCGCCACGTTCGCCGGGCTCGTGAACCGCCTCACCTCGCTCGTCGCGGGGACGGTGGCCACGCTGCTCTCGGCGTTGCTGCTCGGCGCCTCGTTCCCGAAGGCGGCGGACTGGATCTCGCTGGGGTTCATCTTCGTCGCGGTGGGATTCCTCACGCGCGCGGAGAAGCGGCGGGCGAGCGAGCGCGTGGCGCAGGCGGCGGCGAAGTAACGATCAGGGGGCCTCCATCCACTCGAACACGCGCCGCCCCCCGGCGTAGTGCCAGATCCGGACGTCCCCCCGGTCCTCGAGGCGGATGAACCCACCGTGGAACCCGCGAAGGTGGCAGGGCGGGCAGGCGGGGACCTGGTTCCGCTCGTCGTTTCCGCCTCCGTGGGCGCGGTGATCCACGTGGTGGACGTGCATCCGGAGCGAGGGGTGGCGGTCCTCCGGGTTGCCGCAGCGGAAGCCCGCCTTCTCCTTCACCCTCCCGCACCCCCGCTGGGGCGGGAGCGTCGCGTGGGCGAGGAACCAGACCGCCGCCTTCGGGAGATCCGGGTGCACCGCCTGGTGGCGGGGTGCCGGCATCTGTCGCTCGACGCCCTTGAAGGTGACCCGGTCGCGGTTCGTGGCGACCTCGACGAAGCGGTCGATCACGCGCTGCGCGACGGGCCGGATGTCCACCCCCCGCGACGCGAGCTCGACGAGCCGGGCGAAGTCGGGCGGCGTGTACCACGGGACGATTTTCAGCCAGTCCTCCTCGGTCTCCTCGGTGGCGACCGACGCGATCTTGCGCGCCTCGTCGAGCGAGATCTCCCCGCACGCGACCGCGGCCGACGTGTCCGGGAGCGGCTCGAGCGCCTCGACCAGCTTCTTCGCCCGCTGCAGCGTTCGCTGCTCGAGCCCGAGGGCGCGCGTCATCTCGCCCACCGACGCCCATTCTCCGCGCCACGCCCGCTCGGCGAGCACCGTCCGGTACAGCGTCCCCGTCGTGAGCACCCGGACGCGCCGGCAGGCGTTCACCTCGCGGAGCTGGGCGAGCCCATCCTCGAGCGACGTGGGCTCGCGCCAGCGGCCGAGCAGGGCGGTGGCCGGATCGTAGACCTCGAGGGGGCGCATCGGCGGAGGCGCGGGCCGGGGCGCCATCGCCTCGCGTCGGGTCGCCTCCGGATCGCCGCGGCGCCACTCGCGGAGGATGTACCGGTCGGCGGCGGCGTCGTCCGCGTGCCCCCCCATGTAGATGCGCGCGCGCTCGCGGGCGGCGTGGATCGTCTCGAGGGCGTCGCCCGAGAGGTTCACCCCGGGCCGTGGCGCGCGCTTCCCGCAGGCCGGCTCGTGGCTCGCGAGCCAGGCCTCCTCGTTCTCCACGTCGGTCTCGGAGGGCGCCCGCACCGCCTCGCGCAGCGGAACCTCGCCCCGGCAGGCCGCGGCCTTCACGCGCTCGAGCGGGCTCTCCACGAGCCGCACGAGATCGCGCATCCAGCTGTCGCCCCAGTCGACGTGCTGCGCGGCGAACACCCGGTACGAGGCGTACCCGAGCGGGCGCAGGTCCTGACGTTTGAACCACGAGATCACGAGCGCCGCGCGCAGATCGAGCGCCGTGCCGGCGCGGGCGTGCGTGCAGAGGTCCTCGACGAGCTGGGCATTCCTGTCCATGTCCGAACCCTAAGCCGAGGGTAGGCCAGAATTTGTCCGCCCCTCGAGGTCGCCCTCCCGCCGGAGGTGGAGGCGGCCGTGCGTGCCGCGCCGGGTTAGCCGCCCGCCCCGGAGACCCCATGGCCCACGAGACCGGCATCACTCCCCGCGCCAAAGACTACTCGCAGTGGTACCTCGACGTCATCGCCGCCGGCGAGCTCGCGGACTACTCGCCCGTGAAGGGGTGCATGGTCATCAAGCCGCACGGATACGCGTTGTGGGACGGCATGCGGACCGATCTCGACCGCCGCTTCCGCGAGACGGGCCACGTCAACGCCTACTTCCCGCTATTCATCCCCGTGTCCTTCCTCTCCAAGGAGGCCGAGCACGTCGAGGGCTTCGCGAAGGAGTGCGCGGTCGTGACGCACCACCGCCTGCGCGCGGCCGAGGGCGGCGGCGTCGAGCCGGATCCGGCCTCGAAGCTCGAGGAGCCCCTTGTCGTGCGGCCCACGTCCGAGACGATCATCTGGCACATGTACGGCCAGTGGATCCAGTCCTGGCGCGATCTGCCCATCCTGATCAACCAGTGGGCCAACGTGGTGCGCTGGGAGATGAAGACCCGGCTCTTCCTCCGCACGGCGGAGTTCCTCTGGCAGGAGGGCCACACCGCCCACGCCACGCCGGAAGAGGCCGTCGACGAGACGCGCCGCATGCTCGACGTGTACGCCGCGTTCGCTCAGGAGGTGCTCGCCCTCCCCGTCATCAAGGGCGTGAAGTCCGCGAGCGAGCGCTTCGCCGGCGCGGTCGACACCTACTGCATCGAGGCGATGATGCAGAACGGGTGGGCGCTCCAGGCCGGCACCTCCCACTTCCTCGGCCAGAACTTCGCGAAGGCCTTCGACGTGACGTTCCAGGCGCAGGACGGCACGCGCCAGCACGTGTGGGCGACGAGCTGGGGCGTCAGCACGCGCCTGATCGGCGCGGTCATCATGGCGCACTCCGACGACAACGGCCTCGTGCTGCCGCCGAGGCTCGCGCCCGTGCAGGTGGTCATCACGCCGATCTGGAAGGGCGACGCCGAGAAGGCCGAGGTCCTCGCGTTCGCCGAGAAGGTGCACGCGGCGCTCGCGCCCCACGTACGCACCAAGCTCGACGACCGCGACCACCTCAAGCCCGGCGCCAAGTACTTCGAGTGGGAGAAGAAGGGCGTGCCGCTGCGCCTCGAGATCGGCCCGCGCGACGTGAAGCAGGGCGCCGTGTTCGCGGCGCCCCGCACCGGCGGCGGCAAGTTCGCCATCCCCTTCGACGGGCTCGCCGACGCCGTCGTGGCGAAGCTCGACGCGATCCAGGCCGACCTGCTCGCGAAGGCCACCGAGCGTCGCGACGCCGCCCTCCACCGCGTCCGCACCTACGACGAGATGAAGGAGAAGCTCGACGGAGGCGGCTTCTTCCTCGTCCCCTGGCACGACGACGCCGAGGCCGAGGCCAAGATCAAGGAAGAGACGAAGGCGACCATCCGCTGCTACCCGCTCGAGGGGCAGTCCGACGCGATGGGCCAGGCGTGCTTCTACTCGGGCCGCCCGGCCACCCACCTCGCCGTGTTCGCCCGCTCCTACTGAGGGGCCGCGAGCGCGAGCTGGGGCCGAGGCCTCCGCACCCGCACGAGCGCCTCCAGCCACCACGGCAACGTGAGCCAGCCGCGATCGAGCAGGTGGTTCAGGATGCCGCGGCTCTGCTCGCCGTAGACCCGCGCCTCCAGCACGCGCAGGCGGGCGACCCGCGCGGCGAAGTCGGCCTCGCCCACCATCTCTCGGCCGATCACCTCGCAGTAGCGCAGGTGACGCCGCTCGTCCGCGCCGATCTCGGTGAAGAGCGCGGCGGTCTCGAGGTCCCCGAGGGCGGCGCACACCCGCGCGCTGCGGTCGAAGAGGGCGAGCGCGCGCTCCTCGACGACGAGGAGCAGCGCGAACGCCTCGGCGACGTCCCCGTCGTCGCGGGCGGGGCGGTCGAGGATGCCCCCGGCCGCCGCCGACAGGAGCCCGACCGTCTCGAGCTCGGCGGGCACGGGCACCTCCGGCAGCCCGAGCGCGACGCGCCGCTCCGCGAACAGCGCCGCGTGGCGGACCTCGTCGTCGCGGTGCCGCTCGATCATGCGGCGCAGGCGGGCCTCCGTGACGCGGGCGAGCGCGTAGTCGAAGAAGCGCCCCTCCCCGCCCGACTCGGCGTTGGCATAGGCGGAGAGCGCGAACGCCTTCGCGGGGGGCTGCGAGAAGATGCGCGTGCGGACGGCGCGGTCGAGGGCGAGGTGGAGGCGGTCGAGCATGATGGACTCCTTGACTTGTTTCGTTTTTCGGTCACTCACAGACAAAAAAAGGGGGGCCTACCGGGCGAGCAAACCCTTCAACAGCAGGTCGAAGGCCGCCGCGGTCGTCGCCATCTGCTCCTGCACGGAGCGGTTGGCGCGAACGGCGAGGAGCACGCCGGTCGCGTGCAAATCCTGCAGGATCCGCGCGACCTTCTCCACGTCGAGGTCCTGCCGGAAGAGGCCCTGCCGCACGCCGATGCGGAGGATCTCCACGGTGTTCGCCCGCCCGATCGCGCGCAGGTCCTCGAGGCGGTCGGTCCAGAGCGGGAGCACCTCCTCGTGGCTGCCCACGAGCAGGTCGCGCACGAGAGGCCGCTCGGCCACCCACGCGTACGCGCGGTACGCGCACTGGACGAGCAGCTGGTCCGCGGGCACGCGCGGATCGATGTCGCGGGCGACGTGCGCCACCCACGCGCGCACCTCGCGGTGGACCACCTGGAAGAAGAGGTCCTCCTTGCTCTCGCACGTCAGGTAGACCGTGCCCTTGCCCACCCCCGCCTCCGCCGCGACCTCGTCGATCGAGGTCTTGCGGAAACCGTAGCGGGCGAAGAGCCGCGTCGCGGCGTCGAGGATGCGCTCCTTCTTCTCGGTGTCCATCTGACTGTTTCAGGATTGTAGTCAACCGGCGGTCGCCCGTCAACCTGTTAGGCCGGCGCATGCACGTCCACCCCGTCCGCGTCTACTACGAGGACACCGACCACTCCGGCGTCGTCTACCACGCGAACTACCTCAAGTACTGCGAACGCGCGCGCGAGCACCTCCTCGGCCCCGACGAGCTGGTGCGGCTCCTGAACGAGGACGGGATCGGCTTCGTCGTCTACAAGGTCGAGATGACCTTCAAGGAGGGGGCGGTCTTCGGCGACGAGCTCGAGGTCCGCACCACCGTGCGCGCCGAGAGCGACTACCGCGCCATCTTCCGTCAGGACACCTGGCGCCGCGGCGGCAAGAGCCCGCTCGTCGAGTGCACCGTCCACCTCGTGTGCGTCAACCGCGATCGCCAGCTGGTGCCGTTGCCCGAGCGCGTCCTGCGGATGCTCCGCGCCACGTAGGCGTGTTCCCTCCGTGGGGGGACACGCCATGCGCTGGCTCGCGATCGGGACCTTGCTCGGACCGGCGACGATCGGGACGGGGGACGGGGGCATGCGCCGCTTCGAGGACTGCGACGATCTGCGCGCCTACACGGTCGACGCCTGGGTCGAGGCCGTGGTGTCGGCCTGGTACGGCGGCGGCGTCGTCTACGAGCGCGCCGCGGGCGAGCCGGCCGCGCTCGCGTCCGACGGCAACGTCCAGGAGCCGGGCCTCGACGAGCCCGACCTGGTCGAGACCGACGGCGAGCACCTGTACGTGGTCCAGGCCACCGAGCTCTCCATCCTCGACGCGGTGCCGCCCGAGGCGATGGCGAAGGTCGGCGCGAAGGCGATCCCCGGCTACGGCCTCGGGCTCCTGCTCGGCGACGGGCGCGGCGTGCTCGTGTCGGTGCCCGGATCGAACGGGCTCTGGACCCGCGCCGAGGTGCTCGACTTCGCGACTCCCGCCGACCCGGGCCTCGTCACCCGCGTCGATGTCGAGGGCACCTTCGTGGACGGCCGCCGGATCGGCGACGACGTGTACCTCGTCGTCGCGACGTGGCTCGATACGCCGCGGGAGCTCTGGCGCATCGCCGAGCGCGTGGCCCTGCCCGAGTGGGACGCCTCCGGGTGGCCGCGCGACCGCGCCGCCGCGTTGTTCGCCGCCCGGCGCATCCTCCGCCCGTACGTCGAGGAGCTCGTCGCCGGGCTGGACGACGAGGACCTCGTGCCCGGCGCGCGCGTCGACGGCGAGCCCGGGATGCTCCTCGCCTGCGACCAGCTCTGGCGACCCGGCGGCGTGCCCGCGGGGCAGATCGTCTCCGTCGTCCACCTCGACCTGACCGGGGCGAGCCCTCTGGCAGCGACCGGCGTGTTCGCCGACGGGTGGATGGTCTACGCCTCCGCCGAGCACCTCTACGTCGCGTCCGCCGCGAGCACGTGGCTGGACGGCGGCACGTCGGCGACCACGCGGATCCACCGCTTCGCGCTCGCCGGCGCCGCCTGGGACGCCAGCGGCTCGGTGCCCGGCTGGCTCCCCAGCCGCTTCGCGATGGACGAGGAGGCCGGTGCCCTGCGGCTCGCCACGAGCGAGTGGGACGCGACCGGCGCGTCCACGAGCGTGTTCGTCCTGGAGGCCCGCGACGGCGCGCTGGTGAGGGTCGGCGAGCTCCGCGGCCTCGCGCCGGGCGAGTACGTCTACGCGACGCGCTTCGAGGGCGACGTGGGCTACCTCGCGACGTACTTGCAGGTCGACCCGCTGCTCGTGCTGGATTTGCGCGATCCCGCGCTGCCCGTGGTCGCCGGCGAGCTCGTGGTCCCCGGGTGGTCGTCGTACCTCCACCCCTGGGGCGCGGATCGCCTCGTCGCGGTCGGCATGGACGGCGAGGAGGCCGGCGTCGTGACCGACCTCTCGCTGAGCCTCTACGACGTCGGCGACCTCGCCGCGCCGAGCCTCGTCGCGCGCGAGACGCTCGCAACGGACGGGAGCTGGTCGGACGCCCTGTGGGACCCGCACGCGTTCCTGCTCTACGAGAACACGCTCGCGCTGCCGGTGTACGGGTGGACGGGGACCACGACCCGCTCGGGGCTCGCCGTCTACCACGCCGATCCGGGGACGGGCTTCGTCCCCCTCGGCCTCGTCGAGCACGGCGACCTCTCGCCCGCCTGCGACGGCGCCGAGGACTGCGCCGCCGTCGCGTGGATGCGCCGGGCCCTCGTCATCGGCGACGCGCTCTACTCGGTGTCGGACCTCGGCGTGAAGGCCTCCTCGCTCGCCGACCCGACCGTCGAGCTCGGCCGCGTGGCGTTCAGCCCTTCGGCGACCACCCCGCCAGAGTGACGGGCGCGGCGACGCCCTCGAGCCGGAGCGAGGTGGCGTCGCCCCGGCCGTCGCCGTCGCGGTCGAGGTCGAGCGGCGCGTCGAAGGGCGCGTCGGTGGCCTCGGTGAGCTGGAGGACCGACAACGCCGGCAGGGCCGCCTCCAGCACGAAGGCGCCGTCCGCGTCGATCTCGAGCGACACGTCGAGCACGAGCAGCGGCATCGCCCCGTCGGAGACCCGCAGCACGAGCCACGTCGCGGTCGACGCCGCGTGGAACGCGCCGCCCAGCTCGGTCGCCGGGAGCACGAGCGTCATGCCCGGCGCCATGATCTCGAGCCCCTCGCCCTCCCCTTCCCGCGCCGGCCCGCCCACGAGCGTGCCCGCCTCGTGCACCACCACGAGGTGTCCGTCGAGCGGCAGCTCCGCGCGACCGCCCAGCGACACGGTCGCGTCCGCGAGCAGGTCCCACGCGACGTCCTCCCTCGGCAGGTCGGCGAGCCCGGTGGCGGTCACGACGGTGCCGCCGGCGCGCACGCGCACGGTGAGGTCGCCGCCCGGGACGTTGCCGCAGTCCACCCACGTCCCGCCCACCCCGACGACGCAGGCGAGCCCCTCGCCGCGCGCCCACACGGTCGGCCGCTCGCCCGACGCTTCGGCGCCGAGCACCACGCGCACCGGGACGACCCCCGAGAGCCGCCGCGCCCCGTCGGGCGGGAACACGGCGACGACGGCGTCGTCCGCCACCGGCTCCACCGCCGCGAGGTGCAGGTCCGCCGAGCAGGCGACGAGGCCCATCCACCACATCCGCGCTCTCCCCCGTCGAAAGTTGATCACCCGTGCGCAGATCGACACTCATGGAGACACGCGTCGAGTCGGAGGTGGAGGTCGCGGCGGGCGGCGTGACGCTGCGCGGCGACCTCGTGGTCCCGCGGCGCGCGCGAGGGGACGTCCTCTTCGCGCACGGGAGCGGGTCGAGCCGCAAGAGCCCGCGCAACCGCTTCGTCGCGGGGGCGCTGCACGGCGTGGGGCTCGCCACGCTGCTCATGGACCTCTTGAGCCTGCGCGAGGAGGCCGGCGAAGAGCTCGGCGGGATGCGACGCTTCGACGTCGAGCTCTTGACTACGCGGCTCGGGGCCGCGGCGGACTGGCTCGCGCACCACCCCGAGACCCGCGGCCTGCCGCTCGCGCTCTTCGGCGCGTCGACCGGCGCCGCGTCGGCGCTGCGGCTCGCCGCCGACCGCCCCGAGCGCGTGCGCGCCGTCGTGTCGCGCGGGGGGCGCCCGGACCTCGCCGGCGAGGCGCTCGCACGGGTGAGGTGCCCGGTGCTCCTGCTCGTCGGCGGCGAGGACCACGTCGTGCGCCGGCTCCACGCCGACGTCGTCGCCACCCTCGGCCCGCTCGCCACTTACGTGGAGGTCCCCGGGGCGACGCACCTGTTCGAGGAGCCCGGCACGCTCGAGGAGGTCGCCCGGCTCGCCGCCGAGTTCCTCGGGCGGCACGTCTGACTCGCCCGCGGGCGCGTTAGCGCGGGCGGGTGTGGTCCCGCGTCCGCGCCCGCTTCCGGGAGGCCCCCGTCACGCTCGGCCCCACGCCGGGCGCGCGCGAGGCGTGGCACAAGGGCCGCGACACCTACGCCGTCTGGCTCGTCCGCGTCGACGTCCCCGCCGTGCGCGCGCGCGTGGACGAGGCCCTCGCCCACCTCGACGGCCACGGCCTCGGGCGGCGCTTCGGCGAGCCGCACGTGACCGTGTTCGTCGCCGGCTTCCCCTCCCCCGTCCCGCGCCACGACGACGACGTCGCCGAAGAGGCCCTCGCCGCCCAGGCCCGCGCGCTCGCGGGCGCGCCGCCCTTCGTGCTGGAGGTCGGCGACCTCGTCGCGTTCACCTCCTGCGCCGTGCTCGAGGTCCACGACCCCGGCGGCGGCCTCGCCGCGCTGCGGGACCGGCTCGCCCCCCACGGCCGCGAGGTCCGCTTCGCGCCCTACGAGCCCCACGTCACCGTCGCCGCCTTCGGCGACACGCGCCCCACGGGCCCCGTGGCCACCGCGATCGACGCGTGGTCGCCCCGCCCGCGCCTCGCGGTCGAGGTCCTCGCCGTCGAGCTCGTGGCGATCGACGCCAGCGGCCGCGACCCGCGGCTGCGTACGGTTAGGACGGTGCCGTGCGGTGGGGATTCGTCTTCGTGGCCTGCCCGGTGAAGCTCGACGAGGAGCAGCGCACGGGCCTCGTCCGGCTCGCCGCGCACGCCTGGTTCACCGACCAGGACGAGGTGCGCTTCGACTGGGACGGCTGCGAGGGCGTCGTCCGCGTCGCCTCCGACACGATGAGCCTCGGCACCTTCGTCGGCCAGCGCTTCACCGCCGAGGTGAACCTCGCGGAGGAGTCGGGGAAGGTCGAATTCCTGGTGGCGGAGCACCACTTGAAGGCGGAAGCCGAAGCATAGGTGCATAGGCTCCTTCCCGGGAGGCCCCCCACCATGGACACCTTCGGCGCCCGCTCCGCCCTCCGCGTCGGCGATCGCACGTTCACGATCTGGCGCCTCGACGCGCTCGAGCGGCGCGGGTTCGCCGTCGGGCGGCTGCCCTGGTCGCTGCGAATCCTGCTGGAGAACGTGCTGCGCAACGAGGACGGCGTGAGCTTCACGGCCGACGACGTCGAGGCGCTCGCGCGGTGGTCGCCCGCCCCGGCGCCGCCCCGCGAGATCGCGTTCATGCCGGCGCGCGTGTTGCTCCAGGACTTCACCGGCGTGCCCGCGCTCGTCGACCTCGCCGCGATGCGCGACGCGATCGCGGAGCTCGGCGGCGACGGCCGGCGCATCGACCCGCTCCTGCCCGTCGAGCTCGTGATCGACCACTCGGTGCAGGTCGACGCGTGGGCCTCGCCCGCCGCGTTCCACCTCAACGAGGAGCTCGAGTACCGCCGCAACCACGAGCGGTACACCTTCCTCAAGTGGGGTCAGGGCGCGTTCCCGAACCTGCGCGTCGTGCCGCCCGGCACCGGCATCTGCCACCAGGTCAACCTCGAGCACCTCGCCCGCGTCGTCGTCGACACGGGCGACGGGCGCGCGTTCCCCGACACGCTCGTCGGCACCGACTCGCACACGCCGATGGTCAACGGGCTCGGTGTGCTCGGCTGGGGCGTCGGCGGCATCGAGGCCGAGGCGGCGATGCTGGGGCAGCCGCTCTCGATGCTCGTCCCGGTAGTGGTCGGCGTGCGGCTCACCGGGGAATTGCGCGAGGGCACGACCGCGACCGACCTCGTGCTCACCGTGTGCGAGCGGCTCCGCAAGCACGGCGTCGTCGGGAAGTTCGTCGAGTTCTTCGGCGAGGGCGTCGCCCGCCTGTCGCTCGCCGACCGCGCCACGATCGGCAACATGACGCCCGAGTACGGCGCCACCTGCGCGATCTTCCCGTTCGACCAGACCTCGCTGGACTACCTGCGCTTCACGGGTCGCCCGCCCGAGCGGCTCGCGCTGGTGGAGGCGTACCTCAAGGAGCAGGGCCTCTGGCACGGGCCGGGCTCGCCCGAGCCGCTCTTCAGCGAGATCCTGAACCTCGACCTCGGCGAGGTCGAGCCGAGCATCGCCGGCCCCGGCCGCCCCCAGGACCGTGTGCCGCTCTCGCGGGTGGCGAACACGTTCCGCGAGAAGCTGCCGGGCCTCGCCCCGGCGACCCGTCCGGCGCCGGACGGCGGCCCGATCGGCGACGGCGCCGTGGTCATCGCCGCGATCACGAGCTGCACGAACACATCGAACCCCTCGGTGATGCTCGGCGCGGGGCTCCTCGCCAAGAAGGCGGTGGAGCGCGGGCTCCGGCCGCCGGCGTGGGTGAAGACCTCGCTGGCGCCGGGCTCGCAGGTGGTCGCCGCCTACCTCGCGAAGGCGGGCCTGCAGCCGTACCTCGACGAGCTGGGCTTCCACGTCGTCGGCTACGGCTGCACGACGTGTATCGGCAACAGCGGGCCGCTTCCGCCTGAGGTCTCGAAGGCCGTCGCCGACGGCGGGCTCGTCGCCTGCGCCGTGCTCTCCGGCAACCGCAACTTCGAGGGCCGCATCCACGGCGAGGTCCGCGCGAACTGGCTGATGTCGCCCCCCCTCGTCGTCGCCTACGCGCTCGCCGGCCGGATCGACGTCGACCTCGCCACCGAGCCGCTCGGGCACGACCCGTCGGGCAAGCCGGTGTACCTGCGCGACGTCTGGCCGAGCGACGCCGAGGTCGCGGACCTCCGCGACACGGTGTCGAGCGAGATGTTCGCCCGGACCTACGCGCGCGTGTTCGAGGGCGACGCCCGGTGGGACGCGCTCGCCGCCCCCACGAAGGACCGCTACGCCTGGGATCCCGCGTCGACCTACGTGCGCCGCCCCACGTTCCTCGAGGGGCTCGCCGCCACGCCGGGCGAGCCTCCGCCGGCGATCCGTGGGGCGCGGGTCTTGGCCTGGCTGGGCGACAGCGTCACGACCGACCACGTCTCGCCGGCCGGGAACATCCGCGCGGACTCGCCGGCGGGCCGGTGGCTGCGCGAGCAGGGGGTGGAGCCCGCCGACTTCAACTCGTACGGCGCGCGGCGCGGCAACCACGAGGTCATGGTGCGCGGGACCTTCGCGAGCCCGCGCATCCGCAACCGCCTCGTGCCCGGCGTGGAGGGCGGCTACACGCGGCACCTCCCCACCGGCGAGGTGCTCGACATCTGGTCCGCCGCGGACCGCTACCGCGGCGAGGGCACGCCGCTCGTGGTGATCGCCGGGCGCGAGTACGGCTCGGGCTCCTCCCGCGACTGGGCGGCGAAGGGGCCGAAGCTCCTCGGCGTCGTCGCGGTGCTCGCCGAGAGCTTCGAGCGCATCCACCGCTCGAACCTCGTCGGCATGGGCATCCTCCCGCTGCAGCTCGAGAAGCCGGCCGCGGAGCTCGGGCTCACGGGCGCGGAGGGGCTCGATCTCGAGGGCTGGGACGTCGCGCTGACCGGCGGCGAGTGGATCGAGGTCGTCGCCCGCCGCGCGGACGGCAACCTCCTGCGCTTCCGCGCCCGCGTGCGCCTCGACACGCCGCAGGAGCGGCTCTACCTGCGTCACGGCGGCATCCTCCCCTACGTGCTCCGCAACCTCCTGCACGGACGCCAGCCCAGCGAGGCCGCCGGCGCGGTGCACGCGACCGCCCAGGCGCCCCCCGGCGCCGCGCCCGACGGGGCGGCGGTCGAGGAGGGCTCGGAGGAGAGCTTCCCGGCGAGTGATCCGCCGGTCTACTGAGCGGCGCCTACCGAGTCCCCCGCCCCCTCGTGAGCCGCTCCTCGACCCTCGCGTGTTTCGCCGCGTTGACCTCGCCGCCCTCCCAGCCGCGCGCGCGGATCCGCTGCCGCAGGTTCTCGATGCGCGACTCGGTCGTCGGGTGCGTCGAGATCCACGCCATCACCGCGGGCGTCTTCCCCTCCTGCGCCTTGAGCTTGCGGAAGAACCGCGGCAGCCCGCGGGGGTCGTAGCCGGCGCGGTGGAGGTACCCGAGGCCCAGCTCGTCGGCCTCCTCCTCCTCCGAGCGGCTGTGCGCGGCGAGGAACCCCGTCCCGGCGAGCTGCGCGCCGATCTGCTCGAGCAGCGAGGGGTTCTGACCGAGCGCCAGCGCGGCGATCGACTGGTACCCGTACGCGTACACCATCTGCCGCGCGGAGTGGCGCGCGACGACGTGCGCGATCTCGTGCGCGACGACGCCCGCGACCTCCGCCTCGTCCTCCGCCTCGAGCAACAACCCCGTGAACACGTACACGTGCCCGCCGGGCGTCGCCATCGCGTTGACCACCTCGGGGTCGTCGACGACGTGCACGTGCAGGTCCGCCACGCCCTTCTGCCGCTTGACCTCCTCGGCGACCCGGTCGGCCATGTCCTCGACGTAGGCGACCACGACCTCGTCCTCGAGCATCGTCAGGCCTTCCTGCCGCAGCTCCTCGTGGATCTGCCGGCCGATGTCCCGCTCCTGCTCGCGCGACACGAGCAGGTCCGCCACCTTCGTCTCCGCGCGCACGCGGTCCCGCTGCGTGCACGCCGGCGACGCGACGATCAACGCCCCGAGGAGCCACCACCGCATGCCACCCACCTCCCCCACGGGAGACTAGGCGCGCCCGCGGCGATCGTCACGGGGCCGCGTTCTCGCCGAGGCGCTCGGCGGACACGCTCCCGAAGCGGTCGGCCTCCGCGGACACGACGTCGGCCTCGACCACGCCGAGCGCGACGAGCACGTCCGCGAGGTGCGGCGTGCGGGCCTCCTGCAGCTCCAGGAGCGCCTCGAGCTGCGCGCGGTCGAGGTAGCCGAGCTCGACCGCCGCCTCGCCGAAAGGCGCCTCGCACTGCGCCTGCAGCGCGAGGATCGCGTCGATCTGCCGGAGCGTGAGCATCCCCTCCTCCAGCGCGATCTGCCCGATCATCGGGCGGCGACGCCGTTGGCGCTCGAGCGCGAGCGTGAGGGTCCGCGTGTCGATGATCCCGCGCTGCACGAGGTACAGACCGAAGAGGAAGGACATGTCCGGGGGCCTCCTCCCTCTCCATCGGTCGGCCCGCGTCCGGGTTTAGTCTTTTTCTTCTTCGCGCAGGAGCCGCGGCGGATCCACCGTGACGAAGCCCGTCTTCCACAACAGGAACACGCTCGCGCTCTTGCAGAGCGGGTAGAGCGCCACGGTGAAGGCGACCGTGGCGGGGATGATCACGCCCTCGGAGCCGCGCAGCTTCCCCAGTCGGAGCAGCTCCGACCCGAGCACCGCCGCGAACAGCACCCCCGCGCCGTTGCCCATGACCGCGGGCACCGTCCACGTGCCCGCCCATCGCTCGAAGCGCACCTCGCAGCAGGGACACCGCTCGTGCAGCCGCAGGAACCGCGCGTAAAGCGCGCCCACCCGGCAGTTCGGGCAGCGCCCGGCGAGCGCCGCGAGCAGGCTCAGGCGACGCCCCGCCGCTCGACCCGCGTGCCCATGCGCTCGCGCAGATCGAGGTACGCGTCGGTCCACGCCCCCTGCGCGTCGCGGATCTGCAGCGGCGGCCGGCGATCGCACGCCCCCGGCGAGCGCGTGGCGGCGAACAGCGCGATCATCGGCGGCTGGCCCGCCCGGAAGATCACGTCCTGGCGCACCCGCAGGTGCAGGCCGGCGTCCGCGATCGCGGGCTCGCCCCGGGGATCGCCGGCGGAGAAACACACGACGAAGAGCCCGTCGGGGCGGACGATCCGCGCGGCGGTGCGCGCGTAGTCGGCGATGCTCCCGCGCAGCTCCATGCGGCACGCGGCGCGCTGCGGCACCGGCGAGACGTGGCCCTTCCCGAGGGGGACGTAGGGCGGGCTGCCGGTGACGAGCTCGAAGGCGTCGCGCTCGGGGAGGACGTCGGGGTCGCGCAGATCCCCGAGCCGGAGCTCCACCCGGTCGGCGAGCCCGTTCTCGGCGACGGTGCGGCGGGCGAGCGCGTGGCTCACCTCCTGCGCCTCGACCATGCAGAGGCGCGCGTCGGCGGGCATCCGCCACAACGTCATGAGCCCCACCGACCCGATCCCCGCGCCCAGATCGCAGAGCCGTCGCGAGCCCGGGGCCAGCTCCGCGGCGAGCCAGGCCGTGAGCATGTCGTCGGCGGAGAAGCGGTGGCCGCGCTTGAGCTGCCAGATCCGCCAGTCGCCGGCGAGCCGGTCGAAGGTCGCCTCCGCCCCCGTCATGGCGCGCCCTACCCGGGCCCCCCGCTCGACAACACGCGCTCGATGCGGCGGCGCATCGCCTCGTCGAGGCGGTACTCCACGCGCATCCCCGCGTCGGTGCCGCCGCGCCCGTCGGAGACCGACGCGACCACCGCCGGGAACACGAGGGGCTCGCCGAGGCCGGGCGCGCCCACCTCGAAGACGCACTCGCGGCCCACCGACAGGGGCTTGTCGGTGCGGATGAACGCGCCGTTGCGCCGAAGGTTGTCGCGGTACTCGCGCGCGAACGTGTCCCACTGCTTGTAGTGGAGCTTCACCTTCGCGGGCTTGCGGGCCTTGCGCTCCGCCGCCGCCGAGGGGCCGAGGGGGCGCGTGGCGCCCTCGTCGGCGCGGACCGGCACGGGATCGAGCCGCGTGACGTCGTCGCCCCACTCCGACGGCATCGCGAGCGGGGCGTCGTCCGGCTCCGAGAGCGCACGCGGCGCGCGCTGCAGCGGCCGGGTGAGCTCCTGCTCGGAGTCGGCGTCCGGCATCGCGAACGCATCCTCGTCGCCCTCGTCGAGGCGGGCCGCGCGCCGCGGCGGCGCGGCGCCGGCGACGGGCGAGCGCGACGGCGCGGGCGTGGGCGCCTCCTCCTCGGCGGCCATCATGGCGAAGCCGAAGAGGTCCTCGGTCATCATCTCCTTGCGCGCCGGCTCGGCCGGACGCGCCGGCGGCGCCGGCTCTTCCCAGTCCTCGGGCATCGCGAAGGCGTCCTGGTCGCCCTCGTCCAGCGGCGCGGCGCGCCCGACGGTGGCGCCCGTCGCCGGGTCCTCGCCGTCGTCGTCGGGGAACGCGAACGCGTCCTCCTGGCTCTCGTCCAGCTCGTAGACGCCGCGCCCGCGCGCGGGGCGAGGCTCGGCGGGGGGCCCGGCGTCGCCGAACAGGTCACCGGTGGAGAGCCGCGAGGAGGTGGGCTCGTCCGAGAACGGGTCCTCGCCGACGGCCCCGCCGCCCGCGGACGCGCCGCCGGCGAGCCCGAAGGTGGCGGCGCCGCCGGCGTTGCCGTAGAGGTCGTCTTCCTCCATCGGCGGGACGGCGTCCCCGGGCTCCTCGCCCGCGTACGCCTCGCCGGGCTCGTCGAACCCGGACGGCGGCGGCGCGATGGCCGACAGGTCGATACCGGGCACCTCGGCCGACAGCGGCGGCGGGGGAGGCATCTCGAGGTGGATGGCGGGCGTCGCCTCCGGCTCGGCGGCGACCGGCTCGGGCGTAGGGGGCGGGGCTGCCTCCGCGGGCGCCGGCTTCGCAGCCTCCTTCTTCGGCTTCTTCCCGCCGGAGCCGAAGAGCCCCGCGAGCAGGCTCACCTTCTCCTTCGTGCCCGTGGACGCCTTCGCGGGGGCCACGGCCTGGGCGTCGGACGCGCGCTTCGCGGCGTCGGCCTTCGCCTCGCCGGCGCTGGGCGGGTGGGGCTCGCGCGCGTGCTCCGCGTAGTTGCGGATGCCGATGTTGCGCTTGGCGCCCGTCGCGGGATCGGTCGCGGAGACGTGGAGCATGCCGTTGTGGTCGATGCGAAACGTCACCGCGACCTTCGTCTGCAGGCGCGGCGCCGGCGGGAGCCCGTCGAACACGAACTCGCCGAGGAACTCGTTCTCGGAGGCTTTCTTGCTCTCCCCCTGCCGCACGGTGACGCGGACGCTCTCCTGGTCGTCGTGGACGGTGGCGAACACCTTCGTCTCGGTGCAGGGGATGCGGCTCTGGCGATTGATGACGGGCGCGAACATGCCGCCCGCGGCGTCGATGCCGAGGTCGAAGGGCGTGACGTCGAGCAACACCGGGCGCGGGCCGTCGACGTCCTCGAGCGAGTGCGCGTGCACCGCGGCGCCGATCGCGACGGCCTCCTCGGGGTGGACCGTCCGGCTCGGCTCGCGGCCGAAGAGCCCGGCGACGGCCTCGCGCACGCGCGGCATGCGCGTCTGGCCGCCGACGAGGATCACCTCGTCGACGTCGGAGATCTGGAGGCTCGCCTCGGCGACCGCCTCGCGGGCCACGTCGAGGCATCGCTCCACGAGGTCGGCGGTGATGTCCTCGAGGCGCTGGCGCGTGATCAGGGCCTCGAGGTTCTTGCCCGGGGCCACGTGCGGGACGACGACGTTCGCGCGGTCGGAGAAGGAGAGCTCGCACTTGGCGCGCTCGCCGGCGTCCTTGAGGCGCTGGAGCGTGTTCTTGTCCTCGCGCAAGTCCACGCGGTGGCGCACCATGAAGTCGTCGGCGAGGTGGTCGACCACGCGGTAGTCGAAGTCCTCGCCGCCGAGGAAGGTGTCGCCGTTGGTGGCGAGGATCTCGTAGATGCCGTCGTGCAGGTGGAGCACGCTCACGTCGAACGTGCCGCCGCCGAGGTCGAAGATGACGAGCTTGCGGTCGACGTTCTTGCGGTGTCCGTAGCCGAGCGCCGCGGCCGTGGGCTCGTTGAGCAGGCGATCGCACCGGAGCCCCGCCAGCTTCGCCGCCTCCAACGTGGCCTGGCGCTGCTGGTGGTTGAAGTGCGCGGGGACCGTGACCACGGCCTCCTCGACGGGCTCGCCGACGGATCGCTCGGCGATGCCGCGCGCGACCTGGAGCACGACCGCGGCGACCTCCTGCGGCGTCATCCAGGACTCGCCGACCTGGACCTCCACGCCGCCGTCCGCGGCCTCGCGGATCTGGTAGTGGATGCGCTCGCGGACGC
This sequence comes from Myxococcota bacterium, assembly GCA_049322475.1. Classification (GTDB taxonomy): domain Bacteria; phylum Myxococcota_A; class UBA796; order UBA796; family SXON01; genus JBMOQZ01. Next base: position 12,433 of record JBMOQZ010000354.1, on the reverse strand, counting down.
GCTGCACCTCGGTGCTGTCGAAGCGCCGGCCGATGAGCCGCTTCGTGGCGTACACGGTGCGGTCGGGACGCGTGAGGATCAGGCTGGCCGCGGCCTGGCCGACCACGAAGCGACCCTCGCCCTTCGACGAGACCACGGACGGCAGGACCTTGTACCCGCGCTCGTCCTCGATGACCCGCGGGCGCCCGTTGTCGAGCACGGCCACGGCCGTGTTCGTGGTCCCCAGATCGATGCCGATGATGCGTGCCATACCGCGCCGGGACTATACCAGACGGTCCGTCGCAGGCGAGGCGGCGTCGAAGAGGGGGAGCTGTGCCGTCGGCCGCGGCCCCACCGGCTGGATCGGATAGTTCCCGGTGAAGCAGGCGTCGCAGAAGCGGCTTCCGTCCTCGCCGATGGCCTCGCGCAAATCCTCGATCGAGAGGTACGCGAGCGAGTCGCAGTCGAGGAACGCGCGGATCCGCGACACGTCGTGGCGCGCGGCGATGAGCTGCTCCCGGTCCGGTGTGTCGATGCCGTACCAGCAGGGGCCCGTCATCGGGGGGCTCGAGATGCGCACGTGCACCTCGACCGCGCCGGCCTGCCGCAGGAGCCGGACGATCTTCTGCGACGTCGTCCCGCGCACGATGGAGTCGTCGACGACGACCACGCGCTTGCCGCTCACGACGCTGCGGACGGGCGAGAGCTTGAGCCGCACGCCGAAGTCGCGGATGCGCTGGCTCGGCTCGATGAACGTGCGCCCGACGTAATGGCTTCGCAACAACCCCATCGCGTACGGGAGCCCGCTCTGGCGCGCGTACCCGAGCGCCGCCGAAACACCGCTGTCCGGGACGGGGATGACGACGTCGGCGCGCGCCGGGAAGTTGCGCGCGAGGATCTCGCCCATGCGCACGCGGGCCGGGTACACGTCGCGGCCGAACAGGGTGGTGTCCGGACGCGCGAAGTACACGTACTCGAAGATGCAGGCCCGGCGCGGCTGGCGCGCGAGGGGCCGGATCGACTCGACGTTGCCGTCCTCCACGATGATCATCTCGCCGGGCTCGATCTCGCGGATCACCTCGCCCTGCACGAACTCGATCGCGCTCGTCTCCGAGGCGACGACGTAGCTGCCGCCGCGCCGGCCGAGCACGAGCGGGCGGAAGCCCCAGGGGTCGCGGACGGCGACCATCCGCTGCCCGGACAGGAGCACGAGACAGTAGGCGCCCTCGACCTTGCGCAGCGCGTCCACGAGGCGGTTCACGAACGTCTTCTGGTCGCTCGCCGCCATGAGGTGGAGGATCACCTCGGTGTCCGAGGAGGTCGCGAAGATGGACCCGCGCTCCTCGAGCTCGGCGCGCAGCGCGTCGGCGTTGGTGAGGTTGCCGTTGTGGGCGATCGCGACCTGCCCGTCCTTCCACGTCACGAGGAAGGGCTGGGCGTTGCGGAAGTGGCTCCCGCCGAACGTGGCGTAGCGGACGTGGCCGATGGCGGCGTCGCCCGGCAGCCCGCGCAGCGTCGCCTCGTCGAAGACCTCCTGCACGAGGCCTTCGCCGCGGTGGACCTGCAACAGGCCGTGGTCGCGGGCGACGATGCCGCAGGCCTCCTGCCCGCGGTGCTGGAGCGCGTGCAGGCCGAGGTAGCACAGGCGGGCGGCGTCGGGCTCGTCCACGATCCCGAACACGCCGCACTCGTGCTTCAACGACTCCGCGCCCAATCCCTCACCTCGCCCAGGCCGAGAACGCGCCCTCCCACGCCTCCGTGAGGTCGGAGACCGGCACGGACAGGCGCGCGCCCACCACGAGGCTATCGCCCCCGGTGCGACCGAGCACGGTCAGCGGCACGTCGCCGATCGCCCTGCGCACGGCAGCCGCCTTCGCGGGGTCGTACGCCACAATCGCGCGGCCGTGGTCCTCGCCGAACATCCCCGGCGCGGAGTCGTCGGGCACGGCGAGCACGGCGCCGAGCGGCTGATCGCCGGGCCGGACCGGGAGGCAGCACTCGCCGAGCGCGACGGCGAGCCCCCCGTCGGACAGGTCGTGGGCGACCTCGACGAGGCACTCGCGCACGAGCCGCCGCAGCGCGACGTGGAGCGCCTTCTCGGCGGCGTAGTCCACGAGCGGCGGCGCGCCGACGCCGCGGAGCCCGTGGGCCTCGCGGAGGTAGAGCGAGCCGCCGAGGTGGCCCTCGCCGAGCCTGCCGAGGAGCGCGACCTCGAGGCCGGGCCGGCCGAACCGAGCGCGCACCTTCGGGGTCGGGCCCTCGTAGAGCCCGACCATCGCGAGCCCCGGCGTGGGGAGGATGGCCCGCCCGTCCGTTTCGTTGTACAGCGATACATTGCCGGATACGACGGGACAATCCAGCGCTCTACAGGCCTCCGCCATTCCGTCGACCGAGCGCGCGAACTGCCACATGATCTCGGGCTTCTCGGGGTTGCCGAAGTTCATGCAGTCCGTGAGCCCCACGGGCTCGGCGCCGACACACGCGAGGTTCCGCGCGCACTCGGCCACCTGCCCGGCGGTGCCCACGAAGGGATCGAGCCCGACGTGGTGGCCGTTGCTGTCGCAGACGAAGCCGAGGTGCTTGTCCGTGCCCTTGATGCGCACGAGCGCCGCGTCGGCGCCCGGCGCGATCGCCGTGTCGGTGCCGACCTGGTGGTCGTACTGGCGCCAGATCCAGCGCTTGTCGCAGACGTCCGGCGACGCCATCAGCAGGAGCAACACATCCCGGAATGTATCAGGATGTGTCAGCCCCTCGGGGACGGGCATCGGCGCGGGCTGGGCGCGCTGCGGACGGTCGTACTTCGGGGCCGCGTCGGTGAGCACCGGCACGGGGATGGCCGCCACCTCGTCGCCGTGCCAGAAGCAGCGCCACACCCCGTCGTCGCTCACCTCGCCGATCTCGGCGACGTCGAGGTCCCACTTGCGGAAGATGGCGAAGACCTCGGCCTCGCGGCCGGGCTTGATGACGACGAGCATCCGCTCCTGCGACTCGGACAGGAGCAGCTCGTAGGGGGTCATGCCCGACTCGCGCATCGGCACCCGGTCGAGGTGGAGCCGGAGCCCGTTGCCGGCGCGCCCCGCCATCTCCACCGACGAGCTGGTGAGCCCCGCGGCGCCCATGTCCTGGATGCCCACGATGGCGTCGCCCGCCATGAGCTCCATACATGCCTCGAGCAGGAGCTTCTCGTAGAAGGGGTCGCCGACCTGCACGGTCGGGCGCTTCTCCTCGCTGCCGGCGCCGAACTCCTCGCTCGCCATCGTGGCGCCGTGGATGCCGTCGCGGCCGGTCTTGTTGCCGAGGTAGAAGACCTTGTTCCCGGGTCCGCCGGTGGTGCCGAGGAAGATGCGGTCGGTGCGGACGACGCCCGCGCAGAACGCGTTGACGAGGCAGTTCCCGTCGTAGCTGACGTCGAAGCGCGTCTCGCCGCCCACCGTCGGGATGCCCATGCAGTTGCCGTACCCGCCGATGCCGGCGACCACGCCGTGCACGAGCGAGCGCGTCTTCGGGTGGTCCCAGGCGCCGAAGCGCAGCGAGTCCATGAGCGCGACGGGGCGCGCGCCCATCGTGAACACGTCGCGGAGGATGCCGCCCACGCCGGTGGCCGCGCCCTGGTAGGGCTCGATGTAGGACGGGTGGTTGTGGGACTCCATCTTGAAGCAGACGGCGAGGCCGTCGCCGACGTCGACCACGCCGGCGTTCTCGCCGGGGCCGATCAGAACGCGCGGCCCCGTCGTGGGGAGGCGCTTGAGGTGCACGCGGCTCGACTTGTACGAGCAGTGCTCCGACCACATCACGCTGAACACGCCGAGCTCGGGGAGCGTGGGCTCGCGGCCGAGCGCGTCGAGGACGCGCTGGTACTCGTCGGGGGTGAGCCCGTGTTTCTTCACCATCTCCGGCGTGATCATCCGAGCACCTCCGCGAGCGCGCGGAAGAGCCCCGCGCCGTCGTGACCCCCCACCGCCTCCTCCACGTACCGCTCCGGGTGCGGCATGAGCCCGAGCACGTTGCCGCGGGTGTTGCAGACGCCGGCGACGTCGCCGAGCGCGCCGTTGGGGGCGCCCCCGCGGTAGCGGAAGATCACCTGCCCCTCGCCCTCGACGCGGGCGTGTGTCTCGGGGTCGGCGAACCAGTTGCCCTCCATGTGGGCGATCGGGAGGCGCAGCGGCCCCGCCACGCCCTTCGTGAACGGCGTCTCGCGCCCCTCGACCGAGAGCGACACGTCCCGGCACAAGAACTTGAGGCCGGCGTTGCGCAGGAGCACGCCCGGGACGAGCCCGCACTCGGTCAGGATCTGGAAGCCGTTGCAGATGCCCAGCACCGGCCCGCCGCGCTCCGCGAAGCGGATGACCTCGCCCATGATCGGCGAGAAGCGGGCGATCGCCCCGCAGCGCAGATAGTCGCCGTAGGAGAAGCCGCCGGGGAGGAGGACGGCGTCGACGTCGCCGAGCGACGTGTCCTTGTGCCAGACGGCGACGGCCTTCATCCCGTGCAGGTCGACCGCGTGGCGGAGGTCCGCGTCGCAGTTGCTGCCCGGGAAGGTGACGACGGCGACCCGCTTCACGGCAGCTCCACCCGGAAGTTCTCGATCACCGTGTTCGCGAGGAGCTTCTTGCACATCTCCTCGACGCGCTCCTTGCTGGCGCCCTCGGAGAGCTCGATCTCGAAGTACTTCCCGATGCGCACGTCGTGCACCTCGGCGTAGCCCAGGCTCGCGAGTCCGCCTTGCACGGCCTTGCCCGCCGGGTCATGCACTCCAGGCTTGAGGGTGACGTACACGCGCGCCCGCATCTGACCTCCCGAAGGCGCGGGCTCCTAACGCGCCGGGGGGGTCGCCGGAGGCTCCGATGCTGCTTCTCACCGCGATCGCGTGCAGCGACTACGACCTCCAGAAGAAAGAGGAGGAGCCTCGCCCGCAACGCGAGGACACCGACACGATCCCCGACGACACGACCCCGCCCACGGACGACACGGGGACCACGGGCGGCGGCACCGTCACCGACACCGACCCCCCGATCGACACCGGCGACCCCCTCGTCGCCACCGAGCCCGTCTACCTCAACACGTCGAGCACGCTCTACAGCTACGACCCGGACGCCAACAGCGCGACGAGCCTCGGGCGCTTCAGCTGCAGCTCGAACATGACCGACATCGCCATCGATCTCGACGGCTACATGTACGGCGTCGACGGCAGCGCGCTCTACTCGATCGATCCCCGCGACGCGCAGTGCGCCCGTGTCGCGGCGGTGGACGACTACTTCGTGGGGCTCACGTTCGTGAGCGACGGGCGCCTCGTCGCCTCGGGCGACACCGTGGCGTTCCTCGACACGAGCAGCGGGCGCGCCACGACGCTGGTGCGCGCGGGCGAGTACACCACCAGCGGCGACATCATCGGGCTGCCCGACGGGATGCTCTACTGGACGGTGCAGGGCGCCGACGATCTCGTGCAGGTCGACCCCAACGACGGCAGCACCACCCGCGTGGGCCGCATCAACGTGAGCGACATCTTCGGGCTCGGCTACCACGACGGCACGCTCTACGGCTTCACCTCGGGCGGGCAGCGCGTCGTCATCGACGAGACCAACGCCCAGGCCACCGACAACGACCGCCTGAGCGGGACCTGGTGGGGGGCGACCACGAATCCGGTGCTCTGGTAGAGGGAGAGGCAACCGCCAAGACGCCAAGGTCCGCCAAGGACGCCAAGGCGGCAGAGTAGGCGGAGCCCATTTCAGCTCTTGGCGCCCTTGGCGCCTCACTTGGCGTCTTGGCGGTTTCTCCTCTCTCTTCAGCCGCGCAGGTCCTCTCCGAACACCCGCTTGTACAGCTCGTGGTACGTCTCGCTGAGGTCCCCGAGGTCGCGCCGGAAGACGTCCTTGTCGAGGTGACGGCCCGTGCCGCGCTCCCAGAGGCGGGAGCCGTCGGGGGTGATCTCGTCGGCGAGCAACACGGCGCCGCCGGCGCGGCCGAACTCGAGCTTGAAGTCGACGAGGTCGACCCCCAGCCCGTCCCAGAAGGCCTTCAGCACCTCGTTCGTGCGCAGCGCGTACTCGCGCATCGCGAGCAGCTCCCACGCCTGCGCCCAGCCGAGCGCGATCGCGGCGTCCTCGTTGATGGGCGGGTCGTTGAGCGAATCGGACTTGTAGAAGTGCTCGACCACGGGGCGCGACAGCTTCTGGCCCTCGGGGAGGCCGAGCTTCTTCGCGAAGCTGCCGGCGACCACGTTGCGGATCACCACCTCGACCGGGATGATCTGCACCTTCCGGTGGAGCACGTCGCGCGGTCCCAGCACGCGCTCGAACGCGGTGGGCACACCCGCCTCGGCGACGAGCGACATCAGGTGCGCGCTGATGCGGTTGTTGATCTCGCCCTTGTCGCGGATGCTCGCCTTCTTCACGCCGTTGAAGGCGGTGGCGTCGTCCTTGTAGTGGATCACCAGCCGCGACGGGTCGTCCGTCGCGTACACCTGCTTCGCCTTGCCTTCGTAGAGCAGCGCGCCACGGACCGGATCGGACATCGGGACCCCGGGAGGAGGCCCGCCCCCTATCCCGCCCGCTCCACCCGCTCCATCCCCTCGACCAGGGGGTCGAACGCCCGGGGCAGGGCCACCGCCTTCGGATGCCACACGGCGTAGACGTCGTCGAGCGACTTCGCGTACGGCGCCTCCTCGAGCGCGATGATCAGCGGCTCCAGCGCGCTGTACCGCGAGCCCCACAACAAGCCGCCGGGCGGGTAGCCCTCCACGTCGGGGTCGGGCCCGTCGGGGATGCGCAGCCGCTCGAGCTTCACCAGCGGCACCACCAGCGGCGAGCGCGTCGTCACCGCGAGCCACGCGGCCATCTGGTGTTGCCAGGGGGTCGCCGACGTGGCCGCGAGCCGGATCAACACGTCGACCGCCCGCGGGAACGCGGCGAGCCGCACGAGCGCGCCCTCGTCGCCCCTCTTGAGCAGCTGTTGCAACGCCTCCTGCACGCGGTCGGAGTGCCAGACCTTCTCCATCCGGGCGACCTCCGGCGTCCGGGGGATGCCGGCGGCCAGCTCCTCCACGAAGCGCGCGCACGCCTCGGCGCGGAGGGCGGCGGGGCTGTCCGCCTCGAAGTAGCCGGCGGCCTCCATCTGCGCGCGGCCGGCGAGCAGGAAGCGATCGAGCTCCGCCTTCTTCGCGAACGTCCGCGAGCGACGCGACGCCTGTCCGCCCCGCACCATCTCGATCGTCGCCTCGAGGCCCGCGACCGTGACGTTCCACTCGGAGCCGTCGCGATGGCGCAGGCGCACGGTCACCCCGGCGCCGAGAGGTTCCCCAGCGCCCACGCGATGCGCCCGGCCGCGTCCGCGAGCTCGGGCAACGGGTGCGAGAACGAGCAGCGGAGGAGGCCGCGGTGGCCGACGATGTCGCCCGGCATCACCAGCACGTTCGCCTCGGACAGCAGGTAGTCGGCGAGGTCGCCGCTCGACTCGAGCACCCAGCCCACGGGCGTCGTCCGGCCGATCCAGGCGCTCATGTCGAGCAGGCAGTACATCGTCCCCGCGACGGGCCAGGGGCGCACCTCCGGGAGCGTGCCCACCTGGTCGAGGAACGCGTCGCGCGCGAGCTGCAGCTCCTCGACGAGCCCGAGGTCGTAGGGGGCCTGGAGCGCGGAGAGCGCCACCCGCTGCGGCACCCGCCCGGGGGGCCCCGGACCGTGGTCCTGCGCGTGGGTCGCCGCCTCCACGATGTCCCGCGGCCCACAGGCCCACCCGACGCGTAGCCCGCCCATGCCGCGGAAGGCGCGGGCGACCCCGTCGGTCACGATGCACCAGTCGCGGACGGCCGGCGTACCCTGCAGGTACGGGAAACGCGCCCCGTCGTAGATCAGCGTGCCGTAGAGCCGGTCGATGATGCAGAACACGCCGGCGGCCGCGCAGACCTCGACGATCCCCATCAGCTCCTCGGCGTCGTAGACCTGCGCCGTCGGGTTCACGGGGTTCGCCATGACCAGCGCGCGGACGCCCGGCATCATCTCGAGCTGCAGGCGCACGTCGTCCGCGGTGAGCTTGAGGTGACGGGTCTCCGCGCCGGGCCCGGGCACACACGGCACGGGCGTCGCCCCGCTCACGGACACGATCTGGTGGAAGATCATCCACGCCGCGGCGTCGACCAGCACCACGTCGCCGGGGCCCGTGATGACGCTGAGCACGGCGGACAGCGCCGCGCGGGAGCCCGGCGAGACGAGCACGTCCTCCGCCGTCCGGCCCTCGCGCATGTCCAGCCAGTCCACGATCGCGTCGCGCAGCGCCGGGAGGCCGGGGCCGCCGAGGTACGTGAAGTGGCCGTCCCGCCAGGAGTCCATCGCCACCTGCCGGAAGTCGCGCGACATCTCGCCGGGGAGGTGCCCGTGCGAGAGGTCGATGATCGCCCGACCCTGACGCGCGAACGCTTGCGACGAGCGGGAGAGCTCCGCCATCACCGTCGGCCGGATGCGGTAGTAGCGAGGAGCGAGGCGGGAGCCGGTCGTCATCTCTTGCACCGTCAAGAGTAGCAGGTTTCTCGCCGGCGCGCATTTCAGGCGCGCTATGCTGCGCGCGATGACGCCGGTGCCCCTCCTCCTGGCCTGCGTGGGCGTCCCCGAGCCCGAGGGCGCCGTGCCCGTCCTCGCGGGCGAGGGCTTCTTCGGCCGCCCGTTCCCGTCGGACGACCGCCTCGTCGACGATCACCCGGACCTCTCCGGGTTCCCCGGCGAGGGCGACTACCCGCTCGTCGACGACTACCTCGCCGTCTCGACCGAGCTCGACGGGTTCGGCACCTCCAGCCCCCTCTGGCTCTCTTTCGAGGGCTCGCTCGACACCTCGCTCCTCCCCTCCCCCGGCGAGAGCACGCAGCTCGGCTCGCCGATCCTGCTGGTCGACGTCGACCGCGACAGCCCCCACCGCGGCGAGCTCGTCCCCCTCGCGTTCGAGTACACGGACGACGCCACGAGCTGGACGCCCGCCCACTTCCTCGCCGCCGCGCCCGTGTGGGGCTTCCCGCTGCGCCCGGCCACCACCTACGCGCTGGTGCTGCGCAGCCCGCTCGTCGCGCCCGGCGCGTGGGAGCCAGACTGGTCGGAGGATCGCTGGCGGGCCGTCGAGGAGGCGCTCCAGCCCCTCGGGATCGTGCGCGACGAGGTGTCGCTCGCGGTCTCGTTCACCACCCAGGACCCCCTCCGCGAGACGGCGCGCATCGCCCGCGCCATCCGCGAGGAGATCGGCCGCGTCCCGCTCTCGGGGCCGGTCACCTGGCGCGACTCGGGCGACGGCTACGACCTCTACGAGGGCTGGGCCACCGTGCCGGTGTGGCAACACGGCGAGCGCCCCTACGCCACCGAGGGCGGCGGCTTCCGCTTCGACGAGGCGGGCGCGCCGATCGTGGCCTTCTGGGAGCGCACGCGCTTCGCGGTCTCGGTCCCGAAGGGCGATCCGCCCGAGGGCGGCTGGCCGGTGGTGCTCTACAGCCACGGCACGGGGGGCGACTACCTCACGTTCGCCGGCGGCTCCGCCCAGGACGAGGCCACGGTGCTGGGGCGCGAGGACGTCGCCGTCGTCGGCATCTCGCAGCCGCTCCACGGCGACCGCGCCACGCCCGACACCCTCGCCGACCTCCACAGCTTCAACTACCTCAACCCCGAGGCCGCGCGGGCCAACTTCCGCCAGGGCGCGCTCGACCAGGTCTACCTCGCCGCGCTCCTCACCGCGGAGACGGCCACGTTCACCCGCGACGACGGCGGCGGCGAGGTCCGGCTCGACCCCACCCGCGTCGCCTACTTCGGCCACTCCCAGGGCGGGCTCGTCGGCGCCATCGCCGCGCCGTTCTTCTCGTCCGAGCTCGTCGCCGCGGGCTTCTCGGGCACGGGCGGCGGCCTTTCGCTCACCATCATGCAGCGGAAGGACCCGCTCGACATCGAGGCCACGCTGGAGCTTTTGCTCGGCTTCGAGGAGGACGAACACCTCTCCACGTTCCACCCCGCGATCGGCCTCATCCAGACATTGTCCGAGGTGACCGACCCGCTGAACTACGGCCCCTGGTGGTTCGCCGAGCAGCCGGGCTGGGAGGCCTCGCCGATCCCCGTGCTCCTGACCGAGGGCGTCGAGGACGAGATGACGCCCGCCGACACGTCCGAGGCGCTCGCCGTCGCCGCGCGGGTGCCGATCGTGGGCGAGCCCGCGCGCGAGCCCGACGCGATGAAGCTGCGCGCGCTCGAGCCCATCGCCCTGCCCACCGAGGGCAACGCCCGCGACTGGGACGACGCGCCCATCACCGCCGGGCTCGGCCAGTTCGAGGACGTGGGCCACTTCGCCATCTACGAGGACCGCGACGCGAAGCAGCTCTACCGCGACTTCCTCGTCTCCGCGCTGGACGGTCGGCCCATCCTCGAGGAGTGACCCCTCACGCCAGCGCGTCCCAGTCGCACTCGGCCATGAAGCGCCCGATCGCGGGGTCGGCGATCGCCGGCTCCTCGAAGCACGCGAGGTGCCCCGCGCCGGGGACCACGAAGAGATCGCTGCGCAAGAGCCCCGCGAGCTCCTTCGCCGCGTCGAGCGAGATCAGCGGGTCCCGCTCGCCGACGAGCACGAGCGAGGGCCCCTGCCACCGGGCGAGCACCCCCGCGCGGTCGGGCCGGCCGGCCATCGCGCGCAGGGCGCCGGCGACCCCGTCGGGCCGGGCGGCGTCGATCCATGCCTGCACGCGCGCACGGTGGCGCGAGCCGGCGGGCAGGAGGCGATCGAGCATCCCCGGCCCCAGCGCCCGCGTCCCCTCCGCGAGCACGCGCTGCGCGAGCGCCTCCCGCTTCGCGCGCGCGGCGGCGTCGTCCGCGTGCGGGTGGGTGTCCATGAGCAAGAGCCCGGCGACCCGCTCCGGGGCCAGCTCGAGGAGCGCCATCGCGACGTACCCGCCCATCGACACCCCGCCGAACGCGGCCCGGGCGACGCCGAGCTGGTCGAGCAGGTCGAGGACGGCGCCCGCGGCCTCTTCCATCGACGTCGTCACGCCGGGGCTCTCGCCGAAGCCGGGCAGGTCCGGGGCGATCACCCGCGCCGGGAGCGATCCCAATTGCCCGGCGAACATCTCGGACGACAGCGGGAAGGCGTGGAGCAGGACGAGCGGGGTGCCGGTGCCGGCTTCGCGGTGGGCGAGTCGCATCCCGGAAAGGTAGTCCCGGCGATACGTGGAGCGCATGCGGATCCTCCTCGGCGTCACCGGCGGCATCGCGGCGTACAAGGCCTGCGAGCTCACCAGCCTCGCGGTGAAGGCGGGGCACCAGCTGCGGGTGGTCATGACGGCGAACGCCACGCGCTTCGTGGGGCCCGTGAGCTTCGAGGCGCTGTCGGGCCACCCGGTCCTGCTCGACACCTTCCAGGGCACCACCGCCGGCGCGATGGACCACATCCAGTGGGCCAAGTGGGCGGAGGTCGCGGTCGTGGCGCCCTGCTCGGCCAACGTGCTCGGGAAAATCGCGTGTGGCCTCGCGGACGACGCGCTCACGACGGTGCTTCTGGCGTTGCCCGCGAAGGTGCCGATCGTGCTCGCGCCGGCGATGAACACCGAGATGTGGAACAACCCCGTGGTCGTGCGCAACCTGCGCTGGATCGCGGAGCTGGGCCGCTACCGCGTCGTCGAGCCCACGAGCAAGCGGCTGGCGTGCGGGGACGTGGGGCCGGGGGCGCTGGCGGATCCGGGGGACATCCTCGCGGCGTTGGATCAGCGGTAGCCCTGACCGTCGCAGGACAAGGCTTGGGCCACGGAAAAGGATCTCACCTCACCCCCCGGAGGCGCTCGGCGAGCGCGGCGACCTCGTCCCGGCGCGCCGTCTCGCCCGACGCGAGGTAGGCCTCCGCGGCCGCGAGCGCCTCGTCGAACCGCGACGCGCCGACCAGCGCCTCGATCCGCAGCGCGACGAGTTCGCCGCGGACGGGGTCGCCGGCCTCGGCGAGCGCGAGTCCCCGGTCGACGGCGGCGAGGACCTCGCCCGTGGGCGCGCCCGTGACGAGGAGGCGTCGCGCGCGCCCGAGCATGCCCGCGGCGCGCGTCGGCGGGCAGCTCGCCTCGCCCGTGAGCGTGAACGGCGCCTGCCCCGCGCAGGCGACCGCGACCTTCCCCTGCTGGACGGCGACGGTGGTGCCCAGAGCGTCCCGGGTGACGGTGAACACGGTGCCCACGACGCGCACGCTGGCTTCGTCGGTGACGACCTCGAGGTCGGCGCTCCCCGGGTCGAGGTCGACGGCGAGGGTCCCGACCTCCCAGGCCACGTGCAGGTCGCGCACCGTGCCGCCGGCGTGGCCCTTTCCGTCCCAGTCGAGGCGAACGGGGCCCACCTCCGCCGCGGCGTCCGCCTCGAGCGGGAGGTCGACGCGCGCCGGTCGGAGCCAGACGAGGAGGCCCGCGACGATGGGCAGCAGCAGCCAGACCGGGACGCTCCGGCGGCGCGGGCGCGGGACGCGGAGG
>JBMOQZ010000353.1:0-6349 GCA_049322475.1 Myxococcota bacterium | reverse complement strand
CGCCGTCGCCGTCGGGGGGCTCGCCGGCGACGCCCTCGTCGCGAGCCTCGCCGCCGTCGCCGCGCGCGCCGTCGACCACACGCGCGCGGGTCGCGTCGGCGCGCTCGCCGGCAGCGCCGCCGCCACGGCGATCGCCGTCGCGGGCTCGCGCCTCGCCGGGCTCGACACCGCCTGGCCCGCGCTGCTCGGCGGCATCGTGTACTTCCTGCCCGGCTACTCGTTGACGGTCGCCGCCACCGAGCTCGCCGCGGGGCAGCTCGTCTCCGGCACCGCCCGCCTCGCGTCCGCCGGCGCGTCGTTCGTTCAGGTCGCGCTCGGGATGGCGATGACCGCGTCCGCGCTGGGCGCCTGGGGCGAGCTCGCGCCGGCCACCCGCGCCTCCGGCTCCGTCCTGCTCACGGCCGCCGCCATCGAGGGCGTCTGCTTCATGGTCCTGCTCCAGGCGGCTCGCCGCGACCTGTTGCGGGTCGTGGTCGGCTCGGTCGCCGCGACCGCGCTGGCGCTCCTGCCCGCCGGCTGGGCCACGCCGCTCGTCGCGGCCGCGGTCGTCTCCGCCACGAGCGAGGTGTCCGCGCGCCGCACGGGCCGCCCCGCGGTGCTGCTCCTCGTCCCCGGCATCCTCGCGCTGGTGCCGGGCACGCTCGGCCTCGGCGGCATCTCGGCGCTCCTGCGCGAGGACGTCGCGGCGGGTGTCGCCGCCGCGCTCGGCACCGCCTTCACCGCCGTCGCGCTCGCCGCGGGCGTGTTGCTCGGGCAGCTCACGACGCGGCGCTGATCACCAGCGGTGGTACGCCGGGTGGTCCGGCCCCACCCGCACGAACACGCCGCGGCTCGTCGCGCAGACCTTGCCGGCGGCCTCGAGGCTGCCCTCGACCTCGCAGCGGTCGCCCTCCACCTTCACCGCGCGGGCGCGCACCCGCAGCGGCCCGCCCGTCGGCGTGGGCCGGCGCAGCTTGATCGCGTACTCGGCCGTCACGCAGCACGGCGCCCGCTCGAGGCCGTCGCGGGTCATCAGCGCCCACACCGCGGCCCAGTTCGAGTGGCAGTCGAGCAGCGCCCCGACGATGCCGCCGTTGAGCACGCCCGGGAACGCCTCGTGGTGCGGCTCCGGCGTCCAGTCCGCGACGAGCTCGCCGTCGGACGGGAAGCTGCGGATGCGCAGCCCGCGCGGGTTCGCGGGTCCGCAGCCGAAGCACGCGTTGGTCGGGGCGAAGCGCTCCTGGAGGCTCGGTCCTTCCATGCCGATCCGCTATCTGCCGGACGGAGCCCGCGCGACGGAGGCGCTCTCCGGAAGCGGAGGCCTCCGCGGCGAGGATATGCTGCCCGTCGTGATCGTGGCCCTCCTCGCGCGCGTGGACCCCGAGCCGGCGGTCAACCCCCGGCCCGGTTCGAATGTTCCCGCCGGGGCCGCGTACCTCTCGTGAATCCCATGCGCCCTCCCCGCTTCCTCCTGCCGTTCCTGACCAGCGCCACGCTCCACGCGGCGCTCGTGGTGGCCCAGCCCTTCTCCTGGCCCGAGCGCCCCGCGTTCGTCCCGCCGGTGGTCGAGGAGGAGGCGATGGCGCTCGGCCCCGTCAACGTCGGCGTGTACGAGGAGCCGGCCCCCGAGGTCGCGCCCCCGCCGCCCCCCCCGCCGCCCCCCATCGCGGAGCTGCCGAAGGTCGACGCCGATCTCCCCAAGCCGCCCGAGCAGACGGCCGAGTCGGACGTCGAGGGCAAGCCGGCCGAGCAGGTCGCGAAGGTCGAGAAGAAGAAGCGCGAGCCGAAGCGCTCGCCGAAGAAGTCCAACCGCAAGCCCTGCCCCGAGCCGACGCAGGAGATCGCCCGCACCGGCAGCGACTCCTGGACCGTCGAGCGCGACCTCGTCGAGTACTACGCGTCGCACCTGAAGGAGCTCATGAAGCTCGCCTCGGTCTCGCCCCACGAGGCCGGCGGCAAGCCGGACGGCTTCCGCGTCGGCCTGCCGCGCTGCAGCATCCTCCGCGACGGCGGGCTGCGCTCGGGCGACGTGGTCCACGACATCAACGGCCGCAAGGTGAACAACGTGGTCCAGGCCGTCGCCGCCTACTTCGCGCTGCGCAAGGAGAAGACGCTCACCGTCCGCCTCACGCGCCAGGGCAAGCAGGTCGCCCAGACCTACCACATCGAGGGCGACGCCGGCCGCCCCGCGAAGATCCGCCTCAAGGACCTGAAGTAGCGCTGCGACGCGGGGCGATCCGGTGCACGGTCGCCCCCTCGCACGTCGCCACCGGCTCGCCGAAGCTGCGCCGCGCCATGTCCATGAGCGCGTCGCCGGCGAACGCGTCCGCGACCACCCACCGGTAGCCGAGCGCGTGGAGCGGCGCCGGGTCCATCGGGCGCCGCAGGTCGGTCGCGTCGCGCCAGCCGAGGTCCTCGAGCCGCTTCCCCATCGGCGTCTCACCGAGCATCTTCCAGCTCCCGACGCCGAAGAGCGCGCCGGGGTGCCCGTGCGCGATCTGCAGGAGCCGCCGCCGCACCGTCCCCTCGGGCGAGCGCGACCCGTCCCACGGCCAGACGAGCACGCCGGCGTCGGGCTCCTGGCCGCGCAACGCGACCGCGCAGTCCGGCATCGGCAGGCGCATCGCCGGCAGGCGCAGCGACAGGCCCCCGAACGCGAACGCGTCCACCGCGAGCGCCGCCGCCGCCGCGATCCCGAGCGCCCGCCGCCGCTCCCACAGCGCCTCCACCCCGTGCGCCGCCGCGACGGACAGCCCGATCGCCGGCAGCATCAGGTAGCGGGTCGGCTGCGTGAGCCCGCGCACGATCCGCATGCACACGGCGTTGAGCAGCGCGAACGGCCCCGGGAGCCCGAACCAGTCGCTCCCCGTGGCGAGCACCACGCCGCCGACGGCGAGCCCCACCCACGGCCAGGTGCGCGGCCTCGCCACGAGCGCGACGCCGGCGAGCCCCACGAGCGAGAGCCCGAGGTAGTCGCGCCCCTGCGCCGCCTCGCTCGCCTTCGCGTCGAGCGACCACGTCACGGGGCCCGGCGTCAGCAGGTGGGTGACCGTCGACCGCGCCCAGGGCGCCTCCACCGCGATCCAGCGCCACTTGCCGAACCCGACGCGCTGCGGCTGCGTCATGAGCCCGAACTCCGCGCTCTGCGAGGCGCCGTGCAACGCGCCCAGCGCGGCGAGCAGCACCCCGCCGGCGACGAGCCCGGCGAGCAGCGGGCCGCGCCGCCCCTTCACGGCGGCGAAGGCGACCGCGACCGGCAACACCGGCACGAGGTACGGCATCTCGATGCCGGTGAGCCCCACACACGCCGCCAGCGCCGCGGTCCACCCCCACCCCGCGCCCCGCGCGACCTTCAGCGTCGCGACGAGCCCGACCGACACCGTGAGTGCGGTGATCCCCACGATCGACGTCTCGCCGGGCGCGTAGACCGGGTAGCGCTGCGCGAGCACCAGCGCGCCGGCCCCCAGCGCCGCCACGCGCCCGAGCCCGGTCTCGCGCGCGAGCCACGCGACGCTCGCGGCGAACGCCCCGAGGTAGATCGCGCTCGTCCACGTCGCCGCCGCGGCCTCGCCCAGCGGCGAGCGCAGCGCCGTCCAGATCGCGGCCGTGATCGGCGAGAGCACGCTCCCGTGGGCGCCGTCCGGGAAGTTGACCAGGACGGTCTTCGCGCCCCACGCGGGTCCCCTCCACTCCTCGGCGAACCACCACATCGCCCACAACGTGGACGCCACGTCCGGGCCCGCGCCCGCGACCGTGCCGGCGAGGACGGCGTCCCGCATCGGCCAGCACGCCAGCGCGACGAGCGCGAGGGTCGCGAGCGAGCGCCTCATCGCGGCGGCGGCCCGGGCGGGCCGTTCGTCCCGGGCGGCGGACCCGGCGGGCCGTTCGGTCCGGGGGGCGGCCCCACGGGCCCCGCCTGCTCGCGCGCCTCGGTGTGGCGGACGAACCGCAGCGACGCCTCCCGCGCGACGGCCAGGACGCGCTCGGCCTCGTCGAGGTCGCCCTTCGCGAGGAGCAGGCGCCCCTCGATGCCGCGGAGGATGCCCTCGCGGTTGGGGCAGGCCCAGTCCTGCGCGTGGAGCGGCCAGCTGTCGCGAAGGATCGCGAGCGCGCCGGCGAAGTCGCCGCGGTTGGCGAGCACGCGGACCCCTTCGTTCCGGATCTGCTTCACGTTGTAGTAGGTGCTCCCCCACCCCTTCGCCGCGACGTCGGCCACGAGCGCGCGGAGGGCGCCCACCGCGTCGGCCCCGCCGCCGAGCGCCGTCGCCTCGACCTCGAGCCTGCGTCGCCACTCCGGATCGTCGAGGGAGAGCTTCTCGAGCTTCCCGATCCCCTTCGGCCCCGGGAAGCCGGCGACGTCGACGTAGCTGTCGCCGGTGGGCAGCGCGCCGAGCCCTTCGACGGTGAACGTGGTGCGCGGCGGCTCGCCCCAGTAGCCCCACGGGTCGGTCGGCCGCAGCGGATCCACCGTCTCGGCCCACGCCTCCACCAGCTTCACCCGCAGCAGGTGCCGGTCCTCGAAGCTGTCGAACGCGGCGAGGTCGACGGGCGGCGCGGCGGGACGGGCCTCGCCGGCACCCTTCGCGCACACCTCCGCGTCGCGCTCCAGCGCGCGGGCGAGCGTGTCGCGGATGGGCACGCCCACCCCGGGCGAGGTGTCGATCGCCCGCACCTCGGCCGCCGCCTCCCGGTACGTGGTGGCGCAGCCCGCCCAGTCCTGCCGCGCGGCCTTCACCCGCGCGCGGTCGCGCCCGATCGTCGCGAGGTGCTGGACGACCCGCATCCGCACGTCGTCCCAGTCCTTCTCGCCGTACTCGCCCGGGCTCCCGAGGAGCCCGTCGAGCCGCGCCCACATCGGGTTGTCCGCGGGGATCACGAGGTCGGGCGGCGCGCCGGCGTTCAGGCCGGCCGGCTCGGGCGATCCGCACGCCAGCAGCGCGATCAGCCCAACCAACGCCGCTCCTCGACCGCGTCGGCGACGGCTCGGGCGAAGACGTCCATCCCGTCGGCGTCCGGGTGCCCGTCGTCGAAGAACAGGGCCTCGCGCACGGAGGCGTCGCGCTCGAACAGGTCGTAGACCTCGCGCGGGAGGCCCCGCCCGTCGGCCGCGGCGTCCACGAGCGCCTCGCCCGTCTCCAGCCGCACGACGCGCACGCGCCCGCCCTCCTCGACGAGCGACGCCCCGCGCTGACCCTGCGCCGCGCGGAACACGTCCGTGAGCTCGACGACCGGCGTGCCGCCGAGCCGCGCGCGCACGCCCTCGCTCTCGGCGCGGTAGCCCCGGCACCCGCGCGGGTCGAACCGGCTCACGGGCGGCATCACCACCATGATCCGCGCCTGCGGGAGCGCGCGTTGCGCCTGCCCGATCGCCTCGGCGTAGTGCTGGACCGGGTCGGGCGTCTGCGGGTACGGGCGCCGCGTGAAGATCACGCCGTGCGGGCTCCACCGCGGCGCGATCTTCCCGAGGAACGAGACCATCGCCTCGATCCGCTGCGCGGGCACCCCCGCGTTGAGCACCTCGACCTGCCGGCCGCGACGGGCGAGCTCCGCGGCGAGCTTCGCCGGCCAGCTCTCGTCGTCGGCGACCCCCCAGCCGAACGTCACCGAGTCGCCGATGGCGAGCAGCCGCGTGACCGCCGGCTTCTCCGCGAAGTCCGCGCCGCGCAGCCGCTTGTCGCTCGTGTTGACGAAGAAGGTGCGGACCCGCCCGATCCGCGCGCGCGCCGCCGCGTCGCGCGCCTCGTCCGGCGTGTGCGGGCGGTCCGGCACCACCATCCGCGCGTCGGTCAGGCCCGGCAGGAGCCAGAACACGCCCTGCCCCGCCTCGGGCCACTCGCCGGTGATCGTCTCCGAGCGCAGCCGGCTCCGCCGCGCGTACGCCCCGCCGCCGATCGCCGCCGCGGCGACGGCGACCGCGCCGAGCTTGAGGATCGTTCGCCGGTTCACAGGATCCCGTATCGATATTGCTGCGGCAGCAGGTTCTCCTCCGGCTGCGTGAGCCAGAGCCAGGCGAGCACGCCGAGCACGATCAGGAGCGCCCCTCCGGCCCACAC
The DNA here is from genome assembly GCA_049322475.1 of Myxococcota bacterium. Classification (GTDB taxonomy): domain Bacteria; phylum Myxococcota_A; class UBA796; order UBA796; family SXON01; genus JBMOQZ01. The sequence continues at coordinate 317 of JBMOQZ010000353.1, read as the reverse complement.
GATCACGTCCCGACGGTCCGCGTCCACGCCCGAAGTATACGGGGGCCGCCGATCGCGGCTCAACAGAGCGCGAACTCGAGCGCCGTCTGGGCCCCCCACGACGCGAGGACGGCGAGCGTGGTGCCCGCGGCGGTCGCCAGCGGCACGAGCGCGACCCGGGGCACCCTGCGCCGCACCCCGACGAGGCACGCCACTTCGAGGAGCACGCCCGCGAGGAGGAGCGGGCCTGCCTCCAGCAGGGCGAACATCCCGGGGGGGAGCATGGAGCGCCCGCAGACCGGCAGCGACCCGAGCCCGTGCGAGGACAGGGGCGCGGT
>JBMOQZ010000352.1:0-6351 GCA_049322475.1 Myxococcota bacterium | reverse complement strand
CGACGCGGTGGGCGTCGCCGTCGGCCCCGCCGGCGAGGACGGGATCGGCCTCTTCGACGTGGTGCACACCGACCGCTCGCTCACCGGCGAGCCCACCGGCGTGTCTCACGCCACGCCGCGGCCCGAGCAGCGGCGGACGCAGATCCTCGCGTGGATCGCGTCGCAGCCGGCCCCCGAGGTCGATCCCGCCGCGGTCGCGGAGCCGTGCGCCGCGCTGAAGCGCCTCGTCGCCGACGAGCCGCTCGACCCCATCCCCGCGCTCGACGGCGGCCCGCGTCGCCCGGCGATCGCCCCCGCCCCGCCCCCGCCGAAGCCGGTCGAGCCGAGCCCGGAGGAGACCGTCCCGAGGCTCGAGCCGGAGCGCGAGGACACTGCCACCGCGGTGGAGGTGCCGGACGTCTCGCGCACGGTCACGGTGCCCGGGCGGCGGATCTCGCGGATCCTGGTGATCGGCGCGGCGCTGGCGATGGGCGCGACCGCCCTCGTGCTCTGGCGCGCGTTCTCCTGACGGGTCAGTCGAGGCGGACCGGCATCACCACGAAGAGCGCGTCCTCGTCCTGCTGCGAGCGGACGAGGCAGGGCGAGAGGGTGTCGCCGAGCTCGATCATCACGCGGCCCTCGGGGACGACCCCGAGCACCTGCTCGATGAAGTGCGCGTTGAAGCCCATCGTGATCGGCTCGCCGACGAGCTCGACCGGGAGCTCCTCGCGGGCGTCGCCGGCGTCGAGCTTGCGCGCCGTGAGCACGAGGCCGTCGCCGGAGAAGGCGAACCGGACCGAGCGGGAGCTGTCGGCCGCGAAGACCGACACGCGCCGGAGCGCCTCCTGGAAGAGGTCGCGCTCCACCACCACCTTGCGCTTGAAGTTGGAGGGGAGGACCTGCCGGTAGTCGGGGAAGTCCGCCTCGAGGAGCCGCACGTGCAGCATCACGCCGGGGAAGCGGAGCAGGCCCGCGCGCTCGCCGAACGCGAGCTCGACCTCGCCCTCGAGGCCGTCGACGAGCTTGCGGATCTCGGACAGCGCCTTGCGGGGGAGCAGCATCTTCCGGCCGATCCCGAGCTCGCCGGCGTAGTTGGCCTGCGACCAGGACAGGCGGTTGCCGTCCGTCGACACGACGCGCACGCGGCGCGTGTCGCCGGGGATGTCCTCGACGTGCGCGCCGTTGAGCCCGTAGCGGTTGTCCTCCGGCGCGACGGAGAAGAGCGTCTGGTCGATGACGCGGCGCAGGTCCTTCGCCTCGATGCGCATGACGCGGGACTGGTCGAGCGGCGGCGTGACCGGGAAGTCGGCGGCGGCGTAGCCGTTGAGCTTGAAGAAGGACGACCCGCACTTCACCTCGACGCGCTGGCCCTCGACGAGCTTGATGCTGACGACGTCGTTGGGGAGCACGCGCGCGATCTGGTTGAAGTTCGCGGCGTCCACCGCGACCTCGCCGGTGGCGCGGACGGTGGCCGCGAAGTCGCCGAAGAAGGTCATCGCCTTGTCGGTCGCCACGAGCCGGATGCCGTCGGCCCCGGCCTGGATCAACACCGCGGACAGAATCGGAGAGGTGCTGCGCTTCTCCACGATGCCCTGCACCCGGCCGAGGGCGCGCTGGAGGTCGTCGCGGTGAATCAGGAAGTCCATTTGATCTCTTCCCTGAGATCGATCTGATGATCTCAGTATGCTTTGTGGATTTTGTGGATTTCTCGAATCTGCCGGTTTGTTGGCCGGGTTCCGCGCCGGATAACCCGTGGACGGATGCGGGACAACGAGCGGGTTGTCCATCGGTCGGCCGGGGACTCGGGTGGGGGTCCGGCGACCCCCCGAGTTGTCCCGCTCGCCGCCCCCAGGCTTTCCCCGGGGTTTCCCCCAGGCTTGTCCCCAGGAGGCGCGCTTCCCGACCGTGAGAAGCCGGCTACCCGTTCCGGAAGAGCTTCTCCAGCATCTCCAGCTCGGCCCGCACGTTGGGGTTCTTGCGCGCCTCCTCCTCGACCTTCTTCACGCCGTGCTGGACGGTGGAGTTGTCGCGGTTGAACTCGCGGCCGATCTCGGGGAACGAGAGGTTCGTCACCCGGCGGGTCAGGTACATCGCGATCTGGCGGGGCCACGCGATGTTCGCGGGGCGGCGGTTCCCGCGGATGTCGGCGGGACGCACGCTGTAGTGCTCGGCGACGCGCTGGATGATCTGGTCGGCGGTCGGCGGCGGGGCCGGCGGGGGCACGATGTCGCTCATCCGCTCCTGGATGAAGGACATGGTGATCGGCGAGCCGTAGAAGGCCTGCAGCGCGGAGAGGCGGTTGAGCACGCCCTCGAGCTCGCGCACGCTGTTCCGCACGCGCGAGGCGATGTTGTACTGGACGTCGGACGGGATCTCGAGGCGCATCGTCGCGGCCTTCGACCCGAGGATCGCCATCATCGTCTCGACGTCCGGCGGCTGCACGTCGGCGAGCAGGCCGCCCTCGAAGCGCGTGCGCAGGCGCGGCTCGAGCTTGCCGATGCTGCGCGGCGGCTCGTCCGCCGTCAGCACGATCTGCTTGCCCTCGGCGCGCATGGCTTCGAAGACGTGGAAGAGCTCCTCCTCCGTGCGGTCGCGGCCCGCGAGGAACTGCACGTCGTCGAGGATGAGGAGGTCGACCTCGGTGCGGAACCGGTCGCGGAACTCGGCGATGGCGCGGTTCTGCAGCGCGCGGACCATCGCGTTGAAGAACTGCTCGGCGGTGCAGTAGAAGACGCCGCCGCCGGTGCGCCCGGCGACGCGGTTGCCGATCGCGTGCGCGAGGTGCGTCTTGCCGAGGCCGGTGCCGCCGTAGATGAAGAGGGGGTTGTGCGAGCGACCCGGCGCGTCCGCGACGGCGATCGACGCGGCGTGCGCGAACTCGTTGCACTTGCCCACGACGAAGGACTCGAACGTCATGTTGCGGTCGAGGTGCGTGGAGGCCTTGCGAACGTGGACCGGCGGCGCCTCCGGCTGCGCCGCGGCGCCCTCCAGCAACATCTCCACCTGGATCGGCTGGCCGAGGATCTCCGCCCACGCGAGGCGGATGTCCGGCATCAGGTTGTCGCGAATCCAGTCATGGTAGTGCTTGTTCTCGACCCGCATCCGCACGCGATCTTCGTGCACAGCCTCCGGCCGCAGCGCGCGGATCCAGATCTCCATGTCCTGCTTGCCGATCTTCCGCTCGAGCGCCGAGCAGAACTGTTCCCACGTCCGTTCCATCGACACGTAGACCCCTCCGGCCCGTCGGCCGGCACCTGTTCGTGGGGCGCCCCGAGAGGGTGCCCGCCTTGCTCCCGCCAAAACGGTGTACCGCAGGCGACCCGAACACTCAAGGGCCTCGGACGTACGCAACTAGCCGGACCGCCGTACGGATGTTTTCGAATTTGGGAGCTTCTCCGGTTGTGCGACGCGAAGTTCGGGAACCGCGCGGCTTGCGGGACACCCGGCGAGTGGTTAGCCGCCCCGGTCCCTGAGGATTCTCATGTCGAAGCGCACCTTCCAGCCGCACAACACCCGTCGCAAGCGCACGCACGGTTTCCGCGAGCGCATGAAGACCGCCGGTGGCCGTGCCGTCCTGTCGCGGCGGCGCGCCAAGGGTCGCAAGCGCCTCTCCGTCACCGTTGCCACCAAGCGCGGGTAGCCCCGCGCGTTTCGAGAGGCTCAGGCGGAGTGCCGACTTCGCTCGCGTTCAGTCGACCGGACGACGGCTGCGATCGCCGCGCCTCGTCATGGTCGTGGCGCGCGGCGAAGCCGGCACGTCGCGCGTCGGCCTCGCCGTCAGCCGCAAGGTGGGGAACGCCGTGGTCCGCAACCGCGTGAAGCGCTGGCTCCGCGAGGCCGTGCGCGCCGCGGGGCCTCCGCGCGCGGGCACGTGGGACGTCGTGTTCATCGCGCGTCCGGAAGCGGCGGAGGCGGGCTTCGCCGCGATCTCCGACGAGGTCGGCACGCTCCTCGGTCGGATCGCGACATGAAGTGGCTTCTGCTGACGCTCATCCGTGGCTATCAGCGGTGCGTGTCCGGCTGGATGCCCCCCTTCTGCCGTTTCTACCCCTCGTGCAGCCGATACACGGCCGAGGCCATCGTCGTCTGGGGCCCCTGGCGGGGTAGCTGGCTCGGCGTGAAGCGCGTCTGTCGCTGCCATCCATTCCACCCGGGCGGCCTCGATCCCGTCCCGCTGCCCCCCTCGGAATCGCCCTCGTGAACGAGCCGAACGAGCGTCGCGCCATCGTCGCGATCGTGTTGTGCCTCGCGGTCTTCTACGTGTGGTCGGCGTTCTTCGTCCCGAAGCCGCCGCCGCCCGAGGAGACGCCCCCCGAGGCGCCCGTCGCCGAGGCCCCGTCGGCGCTGCCGCCGTCGGACACGCCCGTCGCCGTGGTCGAGGACGCGCCCTGCGTCCCGCAGACCCTCGTCGTGTCCACCGACTCGACCGAGATGACGGTCGGCAACTGTACGGGGGCGGTCACGCGCCTCGACATCCCCCAGTGGGATCGCGCCGTCGACGTCACGCCGTGGTGGACCTGGCTCTGGCGCAAGGTGTCGATGCAGGACCCCGGGCCCTGGCGTCCCTACGGCCCCGAGGGCGGCGCGCAGGCGATGCTCGGCGAGGCGGGCGAGCTCGGGCTCGCCGGCCGGGGGCCCGTCGGTGCGGGCGGCGGCGCCTTCGTCGCGGAGCAGGCGGCCGGCGGGGTCACGCTGCGGCGCCTCGGCGCGGACGGCCTCACCGTCACCAAGACGCTGGCCCCCACGGAGAAGCCCGACGTCTTCGACTACACGATCACCTTCTCGAGCCCCACCGCGCTGTCCGGCCCGCTCTGGGTGGGCGTCGCCGACTCGCTGAAGGACGTGGAGGGCGCCTACGACATGCACCCCCACCTCGCCGCGGTGATCGACGGCGAGCTCGAGCAGCTCCAGCAGCCGAGCGAGGTCGTGGGGGCGCAGGCGCTGGACGGGCCGGTGAGCTGGTTCGGCCTCGAGGACCGCTACTTCCTCGCCGCGCTGGTGCCCGAGGATCCCGCGTGGGGCTCGCTGAAGTGGGTCGCGCTGCCGGACGGGCGCAAGGGCGCCTTCCTCGTCGGGCAGGAGTCCGGCCTCGCCGCGGGTCAGCCCACCACGTTGAAGTTCACGCTCTACGCGGGCCCGAAGTACCACGAGCGGCTCGCGGAGCTGGGCCACGGCCTCGAGGAGGCCGTCAGCCTCGGGTTCTTCGGGTTCTTCGCGAAGATCATGCTCTTCTTCCTCGAGGTCTTCGAGCAGGGGACGAAGAACTGGGGCCTCGCGATCCTCGCGCTCACGTTGTTCGTCCGCATCGCGTTCTACCCGCTCAACCGCAAGGCGTTCGTCAGCGGGAAGATGATGCAGGCCGTGCAGCCCAAGTTGAAGGAAGTCCAGGAGAAGTTCAAGGACGACAAGGAAGCGCAGACGCGCGAGACGATGGCGCTCTTCCAGAAGCACGGCGTCAACCCGCTGGGCGGCTGCTTCCCCATCCTCGTGCAGATGCCGATCTTCTTCGCGCTCTACTCGGCGCTGCTCTACACGCCCGACCTCTTCCACGCCGACTTCCTCTACATCACCGACCTGTCGGCCCCCGATCCCTACGGCGCCCTGCCCGCCGTCATGGCCGTCGGCATGATCGTCCAGCAGCGGATGACGCCGATGACCGGCATGGATCCGGCCCAGCAGCAGATGATGAAGTTCATGCCGCTGGTCTTCGCCCTGTTCATGTTCGGGCTTCCGGCCGGATTGTCCCTGTACTACGCCCTGAACACCGTGCTGGCGATCGCCCAGCAGTGGTACAACACCCGCTCCTGGAAGCCGATCGAGCTTCCCGAGGAGTGAACGGAGGAGGAGTCGAGATGTCCGTTCCCGAGAATCACGTCGTCGCCGAAGGCCGCACCCTGCGCGCCGCCATCGAAGCCGCCGCCGGCCAGCTGGGCGTCTCGCCCACGCTCGTCGAGCACAAGATCGACCTCGCCCACTTCCGCAGCGCGGGCGGCGGGTCGGCCGGCGCCGACACCGTCAAGATCTTCGCCTGGGCGAAGGACCCCGCCGATCTCGCCGCGCTCGTCGCGGCCGAGGGCTGGATGAAGGGCCTGCTCGCCGCGATGGAGCGCAAGGCGGTCGTGCGCGGCGAGCAGAGGGGCGGCCACGTCACCCTGCACGTCGACGCCGGCGAGGGCGCGCGCCACCTCGTCGGCCGCGGCGGCGCCACGCTGCGCGCCATCCAGCACCTGATGCAGGTCTCGCTCTCCGAGCAGTTCCCGGACGTGAGCTTCCGCATCGACGTCGCCCGCGCCGACGACGATCGCCGCGACGATCGCCGCGACGATCGCCCCCGCGAGCGCGACGGCGAGCGCGAGTTCCGCGGCCGCGACC
>JBMOQZ010000351.1:0-6406 GCA_049322475.1 Myxococcota bacterium | reverse complement strand
CGAGCGCGACCCCGGCCCAGAGCCCGAGCAGGAGCGGCGGGCGCACGCGCCCCCGGATCGCGAGCACGACGGCGAGCGCGACCAGCACGCACCCGAGGGGGCCGAGGTGGAAGAAGAGCTGGTGGGCGAGCCCCTCGACGGTCTCGGCGTAGCGCTCGCGGACGCCGACCTTGCCGCCCACGTACTGCCGGAGCACCGGCAACGTCGGCAGCGCCGCGATCGCCCAGAAGGGGAGGGGCTTCCAGCTCCGGACGACGACGGCGAGCACCGCGACCCAGACGAGGCCGGAGGGGCGCAGCATGATCGTGAGCGCCCCGGCGATCGCCAGCGCGGCCAGCGTCCGCGCGCGCGTGAGCTTCGGGTCGGCCGCGTGCGCCCAGCCCGCGAGCGCCATGAGCGCCGCTTCCGGCGTGTGCACCCAGCCCGTGCGCGCGACCATCACGATCGCGGGCAGCTGCGCCACCGTCGCGGCCGCCGCGACGCCCGCGCGGGGCCCGCCCCACGCCCACGCCATGCCCGCGACCGACACGATCGTGAGCCCCACCCACCTGATCGCCGGCGCCGAGAACGCGGCGGGGCCCGGCCCCACGAGCCGGAGCCACGCCGCCATCGCCGCCTGGATCCACCCGCCCGGCCCCACGGCGAGGGCGCCGAAGCGCCCCCACTCGCCCGCGGCCAGCTGCGCGTACATCGCGGGGACCTGTTGCCACGCGAGGTTCATGTCCCGCGGCAGCTCCGGCGCCGTCGCGATCCCCAGCGCGTGGCCCGCGCACGCGACCGCCCCGATCGCGCCGACGAGCCAGCGCGCGTGCGTGGGCGTCATCGGCACGGCGTAATTCGAAGCCATGCCCCTCTCCCCCGCAGGGGGAGAGGGTCCGCGAAGCGGGGGTGAGGGGTTCGGGAGTGTCGGCCCCTCTTCCCCCGCCGGGCGTTATCGGGCCGCATGCTCGCCGACGCGCTCGCCGCCCTCCCGCCCCCGCCGCGCGACCGCGGCACCGTCGCCATGGTCGTCGTGCGCCCGAGCACCGGCCTGCGCGAGACGCCTGCCGCCGTCGAGCTCACCGTCGAGGGGGGCGTCGCCGGCGACCGCTGGGCGCTCGGCTCGCGCGACCCGCGCGCGCAGGTCACGCTCATGCGGATCGACGTCGCGCGGCTCTTCGCCGAGGACGTCGCGGCCTTCGGCGACAACCTGTTCGTCGACCTCGACCTCGCCCTGCCCGCCGGCACGCGCCTCGTCGTCGGCGCCGCGGTGCTCGAGGTCACGGACAAGCCGCACACCGGCTGCCGGAAGTTCGCCGAGCGCGCGGGCGACGAGGCCCTCGCGCTCACCCGCGCGGTGCCGGATCGGGTGCTCCGCGGCATCCACGCCCGCGTGATCGTCCCCGGGCGGGTCGCCGTGGGCGACCCCGTCGTCATCTCGGGACGCTGAGCGCCCGCGGCTCGCCGCCCGGCCTCGCGGTGAGCTCCATCTCCGCGATCAGGACCGGCGGCGCGTCCCACGTCACCGGCACGCCGCCCGTGGGCCCGATCTGGTAGCGCCCGGGGCCCGGCGGCCCGTCGAGCATGTCGACGGGGCCGGGGCTCTCGCCGGCGAGCACGACGTCCTTGAGCACCCGGCGGTCCACGCCCACGAACGACAGCGAGCGCACGGGCATCCGGCGCCCGTCCGCGTAGAGCCGGTAGGCCTCGTACGGCGGGGCGAGCCCCGCGGGCGGGCCCTCGCCGGTGAACGTGACGTCCACGCTCTCCGCGAGGGCCGGCGGCACGATCCGCCGCACCACCAGCACGTAGTCACGGCCCGTCTGCGCGGCCATCCGCAGCGCGACGCGCTCGAGCTTCCTCTGCGACACCGTCCGCGGCGGCGTGACCGTGACGTACCCGGGCATCGCCGCGCGGCGGTCGCCGCCGAGCGCGCGGCCGTGGCCCGTCGACCCGGAGAGGTCCTTCCGCGGGATGCGCGACATCAGGACGTCCCGCAGCACGCCGTCCTGCACCAGCTCGACGCGACGGGGCGCGACGCCCTCGTGGTCGAGCGGGTAGACGCCGGCGACGCGCGCGTCGCGCGTGGGGTCGTCCACGACCGTCCACCCCGCGGGCAACAGCCGCCGCCCGATCCGCGCCGACGGGGGCGCGGCCAATTCCGCCATGCCGCCCTGGTCCTCCTCGGCGGGCGGGCTCCCGGCGAGCTCCGCGGCGAGCAGCTGCGAGAAGAGCTCGACCGCCGCGGGCGCCTCGAAGATCACGGGCCCGAGGTAGTCCTCCTCGGCGATGGCGTCGTGCTCGCCGGCGAGCCAGGCGGCCATCTCGCGCGTGGCCGCCAGCATCTCCTCCTCCGGCGGCAGGAGCGACGCCGCGCGCGCCACCCACCAGCGCGCGTCGGTCAGCGTGCTGCCATCGGCGAGCCGCGCGGTCCCTTCGACGCGCACGACCGTGAAGCCCGTGGGGATCCACGCGCGCGTGCCCTTGCTCGTGACGACGAGCCGGCGACCCTGCCAGTCGCGGGCGATCGCCTGCCCGATCTCGACGCGGGGATCGGCGCCCGCGGCGGCCGAGAGGCGCTCGGCGAGCCCGACGATCCACGCCTCCTCCGCGGCGGGGTACGGAGCGTCCGCGAACGGCAGCACCGCGGACGGCGCCGGCGAGTAGTCGTGCGGCCGCGGCGTCGGGTCCCCGCTGCGGGCGGCCCGCTTGCGGGAGAGCTGCTCGACCGCCTGCTTGTAGGAGAGGTCGGTCGCGAGCCAGATCTCGCGCCGCAGCGCCAGCACGGCGTCCTCGAGCGGGAGCGGCTTCGAGACGATGCCCTCGGGCTCGCCGAAGGCGAAGAAGTTCGAGCTGTCCGCGGCGTAGTCGCCGACGCGCACCTCGACGCGCGAGGTCCGGTACGGGTCCCGGCTGCGGTCCACCACGGCGCCCCCCTCCGCGAACGCGGAGGTGACGGTGCCGTCGAGCACGTCGATCGCGCAGAGGTAGGGAGGAGGCGCGTCCGGGAGCCGGAGCGCCGCCATGGCGCGCTCCACCTCGGCGACCACGGCGCGTTCGAGGTTGGGCGGTTCGGCGGCGAGGACGGCGGGGAGGAGGAGCAGCACGGTCCCGGCTTATCCGCGCGGCGACACGCGCGTCGCGGCGCCCGTCGGGGCGCGGGCGAGCCGCCGCGCCGGCAAGGCGACGGATGGTGCTATCCTCCGGGCGTGGTCCTCGCCGGTGTCCTGGCCTGCGCCTCGCCCGCCGCCGACGAGGCTGTCGTGGGAGGCCCGGGCACGCTCGAGCAGGGCGGCGTGCGGAGCTGCGCCGATCCCACCGACGACCGGCGCCTCTCGCGCGCGGACCTCGGGGAGGACTGGGCGACCGCGCGGCCGGTGGGCTGGCCCCACGAAGACTACTGGTACGCCGACGGTCTCGCGGTGGACGACCTCACCGGCGACGGGCACCTCGACGTGCTGGTGACCGACTACTCGGCGATCCGCTTCTACGTGGCCGACGGGGAGGGCGGCTGGCGCGAGGAGTCGGCGGCGCGGTTCCCCCCGGCCGAGGGGCCCGACGAGCCCGCCTTCCTCGGCTACGTCTCCGCCTCGCCCGCGGACGTGGACGGCGACGGCGACCTCGACGTCGTCGCCACGAACGGCTGGTACCCCTCCCAGCTCTTCATTAACGACGGCGACGGCTATTTCACCGACGCCACCGCCACCGCCGGCTTCGGCGACGTGTTCCGCAAGGTTCGGAGCGCGCCCGCCGGCGACATCGACGGCGACGGCGATCTCGACCTGTTCTTCGCGGCCGAGCGCCACGACCAGCTGCCGCCCGAGCCGGGCGACCCGAGCTCGCTCTACGAGAACCTCGGCGACGGCACGTTCCGCGACGTCAGCGACCGCCTCTCGTACGAGGCCATCCACGCCTACACCAAGATCGGCGCCTTCGTGGACGGGGATCTCGACGGCGACGCCGACCTCTACCTCGTGAACGACCGCCCGGAGATGGGCGGGAACTACCTCCTCTGCAACGACGGCGCGGGCGGGTTCTCCCACCACGTCGACGCGGGCGCCGACATCATCATCTCGGGGATGGGCCTCGCGGTGGCGGACCTCAACGAGGACGGCGTCCCCGACCTCGCCGTGGCCGGCTGGGGCGAGATCGCCCTGCTCGAGACGTACGGCCCGGCCACCTGGGGGAACGCCGCGCTGGCGCGCGGGCTCCTCCCCGAGGACCCGCAGATCGTCGCGTGGGGGCTCGACTTCGCGGACTTCGACAACGACGGCCGCGCCGACCTCGTGGGGGCGTTCGGGCCCGCCAGCGCGGACGAGGCGCACGGGGAGAACCCGGAGATCCAGCCGGACGCGTTGTGGCTCCAGCAGGCCGACGGCACCTTCCGCGAGGTCGGGGCGGAGTGGGGCGTGGACGACGAGGGGAACGGGCGCGCCGTGGCCGCCGTGGACATCGACGACGACGGGTGGGTCGACCTGGTCACCCACGGCCACGCCGAGGCGGGCGCATTCTTCCGCGCATCGTGCGGGCGCGAGGCGTGGGTGAAGGTCCGGGTGCGCGGGCGGCCGCCCAACACCCGCGCGATCGGCGCGCGCGTGCGCGTGTGGGCCGACGGCGTGGCCCACGGCCGCTGGATCACGGCGTCGAGCGGCCTGTCGACGCACCTCCCGCCCGAGGCCCACTTCGGCCTCGGCGACGCCGAGGTGATCGACCGCGTCGAGGTCGTCTGGCCGGACGGCGAGGTGTCGGTCTGGGAGGACGTGGCGCCGCGCCAGGTCCTCACCGCGTGGCAGGAGGGGAGCTAACCCTCGGTGGGCGCCGCCAGCAGCGGCGGCCGATCGTTCCCCTTCTCGCGACGCTGGACCTCGACCTCGCGCACGAGCAGGCTCGGCGAGCTCGCCGACACCGGCACCCAGCCGCTCTCCGCGCCGCACACGCCGTTGAACACGTCGCGGTCGTCGCCGGCGGCGAGGATGCCCGCGAAGGTGGAGAGCGGCGTGCCGATCATGTCGACGCCGCGCACGAGCTCGTCGGGGCGCCCGTCCGGGTACACGCGCCAGACGGTGACGGGCTGCACCGTGAACGCGTTCGGCTCGCTGCGGCCGGTGAAGGTGTAGCCGCCGCTGATGTCGTCGAACACGAGCCCGAAGGGCTTGCCCTGCCGCTTCACCTCGGCGACGAGCGCGTCGCGGAGCTTCGCGTACGGGACGGTCTGGTGCGCCTCCACCATGAGGTTGCCCTGGCGCGCGACCACCGCGTTGCCCGGCTGGCGACGGCCGTGGCCGTTGCTCTTCGGGAAGCCCTCGATCGGCGAGCGGCTCAACAGGAAGCCCCGCAGCACGCCGCGGTCGACGAGCTGGACGCGCTCGGCGGCGACGCCCTCGTCGTCCCAGCGGTAGTGGCCGTTCAGATCGACGTCGCCGAGGCGGGCGACGGTCGGGTCGTCGAGCACGGAGAGGAAGGGCGGCAGGACGGCCTCGCCGACGCGGTGCGTGAACGTCTGGCCTTCGTCCTCGTCCTTCTGGCGGTGCCCCTCGACGCGGTGGCCGAAGATCTCGTGGAAGAACACGCCCGCCGCGCGCCCCCGGAGGATCGCCGGCCCGGAGTACGGCTCGATGAGCGGCGCGTCGTGCAGCGCCGTGACGCGCTCGGCGGCGGCCTTCACCATCGCGAGCACGGCGTCGCGGGCGGGAAGGTGGTCGACCGAGGCCACGTCGACGTAGTCGTAGATCTGGAGCTGCATCCCGTCGGCGGCGACGGTGTCGGCCCACGTCGCGACGCGGAGGTGGTTGCGGCCGTCGTGCACCCGGATGCCGTCGGAGTCGGCGAGCCAGCGGCGCTCTTCGGTGACCGCGAGCTGCACCGCGCTGTCCATGATCGCCGGGTACTTCAGGTAGAGGGCGCTCGCCTCGCGCACGAGCGCGGTCCAGGCCGCCTCGTCGACCTGCAGGCGGGCGGGCGGCTCCGAGACGACCACCACGGGCGCGGGGGAGAAGTCGTCGCTCGCGTCGGCGCGCTCGACCTTCACCGACGCGTTCGCGCGCACCTTGATGAGGCGGCGGCGCGCGGCGCGGTAGGTGTCGTCGGTGCCGCGGACGAAGAGCTCGAACAGGGCCTTTCCGGCGTCGTACAGCGGCGCGTCGAGCGTGGGGCGCGGCGACTCCGACCACCACGACGCGTCGCGCAGCTTGTGGGTGTGGTCGAGCTTCGCCGAGCCCACGCGCAGGTCGACGTCGCCGGTGCGTCTGTGGTTGCGCTGCACGGCCGCGACGGCCCCGTGCGTGCCCTGCAGCGTGAGCGTGCGCGTCTCGTTCAGTGCGTAGGCGACGTGGTAGGCGGGCTCGCTCCCGCCGCCGAGGCGCTCCTTCGCCAGCGCGAGGGCGCGGCCCATGGCGTCGAACGGGTCGGGGCCGACCACGGCGCGGGC
>JBMOQZ010000350.1:0-6419 GCA_049322475.1 Myxococcota bacterium | reverse complement strand
CCAGGACGGCGCGACCGTGAGGGGAGGCGCCAGAGCACGAGCGGAGCGAGGGCGACGGCGCCCGGCTGCGCCCGGTGGAGGAGGTCGCCATCGTGGCGAAGGCGCGCGCGCTCCGGCCGCTGGAGGGCCGCCCACCGCGCGACCGCCGGGCGGCCAACCCCGTCCGCACCCCCGGCACGCCTCCGGAGCCGACGCGGACGGGCGCGCCTGCCCGCGGCCGGAGGGAGAAAACCCGCATGGGAAGTTTGCCTCCCCCGTCGCCTTTGCCCCCGAGGGCACCATATTGTCCCCGCCCCTCCGCCTTCGGGTACCATCCGCGCATGCTGCAGGTCGGCGACCACATCGGCCGCTTCACGGTCCTCGGCCTCATCGGCGAGGGCGGGATCGCGACCGTGTACCGCGTCCAGCACTCCGCGCTGCAGTCGGTGCACGCGCTGAAGCTCCTCCACCAGCAGCGCGGCGACATGGCCAAGCGGCTGTTGCAGGAGGGGCGCATCCAGGCGCGGCTCCATCACCCGAACGTCGTCGCCGTGACCGACGTCCTCGAGATCGACGGGCAGACCGGGCTCGTGATGGAGTACGTCGACGGCTCCTCGCTGCGCGACGCGCTCGACGAGGGCCGCCTCGACCGCGACGAGGCCCTCTCCCTCTTCCAGCAGATCCTCTCCGGCGTGGCGGCGGCCCACCGCTCGGACGTGCTCCACCGCGATCTGAAGCCCGCGAACATCCTCCTCGCCGTCACGTCGCGCGGCATCGTCGCGAAGGTGACCGACTTCGGCATCGCGAAGGTCGCCCGCGACATGGAGGACAAGGCCGTCACCCGCGCGGGGTCCATCCTCGGCACCCCCGGGTACATGGCGCCCGAGCAGGTCGAGGACTCGGGCAAGGTCGACCGCCGCGCGGACGTCTTCGCGCTCGGCTGCCTGCTCTACGAGATGCTCACGGGCGACGCCCCCTTCCTCCGGAACGAGCTGTTCGCCACGCTCAACGCGACGACGAAGGGCGAGTACGTGCCGATCCACGAGCGCGAGCCGGACCTCCCGCCCGAGGTGCACCTCGCCGTGGCCCGCGCCCTCGAGGTCGACCCCAACCTGCGCTTCCCCAACTGCGAGGAGTTCGCCGAGGCCCTCTACGGCGAGGGCTTCCGCCTCGAGACGGGCGACCTCGCGACGCCCTTCGACACGCGCATCCCGATGGACGCGCCGCGGCCCCCCACCAACCCCACCATCGCCCCGAACGAGCTGAACCTCCTCCGCCGCACGCTCGAGATGAAGCGGCCGTCGTCCAGGGGGCCGGACAGCTCGGACACCTTCGCGATGGGCGACGCCCTCCCGCGCCGGGACACCGGCACCATCGCCCCGCCGCAGGCCTCTCAGCTGGCGATCCCCTCCACCGCGACGACCCAGGGCGACGCCCCGGCGGCGTCGCTCGCCCCGCCCGGGCCGCGGCCCGCGCGCGAGCCCGTCCGCGTGCCCGACGAATACGAGCTCCGCGAGGAGTTCGAGCGCCTCAAGCCCGTCGCGCAGAAGGACGAGGAGGGCGGCGCCATCCCCGGCCTGAACCTCGCCTCCGACACCGCCAAGGGGGCCCACCAGGCCGCGTCGCGCACGCTCCTGCTCTTCATCCGCGCGTCGGGGTTCGTCGCACGCTACGTCGCGGGCCCCGCCGCGCTCCTCGTGTTCTTCGGGTGGCGCGAGGCGCAGCAGGGTGCCCGCATCGTCGACAGCGTGCGCGAGGAGCAGATCACGGCGCGCACCCAGGTCGAGCTCGCGCTCCAGAAGCAGGTCACCTTCGTGCGCGAGATGGGCGACGCCGGCGCCGACACGTCCACGATGGCCCGCTACGTCGACGACTACCGGAACGCCCCCACCCTCGACGACAAGCTCGCCGCCGGCGACAAGCTGCTCGCAGAGATGCAGCGCGAGCTCGCCGACCTGAAGCTCACCCAACGCGAGGGCCTCACGCAGGAGGACGAGATCAAGCGCCGCGCGCTCGAGCGCCAGATCCAGTCCCTGTCCAAGCAGTTCAAGGACTACCGCGCGCTCGAGAGCACGTGGTCCGAGAAGCTCGACACGCCCGAGGCCGGCCTCGCGACCGCCCTCGGGATGGCCGAGCCCGTCGAGCCCGACTGACCGGACCTACGGGTAGTAGTAGTAGTAGTACGGGTCGCCCGAGCTCGACGTGATCATGCGGTAGAACTGCACGGACTCGGCGTCGCCGTAGGTCTGGTAGATGCCGTAGTCGGGCAACGAGAACGCGAACACGAACCAGCCGTCGGTCGAGTACAGCAGGACGTTCGTCTCGAACACGAGGATGTTCCCGTCGTAGTCGTACTCGTAGGTCTCGGCGAAGCCCCAGTCGTAGTCGATGTACCCGTCGAGGTCGCCGTCGGACCACTGGATGTTGCCGCTCTGGCAATAGTCGCCCTCCGCGGTCGAGTTCTGGATCGCCGAGAGGTTGAACGCCCAGGTGCAGTCGGGGCAGCCATCCGCGCCGCGGCCCTCGTACTCCATCTCGCCCTCGGCCACGCAGACCCAGTCTCCCATCTGCAGTCCGTAGTAGGACCAGCCGAAGCGGCCGGACACGAAGCTGCCGCGGCTCGTCTCGATCCCGCCGGTCCAGTACGCGAACGCGGGGCCGGTGTCGGAGCCGGAGGTGGTCTCGTCGCAGCCGGGGCCGTCGTCCACGCGCCCGTTGCAGTCCTCGTCGCGACCGTTGTCGCACTCGTCGCGGGCGTCGGGGTTGACCCGCTCGGTGTGGTCGTCGCAGTCGCCCTCGTTCTCGGTGTAGCCGTCGCCGTCGTTGTCGACGTCCAGCTCCTCGGTCGTGTCGGTGTCGGCGTCCGCGTCCGCGTCGGCGTCGACGTCGGCGTCCCCGTCGAACGTGCGCTCGTCGCCGGTGTCCTCGTCCTCGTCGTCACTCTTGTCGAACAGGCCGCTGCAGGCGAGGAGGAAGAAGCCGCTGGTGAGCAACAGGACGCGCATGGGGTGCTCCGTGCGCGCGCACGCTAACACCGGTCAGTCCCACCCGCGCGGGCGGAAGACGCCGAACGAGCTCGTGTAGCCGTGGATGTACGTCGAGCCACGGACCGGCCCGATCTCGCCGTTGCAGAACACACCCCCGATCGGGACGTCGCCGAGGTGGCGGCGGAACGCGTCGCTGTCGTGGTCGGGCGCGCCGAAGAACGCCTCGCCGCGCGCGAGGCACGAGAAGAGCAGGGCCCCGGCGGCCGCGGTGGGAGGCGCCTCGGCCCGGTGGCGGACGAGCGCGGCGTCCAGATCGGCCGCGCTCGCGGCGGCGTCCCGGACGTGGAACTGGAGCGCCTGGCCCTCGACGATCGGCCAACCCACGCCGATCGCGCCCGCCTTGCGGTCGAGCCCGATGAGGTTGCGCAGCAGGAAGTCGCCCGGCCGGCGGCCCGTCGCGCCCTCGCCGATCGCGAGCCCCACCATCGGCGAGCGGCGGAAGAGCTCGCGATCGGCGTCCGTCATCGCGTAGAGCAGCGCCTCGAGCACGAGCACCGCCGGGCGCCCGTCGAGCTCGAACACCACGTTGCCCTCGCAGCGCGTGACACGCGCCGGGCTCCCGACGGGGCGGCACCCCTGGGCG
This sequence comes from Myxococcota bacterium, assembly GCA_049322475.1. Classification (GTDB taxonomy): domain Bacteria; phylum Myxococcota_A; class UBA796; order UBA796; family SXON01; genus JBMOQZ01. The sequence goes on along the minus strand of JBMOQZ010000350.1, from coordinate 2,810 downwards.
ACCACCGCGTCCACGACGACGTCGCCCCAGAGCGCGACGCCCACGGCCCCGGCGTCGTGCGCCTCGCCGTCGAGGAACAGGGCGTTCTGCCCCGGCGCCATCCCGCCGCTGGCGAGCCCGCCCACCTTCACGGCGCCGGGCCAGGCGGCGTCGAGCGTGCCGGCGAGCCCGGCCGCGTCGCAGGAGAACGGGTCGGCGAGCAGCACGAACGCCGGCTGCTGCTCCGGGGTGACGCCCACGCGGGCGTGCCAGGCGACGGGGTCCCCCGCGGGAATGACGCCGGGCGCGACGCGAAAGGGGGCGATCCGCGCGTTCGGCAGCCGGGCGGCCGTCAGCGAGATCGCGGGCCTCCGCTCGACCTCGCGGCCCCCGCCGATCACGCCCGCGCCGGTCGAGCCGATCACGAGCCCCCCGCCGAACATCTCCTGCAGGCGGCCGGGGATCAGCGGCGCCGCGGCGCGGTGCTGCGGCGAGACGAACACCACGAGCAGGTCGGGCGTGCCGCCGATCCGCGCGCGCACCCCGGCGACCCCTTCCTGCAGCGCCTCGTCGAGCCGTGGCTTCTCGGAGATCGCCGACGCCCACCACATCGACGGGAAGGCTATCCACCGCCCGCATCCGTGCCTATGGGGGAGGGTCGTGCGTCCCCCGGTCCGCGTGCACGTCGCCGCCGACGACCCCCTCGCCCGCGGGGGGATCGCCGCGCTCCTCGCCGGCGAGGCCGAGGTGGTGGCCCCCGGCGAGCCCCACGACGTCGTGGTCGCCGACGGGCCGCGCGCCGCGGACGCCCCCGTCGTGGCCCTCGTCGCCGGCGAGCACGACGCCGCCGAGGCCCTGCGCGGCGGCGCCGCGGGCGTGCTCTGGCGGGACAGCGACCCGGCGCGCATCGGCGCGGCCGTGAGCGCGGTCGCCCGCGGGCTCGTGGTGGTCGAGCCCGCCGTGGCCGCCTCGCTGAAGCGCCCGCCCTCGCCGGCCGACCCGCTCACCCCCCGCGAGCGCGAGGTCCTGCGCCTCCTCGCCGAGGGCCTCCCGAACAAGCTGGTGGCCGACCGCCTCGGGATCAGCGAGCACACCGCGAAATTCCACGTCAACGCGGTCCTCGCGAAGCTCGGCGCGCAGAGCCGCACGGAGGCCGTCGTGCTCGCGCTGCGCGCGGGGCTCCTGACCGTGTGAGCGGGCCGCGACCTGCCCGAACGGGCGGGTCGCCCCTGCCGGATCGTCCGATGGTGGGGCTCGCCGGCGGGACCTACGGTTCCTCCATGCACGCATCCGAGCTCTCCGAGTCCTTCGCCCGCGTCGTCGAGTCCGCCGCGGGCACCACGCTCACCCTGTCCGGCGGCGGCACCGCCGCCGTGTGGGAGGGCGGCGTCGCGATCGCCGCGGCCCACTCGCTGGAGCGCGCCGGCGAGCCCCGCCTGCGCCTCCCGGACGGCGACACCGTGCCGGCGACGGTCGCCGGCGTCGATCCCGCCACCGACCTCGCCGCGCTCCGCTTCACGGGCCCGGCGGTCCGCCCCGCGTGGTCCGACGCCGACGGGCTGAAGGTCGGCCACCTCGTCTTCGCCGTGTCGCCGGCCCGCGCCACCGTCAGCATCGTCCAGTCGCTCGGCGGCCCCTGGCGCACCCCCGCCGGCGGCCGCGTCGACCGCTACGTCGAGACGGGCCTCGGGCCCTGGCCGGGCTTCTCCGGGAGCCTGCTCCTCGACGCGGGCGGGCGCGCGATCGGGCTGAACACGTCGGGCCTGTCGCGGCGCAGCTCGCTCGCGATCCCCACGGCGACGCTGCGCCGCGTCGTCGGCGACCTCCTCGCCCACGGTCGGTCCCGCCGCGCGTTCGTCGGCGTCGCGACGTGGCCGGTGCGGCTCGACCCGAAGGCGGCCGCGCGCGCCGGACAGGAGAACGGCCTGCTCGTCACCTCCGTGCAGCCCGAGGGCCCCGCCGACGCCGCGGGGATCGTGCTCGGCGACGCGCTCCTCGCCGTCGACGGCCGCCCGCTCGCCCGCCCGGAGGACCTCCTCGGGCACCTCGACGGCGACCGCGCCGGCGCGACGGCGACCTTCCGCGTGCTGCGCGCCGGCGAGCCCCTCGACGTGACGATCACGCTGGGGACGCGGTCGTGACGCTGCTCTCGCTGCTCTCCCGCGATCTCGAGGCGCTGGTCGCCCGGGTGTCGCCGGCGGTGGTCGGGGTCGCGCACGGGCGCGGGCGCGGGAGCGGCTTCGTGCTCGCCCCGGACGGGTTCGTGGTCACGAACGCCCACGTGGTGCAGGGCGCGAAGGAGGTCCGCGTCGAGCTCGCCGGCGAGGACCTCGCGGCGAAGGTGGTGGGCGTCGACGCGACGACGGACGTGGCCGTGCTGAAGGCCGACGCCACCGACCTCGTGGCGCTGCCGCTCGCGGATCGGGCGCACGTCCGCGTGGGGCAGATCGTCGTGGCGATCGGCAACCCACTCCGGTTCGATCGCTCGGTCAGCCTCGGCGTCGTCAGCGCGACCGACCGCGCGCTGCCCGCGCGGCGGGGCCGGCCGCTCGAGGGGCTCATCCAGACCGACGCCGCCATCAACCCGGGCAACTCGGGCGGACCGCTCGTGGACGCCGAGGGCGAGGTGGTCGGGATCAGCACCGCGATCGTGCCCTGGGCGCAGGGCCTCGGCTTCGCCGTCCCCGCGCACACCGCGGGGTGGGTGGCATCCGTGCTGATGCGCCACGGGGAGGTGCGGCGGCCCGTGCTGGGCGTCCACGCGCGGAGCGTCGACCTCGACGCGCGGAAGACGGGCCGGTCGCGCGCGCTGCACATCGTCGAGGTGGGCG
>JBMOQZ010000349.1:0-61802 GCA_049322475.1 Myxococcota bacterium | reverse complement strand
CCCGAGCCCGCCCCCGAGCCCGAGCCCGACCACAAGCCCAGGAGGCCCGAAGCCCGAAGCCCGAAGCCCGTTCTCAACACCCCGGCGTCAGGATCCTGCACACCGTCGCGAAGTCCCCGGCGCTCCGCGGCACCGCCATGACGTAGGCGTAGCCGCCCTCGGCGTCGCAGACGGTGTCGCAGCCGCCGCTGGAGTCGTGGATGGTGACCTCGAGGTGCGGGCCGCCGTAGTTGTTGCCGATGAGGCGCGCGTCCACGAGCGAGAGCCCGCACGTGCTGCTCTCCCACTCGGCGCCCACGAGGATGCGGTGCGTCGCGAAGTCCACCGACGCCGGCGAGCCGTCGAGCTCCGAGAGCGCGAGGACCGCGTCCCACTCCGCCTGCGTCTCCACCACCCGGACGCCGTGCATGGCGAGCGCGCCGTAGGCCCCGCCGTCGTACACCACCGACGCGTCGGCGATCGTGGTCTCGTAGACGTTCACGTCGCAGTCGCCGGCGTCGGTGTCGTAGTAGGGCGCGGTCCCGCCGGTGTCGTCGGTGGGGGTCGTGCCCGTGGGCTCGCCCGTGTCGTCGAGGGCCTTGCCGGTGTCGTCGGCGCTGTCAGGGCAGGCGAGCAGGAGGAGCGTGAGCATGCCCTCAATGTGGCCGCCCGCGCGACGAGGCACAATCGCGGAACTGAACGATCCACCCCGCGGATGCGCGCGCGTGTGTGCATCCCTGCCATGTGATACACGGTGATACATGTCGCGCCCCTTCTTCCCCCACGTGCTCTCCGACGTCACCCACGCCGTCGACGGCCCGCTCGGGCTCGTCGTGGGCGACATGCCGGACGGCCGGCTCTGGGTCCTGAAGCGCAACCGCAAGACACCCGGCTACGTCCTCACCGAGTACGCGGACACGAAGCGCACCCGCGTCCTCTCGGCGCGCGAGATCGCCGACCGCGCCGCCGCCGTCAACGCGATGGCGGAGGCGATCGGGCTGGACGAGCGCCTGCCCTGACACACGGCCGATACACCGGATGTATCAGTTCAGGAGGGCGAGGGCGGCCGCGAGGTCGACGTCCACGTCGTCGCGCAGGTCCGCCGCCGTCCGGTCCACCTCCACGTCCGGCACGATGCCGACGCCGTGGAAGGTCGACCCGTCCGGGTAGAGGACCTCCATCCCGGTGAAGCTCAGCCCGAGCTCGCCCGGCACACGCACCCCCGTGATGTTGCCGTTCGTGCCGGCGCTCTGGCGGCCCACCACCGTGACGGCGCCGGCGCCGACGAGCATGGTCGAGAAGTTCTCGGCGGCGGACACGGTGCGGGGGCCCACGAGCAGCACGATCGGGGCGGCGACCTCGCCGGTCCCCTCGAACTCGTAGCTCGACTGCTCCCACGAGCCCTCGTCGGGGCCCTGCCACACGGGGACCCCGAAGGTGGGCGACGAGAACGGCCCGGTGATCAGCCGCTCGGCGTAGGTGTAGTGGTTGCCCGCCGGGTAGCCGCGCATGTCGACGATCACGCCGGCCGCCGCGCCGGCCTCGTCGAGCGCGGCGTCGATGTCGGACGCGGTCGACACGTCGCTGCCGAGGTTCACGTAGAGCACGTCGGGCGCGCCGAGGTCGTCGAGCCAGCCGGAGGTCCGCGCCGTGCCGCCGAAGCGCAGGTCGGCGAGGGCCTCGCAGTCGCCGGGCGCGATCGTCTCGGTGCGCTCCACCCCGTCCGGGTCGCGGAGCACGTAGGTGACGCCGTCGCCGTAGAGGTACCAGAGCTCGCGCGAGGCGATGTTCCGCGCGTAGCCGTCCGTGGCGCCGCCGACCTGCCCCAGCATCTCGGCGTACCAGTCCTCGATGGCGACGCCGTCGACCGAGACGAGGGTGTCGCCGGCGTCCACCTGCTCCACGAGCGAGTGGTACGCGACGGGGAGGCCGTCGAGGTGGTCCCAGGCGACGGGCACGCACCCGGTGCTGATCGAGTCGCCGTAGCTCCAGGTGAAGACGTGCCCGTCCGACAACACGTTGCCGAACCGGCCGAGCAGGAACAGGGCGGCGAGCGGGTCGGTGCCGGCGGCGTCGGCCTCCGCGAGCGTCTCGACGAGCCGCGCGTCGATGCCGTCGCCCACGACGCCGAAGTAGGGGTAGAACCGGCGCGTGGCCCCGTGCGAGATCAGCAGCGCCGCGCGCAGGGCGGCGGCGTCGAGCGGCGCGGCGCTCACGTCGTCCCAAGGCTGGACGCGCTGGAGGTTGACGCGGTCGGCGGCGCCCGCGGGGGCGTCCCCGGGCGAGCCCCACGACGCGAGGTCGGCGACGGCGACGACGGGGTCGGCGGCGCGCACCTCGGCGGGGATGGAGTCGGGCCACTCCTCGCCGGCGGGGTCGAAGAGCTTCTCGACCCGGAAGGTGAGCCCCTCGTCGCCCACGGGCGACCAGCGCGACTCCGCGACGGCGGCGACCACGTCCTCGCCGACGACGAAGCCTCGCCCCGCCATCCGCAGCGCCCCGGCGAGCTCCGCGGCGGCAGGCGGCATCCGCGCCTCCGTGAGCGCCGCGATCGGGAGGTCGACGTCGCCCGTCGCCGGGATCGCGTCGGGCGTCCACTCCGCGACGGACACGTCGTAGATGTTGGTCTCGCTGAAGATCTGGTCGACGAGGCCGTTCCAGGTCCGGACCGAGCGCGTGGGGCGGGCGAAGTCGGCGGCGATCGCCGGGGCGAGCGCGGCGGCGAGCGCGTCGTCGAGGCCCTCGGCGTCGGGCAGGCCGCGCAGATCGATCGCGACGGCGGCGGTGCCTTCGGGGAGCACGACCTCGCCCGTCCCCGGCGTGACCACCGCGACGTCGCCGGCGAGCGTCACCGCGGCCGGGCCGAGCTCGCCCGCGGCGGCGTCGAGCACGCAGACGCCCTCGATGGCCGTGTACGCGGAGAGGTCCGGGGCGTCCGCGCCGGCGGCGACGGCGGCGACGAGCGCGTCGTCGACGGGGGCGAGGTCGCCGGAGGGGCCGAAGAGCCGCAGCGTGCCGTGCGCGTCCGAGAGCGCGACGGGGACGTCCGCGGTCGCGGCGGCGCCGGGCGTGACGCGCTCGCACCAGTCCGCGGAGGGGGCGGCGGGCGGGCCGGTGTCCTCCGGGGGGGTGTCCTTGTCGGGGGCGGGCGCCGGGCGGCACGCGAGGAAGAGGAGCAGCGAGGTCATCCCTTCGCGTTATCCCTCGCCCGTGCGTCCGACCGCCGACACGTGTTGATGTGTCAGCGGGCGCCGGCGACGGCGGCGATGGTGCGGACGAGGTCCTCGAGCGCGAGAGGCTTCGCCAGCACGCGGCACCCCATCTCGGCGACCACACGCGCCTCACCCGGGGGAAGGACGCCCCCCGTGACGAACACGAAGCGTCGCGCGAGCTCGGGGCGTCGCTCGCGCACGCGCAGGAGCACCTCCGGCCCGGACATCCGGGGCATCCGCACGTCGCAGAGCACCACGTCCCATCGCTCCTCGCCGCACAACACGTCGAGCGCCGCGTCGACGTCGGTGCAGGGGACGGCGTCGTGGTCGTCCTCGAGGAACGCGACGAGCGAGGAGGCGACGTAGGGGTCGTCGTCGACCACCAGCACGCGGGCGCGGCGGTCCGCCGGCTCGCCGGGCTCGGTCGCGCCGAGGGGGAGCTCGAGGCGCACCAGCGTGCCGTCCCCTTCCTCGCTGACGACCTCGAGCGCGCCGCCGAGCGAGGTCATGATCGACTGGCTCACCGAGAGCCCGAGTCCCGTCCCCTTGCCCGGCGGCTTGGTGGTGAAGAACGGATCGAAGACCTTCGCCAGCAACGTGGCCGGGATTCCGGACCCGTTGTCGCGCACCTCGAGCCGGAGCCGCGAGGCGCACGCCGAGCCCGTGACCCGGACGAGGCCGTCGGTCCGCCCCTCCAACGCCTGCAGCGCGTTGACCAGCACGTTGAGCAGCACCTGGCCGAGACGGGCGCCGTTCGTCTGGACCAGCGGCAGGCCGTCCACCGCGACCTCGATGCGCGCGGTGCGGTCCGTGGTGGTGCGGGCGAGGCGGACCGCGGCGCCGACCACCTGCGAGACGTCGACGGGCTCGACGACCTCCGCGCTGGGCCGCGCGAACGAGAGCAGGTCCTGGACGATGCGGCGCACCCGCTCGAGGCCTTCGAGCGCCTGGTCGATCTGCCGGGCCTCGGGCGAGCCGGCGGCGCTCAGCGGGCCCGCGCGGAGCCGAAGCATCTGGAGGTTGAGCAACGCGTAGGAGAGCGGGTTGTTGATCTCGTGGGCGACACCGGCGGCCAGGGTGCCGACGGCGGCGAGCCGGTCCTGCTTGAGCATCCGCTGGACCAGCACCTTCCGCTCCGACACGTCGCGCCCGAACCCGATGACGGCGGGGTGGCCCTCCCAGGTCGTGGCCACCGATGAGATCTCCATCACCACGATCGACCCGTCCTTGCGACGGCCGTGATACTCGAGCGGCGGCAGGCGCTCGCCCCGGAGCACGCGCTGGACGCGCTCGCCCATGAGCGGCACCTCCTCGGGCGCGACGAGCTCGGCGAGGGGCCGCGCGAGGAAGTCGGCGAGGTCGTCGAAGCCGAGCACGCGGATCGCGTTCGGGTTCGCGTACACCACGCGTCCGGCGGCGATGACCACGATCGAGTCCGGAGCGGCCTCCGCGAGGGTCCGGAACCTCCCCTCCGAGGCCTCCAGCGCCTCTTGCGCGGCGCGCGCGTGGGTCCGGTCCTGGATGAACGCGACCGCGACGGGCGCGCCCTTCCAGGTGGCGCTGGCGAGGCCGACGTGGATGGGCACCCGTGTGCCGTCGGGCCGGGTGATCGCCGCCTCCAGCGTCGGCGGCACCTTGCCGCCCGCGTTCACGCGCGCGCGGATGCGCTCGACCTCCTCGCGCGTGGGCGCGTCGGCGATCTCGCCGGCCGGGCCGGCGAGCAGCTCCTCGCGCGTGCGCCCGGCGATCCGCGCGAACGCGTCGTTGACGTAGACGCGCTCGGAGTGGCCCTCGGGACGCTTCAGCGTGACGACGACGCCGATCGAGGCGTTCTCGAACGCCTCGAACAGGGTGTCCACGAGGACCCCGGCCTCGATCTCCGCCGCCTTCCGCACCTCCGAGGTTTACCACGGTCAGGACGCGCGTACGTCCCGCAGCCAGGCGTCCAGGAAGATCAACGTCCAAAGTTTTGCGTCGTTCCCGTCGTGGTCCGGATGGATGGCGAGCTCCTGGATGGCCCCCGGAAGAAAAAGTTTCCAGGGGTCCTCGCGGAGCTGCGCGATGCGTCCGTCGAGGAACGCGCGGGCCGGCCCGGTGAGCCACTTGCGCCAGGGTCCCGGCAGCACGCGCTTCGGCCGGTTGACCAGCGCGCGTGTCAGCACCGGGCGGAGGATCTCGCGCAGCGGCCACTTCGTCACCGCGCCGCCCGGCCGCCCGCGCACCTTCCAGGGTCCCGGCAGGCTCGCGCAGTAGCCGACGAGGTCGCGGTCGAGCAGCGGCTCGCGGAGCCCGATGCCCGCGATCGTCGCGCAGGTGCCGGTGCGCAGGAGCGCGTCCTCCGCCATGCGCCCGCGGAGGTAGACGTGGAGGATCTCGTTGACCGGATCGCTCACCACCTCGCGGTAGAGCGGCTCGAGGCAGTGGTGACGGATGCCCGGGCGGACCCAGCCCGGATCGCGCAGGAGCTCCTGCCGCGCCTCGGAGTCGAAGACGTGGACGCCGCCGATGAGGCGGGCGAGCCCGAAGGGGATGGTGGGATCGCGAAGCTCGGGGCGGCCGCGCAGGAGCGCCGACACGCCGGTGCGCGCGGGCCCCGGGAGCCGCCCGAGCCACGTGGAGAGCCGCAGCTGCCCCGCGAGCACGCCGACCATGCGCCCGCCGAAGACCTCGTCCCCGCCGTCGCCGGCGAGGATGACGTCGACGTGGTCGCGCGCCGCGCGGGCGAGCAGCGCCTGCGGGACGAGCGCCGGGTCGGTGATCGGGGCGTCGCAGGCGCTCACGACCTCGGGCAACGCGTCCTCGAACTGGCGGAAGTCGACGCGCACCACCTCGTGGCGGGTGCGGAGGATGTTGGCGACGCGGCCCGCGTACGGCGTCTCGTCGCCCTCGGCGTCCTGCACGCCCACCGTGAAGGTGTGGACCGGCCCGAGACGCGAGGCGAACAGCGTGATCGCGCTCGAGTCGAGCCCGCCCGAGAGGAAGACGCCGACGCGCTCCTTGCCCGACGCGCGCGCGGCGACCGACCGGTTGAGGCGCCGCTCCAGCTCCTCGAGCGTGGGGGCGTCCTCCGGGGGGCTCGACCAGGGGGGCGCGTAGCGGAGGCGGTACCACGCGTGCATGCGCTCCTCGCCGTCGAAGACGAGGTGGTGGCCGGCCGGGAGCGCGTGGACGTCGCGGAGCAGCGTGCGCGGCGCGTGGACGTAGCGGAAGGAGAGGTACTCCGCTAGGTTCTCCCGGGCGATCTCGCGGCTCACCCACGGGAGCTGGAGCAACGGCCGCGGCGAGGTGGCGAACGCGAGGCGACCGTTCTTCCGCGCCCAGTAGAGCCGGCGGATCCCGAAGGGATCGCGCAACAGATGCAGCTTGCGCGTGTGTCGCTCCAGCACCACCGCGACCCACGCGCCCTCGAAGTGGGCGAGCGCGTCGGCGCCCGCGCGCGTCCAGTGCTCGAGCAGCGTCTCGGCCGCGGACATGCCGGTGGACGGCGCGCGGTCGAAGTGCCCGGCGACCACCACCGCGAAGCGCTCGTTCCGCGCGAGCGTCGAGCGGGGCCGTGCGCACAGGAACGCGCCCTCGCCCGCGAAGCTCGACCCCCCGCCCAGCGCCTCGCGCTCGGCGTCGTCGGGGACGCCGTCGATGGAGTGGATGCCGGAGATGCCGCCCATTCGCCGGCCTGCCTATCCCGACGGTGAGGTAGCATCCGCGTATGAGCGTCCGCATCCACGACCTCCTCAAGGCGGCCATCGACCAGAAGGCCTCGGACATCCACTTCTCCGCCGGGGAGGTCCCGGCGATCCGCATCGACGGCGAGGTCCACCGCCTGCAGCTGCCGCCGCTGACGAACGACGACGCCAAGCGGCTCGCCTACTCGATGATGAAGGAGAAGCAGCGGACCATCTTCGAGAACAACCTCGAGACGGACTTCGCCATCTCGTTCAAGGGGATCGCCCGCTTCCGCGTGAACGTCTACACGCAGACGCGCGGCATCGGCGTCGTCATGCGCCAGATCCCCGCGAAGGTGCTGACGATGGAGGACCTCGGGTTGCCGCCCGTGTTCCAGCGCATCGCCGGCTTCAAGCGCGGGCTCGTGCTCGTGACCGGGCCGACGGGCTCGGGCAAGTCCACCACGCTCGCCGCGGTCATCGACTGGATCAACCACAACCGGCGCGAGCACATCCTCACCATCGAGGATCCCGTCGAGTTCGTGCACAAGGCCGACAAGTGCCTCATCAACCAGCGCGAGGTGGGCGCCGACACGAAGTCCTTCGCCAACGCGCTGCGCAGCGCGCTCCGCGAGGACCCCGACGTCATCCTCGTCGGCGAGCTCCGCGACCTCGAGACCATCTCGCTCGCCATCTCCGCCGCCGAGACGGGCCACCTCGTGTTCGGCACGCTGCACACGAACTCGGCGCCGGAGACGATCGACCGCCTCATCGACGCCTTCCCGCACGAGCAGCAGCAGCAGGTGCGCACGATGGTGTCGACCTCGCTCATGGCCGTCGTGTCGCAGCTGCTCGTCCGCAAGGCCTACGAGCCCGGCCGGTGCGCGGTGCAGGAGATCATGCTGGTCAACCCGGCGATCCGGAACCTGATCCGCGAGAACAAGCTCTTCCAGATCCCGTCGATGATGCAGGCGGGTCGATCCGAGGGGCAGCAGCTCATGGAGGTCCACGCGAAGGACCTCGCCCTGCGCAAGAAGATCACGCGCGACGACGCGATGCGCATCACGAACAACCCCAAGCTGTTCGACGACGTGGCGCCGCCCGGCCGACCGGGCATGGCCGCGGCGAGATGAGGGTCAACGGAGAGGAGCGCCCCGCCGCCGCCACGGTCGCCGCGCTGCTCGCGGAGCTGGAGGCGCCGCCGGAGGGGGTCGCCGTCGCCGTGAACGGCGAGGTGGTCCCGCGGCGGGAGTGGGCGACGCGCGCGCTCTCGGACGAGGACCGCGTGGAGGTGATCCGCGCCGTGGGGGGAGGATAGGTCCCGCCCGTACAGACGCGCCGACTGCAACGGTGTCGGGCGACAGATCCCCTGAATGCAAGAATGCGGGAGAGCCGAACCGGCGAACGCCCGTTTTTCGATGGCGCGGGCGCCCGCCGGGGCGGATTCCTTGCACTCGACCCATCTGTCGACGCACGGCCTTGCAGTCGAGTGCTCTGTAGGCTTCCGGGGGTACACTCGCGGCCATGTGGCTGGTCTCCCCCGCGCTCGCCGCGACCTGGTCCGTCGCGGCCGGCGACTCGATCCAGGAGGCGATCGACGCCGCCCTCGACGGCGACCGCGTCGAGATCGCCGCCGGGGCCTTCCAGGAGGGGCTCGACCTCGCCGGGAAGTCGCTGACGCTCGTGGGCGCCGGCTCGACGGCGACCACGGTGGGGGCGACGTCGGTGGCCACCTGCCTCGTGACGGGCGGGGGCGACCTCGTCGTCGAGGGGCTGTCGTTCGCCGCCTGCGAGGTCGGCATCGTGGCGAGCGGGGGCACGCTCGACTTCAGGGACGTCGAGATCTGGGGCGCGGTCGAGGGCGGCACGGCAGACGGGGTGACGTGGGTCTGGGACGGCGGGGCGCTCTCGTACCTCGACGACGCGGGGCTCGTCGTGACGAGCGCGACGCTCGACTGGACGGCGCTCGTGATCGAGGGCAACGAGACGGGCGACACCCTCGTCGTCCTCGCCGACACCACCGCGACGATCGCCGGGCTGGTCGCGGCCGACAACGACGGCGCGGTGCTCGCGCTGAACGGGGGGGCGCTGACGCTGACGGACGGCGCCGTCTCGGAGACCACCGGCGCGACCGCCTCGGTGTACGTGACGGACGGCGCGCTCGTGACCGCGCGGAACACGTTCGGCCGCTCCAGCACGCTCGGGCTCCTCGTGTCGAGCGGGACGTGGTCCTCGACCGACGACACGTTCGAGGGCGGCCGGGGGTACAGCGGCGCGGCGGCCGACAGTGGCGTCGAGGCGACGCTCAGCGGCGCGACGTTCACGGGCTTCTCCGACGTCTTCGCCTCGATCACCCGCGGCACGATCGCGGACCTCGCGTCCGACGGGGGCGAGCTCGTCTTCTACGGCGTCGCCGTCACCGGCTGCGCGATGACCGGGGGCGCGTCGATGTCGCTCTCGGGGGCCACCGTGACGGGCTGCTCCTTCGAGGGCGCGGGCGGGGCCGCGATCGAGGGCGCGGTCACGCTGCTCGACTCCACCGTGGACGGGTACGCCTACGCCTTCGCCGGCGGCGACGTGCTCGCCGAGCGGTGCGTGTTCTCCGACGTGGGGGGGCTCTACGTGGGCTCGGACGCGGCCGTCGTGATCTCCGACAGCACCGTGGCCGCCGACGGGCCGGCCGTCGAGGGGTCGGGGCTCGACGTCGCGCTGACCGGCGTGGAGATGTCGAGCAGCGGGGTGGGCCTCGCCTACTCGGGCGCCGCGGTGCTCGCCGACGTGACCCTCACCTCGCACTCCTACGCCGTGTTGCTCGAGGGCGGGACCCTCGACGTGGCCACCTCCGCGATCGCCGTGGACCGGGACACCCCCGCGATCCGCGTCGCCGGCGACCGCGGGCGCGCGGCGACGATCGCGCTCGCCGACACGACCATCGACGGCGACGGCGACGGCGTGTACGGCACGGGCGACCTCTCCACCACCCTCACGACCGACGGGGTCGACCTCGTCGTCGCGGGCGACGGGATCGTGCTCGAGAACGGCGAGACCACCACGCTGCGCGACACGCGGATCGACGCGGGGGGCGTGGGGGTCGACGTGACCGGCAGCGTGGTGGCCGAGGCGCTCGACGTCGTGGCCGGCGGAGTCGGCGTGACGTCGACCAGCAGCGTGACGTGGGACGGCGGGAGCCTGCGGAGCGGGGAGGACGCCCTCTCCGCCCCCAACGTGGACGTGGCGGACCTCGACGTGGAGGCGGGGGGCGACGGCATCGTCGCCAACGGCCTCGTTGCGGAGCGGGTGTCGATCGAGCCCGCCGGCGCCTGCATCTCGGCCGGCAACAACACGCTCACGTCGGTGCGCTGCTCCGGCGGCGCGGGCGAGCGGCCCGTCGACGTCGGCTACCGCGCGGTCTGGACCGACGTCGTCGTCGAGGACTTCGCCAGCGCGTCGCCGTCGAAGATCGCCGACGCGACGGGCTCGCTCTCGCGCGTCCGGTTCTTCCGCAACTCCACCGAGGACGGGCCCGGCGCGCTGACGATCAGCCGGTCCACGATCACGGCGGAAGGCCTCTTCTTCCGCGGCAACACGGGCGTGGACGCTGGGGCGTTGTGGGCCACGGAGAGCACGCTCACGGTGAACGGCGCGGTCTTCCGCGAGAACGTCGCGAGCGAGGGGCCGGACGCGGTGCTCGAGGCGGCCGGCGGCGATTGGGCGTGTGTGGCGTCGGACGGCGCCTTCGAGGTGGCCGAGGAGGCGACGACCCTGCGGAACGTCACGCTGGTGGACGGGCTCGTGCTCACCGGCGCGTTCGCCGAGGTGGACAGCGCCATCCTCGTGAGCGACGGCGCGGCGGTGTCGGGCGAGGCGGGCTCGCGCACCGCGCTCTTCGTCTACAACGACGTGTGGGGCAGCCCCGCGTTCGCGGACGGCCTGACCGACTACACGGGCCAGAACGGCAACATCAGCGCCGACCCGCTGCTCGACGACGAGCTCCGGCTCCTCGACGGCTCGCCCTGCCTCGACGCGGGGAACCCCGCGTACCCCGACCCCGACGGGAGCCCGCCCGACATGGGCGCCCGCGCCGCCACCTGCCCCGAGCTCGACTTCGACGGCGACGGCCAGCTCCCGAGCGAGGGCGACTGCGACGACGACTCGGAGGCGACCTACGCGGGCGCCGAGGAGGTCCCCTGCGACGGGCTCGACAACGACTGCGCCGGCGACGGCGACGACCCCGACTGCGGCGGCGACACCGGCGACTCGGGGGGCGCGGACGACACGGGCTCGCCGGACGCGGACGACACCGGCGGCGCCGACACCGACGGCGCGGACGAGGAGAAGCCCGGGGATCGCGGGAGCCGGTGTGCGTGCGGCGGGGGGAGCGCCCTCGTGCTCGTCCCGCTCGCGTGGGCGCGTCGGCGGCGGCTACAGACGCGCTGACTGCAACGGGATCGGCCGACAGATCACCTGACTGCAAGATGGCGGGATTGGCGAACGGACGAACGCCGGTTCTTTGATGGCGCGGGGGCCCGCGGGGGCGGATTCGTTGCACTCGGCCCATCTGTCGACGCACGGCCTTGCAGTCGAGGGCTCTGTAGGGCTTGACGGGCCCTCGCCGACGAAGGTCGCCGCTGCCGGCGGACGGACGGTCCGCCGGCGCGCGTGAATTCCTGGCGTTCGTCCGTTGGCGCGCCGGGTGCACGGAGGGGGGGCCATGTACCACCTCGTCGCCCGCGCCCCGAAGGGCCGCCTCCTCTTCCGCACCTGGGAGGAGGCGCGCACGCTCTGGCAGCTCGTCACCGTCGCGTTCCCCGAGGCGTGGGCGGTCTGCGTGATGCCGAACCACCTGCACGTCGTCCTGCCGCACGCGGACCCGTCCGACAAGCTGCGGCGGGTGATGGCCGGCTTCGCGCGTTGGCGGAACCGCGTCCGCCGCGAAACGGGCGCGGTCTGGGACCCGCACCCGGCTCCGGAGGAGATCGAGAGCGAGACCCACGCGCGCCGCATGGTCCGCTACACCCACCTCAACCCGTGCCGGGCCCGCCTCGTCGGAGACCCGCTCGCGTGGCCCTTCTCGACGCATCGCGACGCGGTAGGGTTCGCCCGTGCGCCCGCGATCGCCACCGAGGGCGACGCCGAGCGCTTCCACCGGTACGTGTCGGCCGACGACACGGTCCGCCCCGAGGGCACGTCGCTCCCGCGTGTACGTTTCGGAGACGTGGCGTGGCCGGACGTCGAGGCGGCCGTGGCGTCGGTGTGCCGCGTGTTCCCGCACGAGCTCCACGCCCGCGGCCCGGCGCGCGCGCTCGTGTTGCGGACGGCCTCGGCGCACGGCGTCCCCCCCGCGCTCGCCGTGGACCCCGCGACGGTGTGGCGCCACCGGGCCCCGCCGCGGGGCGCCCGCTACGCCGATCCCGCGCTCGACGCCTGCGTCCGGGCCGTGGGCGACGCGCGATTCTGGCCGCTCCCCGTCGGCGACCTCCGCGGCTCGTCCGTCCTCGGCAAGTACCGCTGGATGCAGTGACGGGCGCCGCTGGCCGACGGTCGTTCGCGCGATACACGCGAGGGCCGCCGCCGATAGGGCCCTCCCATGCTCCTGTTCCTCCTCGCGTGTGATCCGGCGCCCCCGCCGCCGGCCACCCCGTCGTTCACGTTGCCCAGCGCGAGCAGCGCCGCGCCCGTCGCGGCGGACCCGCGCGCCGCGGCCGACCAGGCCTTCAACGACGCGATGCAGGCGTTCGAGACGGGCCAGCCCACCGCCGGCACCGCCGTGCCGCGGGCGATCGCGGCGTACGAGGCCGTCGGGCAGCTCGACACCGACGGGCTCTTCCACCTCGCGCTCCTCCACCTCGCCGCGGGCGACGCGAAGGCCGCGCGCATCACCAGCGAGCAGGTGCTCGCCCAGCGCCCCACCCACCTCCTCGCGCTCGCCTCCGCCGGCAAGGCCGCGACGCAGCTCGGCGACGCCGCCGCCGCGAAGGGCTACTACGAGCGCCTCGACGCCGCCTTCGACGCCGAGCAGGGGAAGGTCCCCGAGTACGCGCACCACGCCGTGCTGCTGCCGATCTACCGGGAGGAGGCGAAGAAGGCGCTCGGGAAGTAGCTACATCTCCCGTCGCCCTTCCAGCGCCCGCGCGAGCGACACGCGGTCCGCGTACTCGATCTCGGTCCCGACGCTCACCCCGTGGGCGAGCCGCGTGACGCGCACGCCGAGCGGCTTGCAGAGCTTCGCGAGGTAGAGCGCGGTGGCGTCGCCCTCCACGTCGGGGTCGGTGGCGACGATCACCTCGCGCACGCCGGCGAGCCGCCCGAGGAGCTCGCGGACGCGCAGCTGATCGGGGCCGACGCCCTCCAGCGGCGAGAGCGCGCCGTGCAGCACGTGGAACCCGCCCGTGTACTCGCCGGCGGCGTCCATCGCGGCCACGTCCTGGGGCCGCTCGACCACGCAGATCGTGGCGGGATCGCGGCGAGGGTCCGCGCAGCGGCGGCAGAGCTCGCCCTCGGCGAGGTCGTGGCAGCGCGCGCACTCGCGCACCGAGGCGCGCAGCGCGACGAGCGCGTCGGCGATCCCCTGCGCGACCTCGGGGGGCTGGCGCAGCACCCAGTAGGCGTAGCGGGTGGCGGTCTTCTCGCCGACGCCGGGGAGGCGGGCGAGCTGGAGCACGGCGCGGCGGAAGGCGTCCATCGCCCCGCAACGTAATAGGGGCGCGCCCGATGTCCGCGCTCGCCGCCTGGCAGTCGCCCGCGTTCCGCCGCTACCAGGGCGCGCGCCTGTGCGGGATCCTGGGCATGCAGGCGCTGCACGTCGCGACCGGCTGGCAGATCTACGAGCTCACCCGTCGGCCGCTGGACCTCGGCATCGCCGGCGGCGTCCAGTTCCTGCCGCTCCTGTTCCTCTTCCCGATCACCGGGAGCCTCGTCGATCGCTTCGACCCGCGCCGCATCGTCGCGCTCGCCTACGCGTGGCAGGCGGTCCTCGCCGCGGCCCTCGCCGCGATGACGTGGGCGGGGCTCGACGAGGTCTGGCCCATCTGGCTCGTGCTCCTCGGCATGGGCGTGGGGCGCTCGCTCGCGGCGCCGGCGAGCTCGGCGCTCCTCCCGCAGACCGTGCCGATCGAGCGGTTCGCGAACGCGGCCAGCTGGACGTCGACGGTGTGGTCGACCGGCGTGATCGTGGGGCCGGCGCTCGGCGGCGCGATGGTGGCGTGGGCCGGCGGCGCCGCGGGGGCTTACGTGTTCACGGCGGCGCTCCTCGTCGTGGGGCTCGCCCAGCTCGCCCGGCTCGAGGCCCGGCCGGCGACGCGCGCGCGCGAGCCCGTGAGCGTGGACGTCATGCTCGCCGGCCTCCGCTACCTGTGGAGCCGGCCGATCCTGCTGGGCGCCGTCACGCTGGACCTCTTCGCGGTGCTGCTCGGCGGGGCGGTCGCGCTGTTGCCGGTGTTCGCGAAGGACCTGCTCGCCGTGGGTCCGGAGGGGCTCGGTCTCTTGCGCGGCGCGCCGGCCGCGGGCGCGCTGGTCACGGCCGCGTGGCTCTCGTTCCACCCCGTCCGGCGGCACGCCGGGCTCGTGCTCTACGGCACGGTCGCGATCTTCGGGCTCGCCACCGTCGCGTTCGGGCTCTCGGAGAGCTTCTGGCTCTCGCTCGCGGCGCTCGTCGTGGTGGGCGCGAGCGACGAGGTGAGCGTGTTCATCCGGCGCAACGTCGTGTTGCTCGCGACGCCCGAGGAGCTGCGCGGGCGCGTGTCCGCCGCGGAGTTCGTGTTCATCAGCGCGAGCAACGAGCTGGGCGAGCTCGAGTCGGGCCTCGCCGCCGCGTGGCTCGGGCCGAAGCGGGCGGTGGTGTGGGGCGGGCTCGGCACGCTCGCGGTCGTGGCGATCGCCGCGTGGCGGACCAAGGAGCTGCGGACGCTCGACCGGATGGAGGAGCTGAAGCCCGGTTAGCCGCCCAGCAACCCCGGCGGCAGCCCCATCGACTGCGCGAACGCCGCGAGCTTCTGGGCGACGGCCTCCTTGCTGCGGCGCACGGCGTCGTTCGTGGCGGCGCGCACGAGGTCCTCGAGGAGCTCGCGGTCGGCCTGCGCCTTCGGATCGATGCGCACGGACAGGACCTCCTGAGCCCCGTTCATCCGCACGGTCACGAGGCCGCCGGCGACCCCCTCGACCTCGGTCTTCTCGGCCTCGGCCTGCAGCGCCTTCATCTGGGCCTGGAGCCCCCCGAGCAGCCCGCCCATCCCGCCGAACGGATCATTCATCGGCCACCTCCTCCTCGACCGGCCCCGTAACCCCGCCGGCGGCCGGCTCCACCGACTCCAGCGTGGCGGCGAAGGCGCCGATCACGCGCTTGACGGCCTCGGACCGGTCCGCGGCCTCGCGCGCCTCGCGCATCCGTTTCTCCTCGAACTGGACGCGCGCCTCCTTCCCCGTGCGCCCCTCCTCCGTGAGCGAGACCACCACGTTGCGGAAGCCGGGGAGC
The DNA here is from genome assembly GCA_049322475.1 of Myxococcota bacterium. Lineage (GTDB taxonomy): Bacteria > Myxococcota_A > UBA796 > UBA796 > SXON01 > JBMOQZ01. The sequence goes on along the minus strand of JBMOQZ010000349.1, from coordinate 46,479 downwards.
GCCGCGCCGAAGTCGGCCTCGCGCAGCGCCTCGCGGATGCGCGGGAGGTGGTGCTCCTGCCGCACGCCGAGCGTCAGCACGCCCTCGGTGAAGGACACGAAGGCGGCGTGCTCGGACACGCGCGTGCGGTCCATCGGCCCGAGCGGGGCGAGCCCGTCGCGCCACGCCTGCTGGGGCGGGCGGGGAGGCTTCGGCGGCTCGGGGGGCGGCGCCTCCACCTTCGGAGGCGGCGGCGGGCGGAGCGGGACGACCTTCGCGGCTAGCGACTCTCGCCCTCCGGGTCGGAGGCTTCGCGCGGGCGAGCCCCCCGCGGCGGAGGCGCCTGCACGCCGCCCCCGCGGAGGCGGCGCTCGATGTCGACGAGCCGCTCCACCAGCGGCGCGATGGGCAACGCGGGCCGGATCGCCACGAGCCGCGCCACCGCCATCTCGAGCACCATCCGCGGTCGCGACGCGCGCGCGACCTGGTCGTGGACCTCGACGAGCACCTGGAACGTGCGCGCCAGCTGCTCGGCGGGCACGCCCTCCGCGAGCGCGGCGAGGCGTGCCTTCTCCTCCTCGGGCACGTCGAGGAAGCGCCGCGCGCCCTCCGAGAGCGCGACGAGCGCCGCGTTGCGCACGAGCTCCATGAGCTCGCCGGTGAACTGCGCGATCTCGTGGCCGTTGTCGTGCACGCGCTCGATCGCGTCGAGGCAGCGCTCGGGCTCGCTCTTCAGGAGCCCCTCGAGCATCTGGTAGAGCAACGAGCGATCGACCAGCCCGAGGATCTCGGCCACCTGGGCGTCGTCGGGGTGCTCGCCGCCGAAGCTGATCACCTGGTCGAGCAGGCTCTGCGCGTCGCGCATGGAGCCCTCGCCCGCGCGCGCGACCATTCGCAGCGCCGCCTCGCTGATCGCGATGCCCTCGGCGTCGCAGATCTGGCGCAGGCGGGCGACCACCGTGGCCTGCGGGATGCGCTTGAAGTCGAAGCGCTGGACCCGCGAGAGGATGGTCTCGGGGATCTTGTTCACCTCGGTGGTCGCAAAGATGAACTTCACGTGCGGCGGGGGCTCCTCCAGCGTCTTGAGGAGCGCGTTGAACGCCCCCTTCGACAACATGTGGACCTCGTCGATGATGTAGATGCGGAAGCGGCCGTTCGGCAGGTAGCGGACGCCGTCGCGCAAATCCCGCACGTCGTCGACCGAGTTGTTGCTGGCGCCGTCGATCTCGACCACGTCGGTGTTGTTGCCGGCGAGGATCTCGACGCAGGGCCCGCACTCGCCGCACGGGGCCGCCGTCGGCCCCCTCACGCAGTTGAGCGCCCGGGCGAGCGCGCGCGCGGCGGTGGTCTTGCCGACGCCGCGGGCCCCCGTGAACAGGAAGGCGTGATGGATGCGCCCGGCGGCGATCGCGTTCTTGAGCGTGCGCGTGACGTGCCCCTGGCCGACCATCTCCTCGAGGGTCTGGGGGCGCCACTTCCGCGCGATCGCGACGTAGTGCTGGGCCATCCGCCGGCCTTAACCGCCGCCGGGGCTGGGCCTCGGCAGCATCGGCGTGATGGCGTCGACGAACGCCTTCAGGTTGCGGGTCTGGACGTAGATCTCGCCCGGGCCGGTGTAGCGGCAGACGATGCCCTCGCCCGACGTGACCGTGGAGAGGAAGCCCTTCGCCGCCTTCGACAGCTCGAAGCGCACGTTGGCGTCGAACGCGACGATGTGGCCGCTGTCGACCACGTAGGTCTCGCCCTCGCCGAGCACGATCTTGTGGATGGCGCCGTAGCTCGAGACCAGCAGCGTCCCGGTGCCCGACACGCGCACCATGAACGCGCCCTCGCCGCCGACGAGCGAGCTCATGCCGGCGAACTTGGTCTCGATCTTCAGCGAGGGCGTGCCGGCCAGCCAGCTGCCGCCCTGCACCATGAACGCCTGGTCCCGGAGCTCGATCCCCATGATGTCGCCGGGGGTGGACGGCGCGAGGAGGATCTCGCCGGGCTCGCTCGCGGCCGTGTAGGTGCTCTGGAACATCGACTCGCCGGCGAGCACCGCGCGCCCGAGCGCGGAGAGGAAGCCGCCCTCCATCTTCGACTCGAGCTGCAGGTTCGAGGACATGCCCACCATGGCGCCGGCCTCGGTGCGGATCTGCTCGTTGGCGTCGAGCTGGACGTGGGCGAGCGCGAAGGACGGGCGGTAGAGGACCTTGTACTGCATGCGCTTCCTAGAAGAACTGCCAGGGGGCGAGGGCCTCGCCGCGGCCCTTGCGCTCGGCGAGGAGGTAGGCGTCGATGGCGACCACGAGGTTGAGGATCCCGAAGCTGCCGACGCCGCAGCCGGTGACGAGGCCGATCCCCACCAGCACGGCGCCCTTCGCGGGCTGCCCGAGGTAGAGCTGCCCGAGCCCCGGGATCACGAACGACAGGAGCGCCGCGACCATCGCGTTGGGCGGCTCGGCGGGCGGCGCCGGCGGCTGGTTCAGGGACGGCGGGAGGGGCCGGATCACGGGCTTCAGCGGCTTCGGCCCGGCCGCGGGCTCGGCCACCGCGGGCTCGGCGCCGAGGGGCTCCTCGGGGACGGGCGCACCCGCGGGGGGAGGCGCGCCGGTGGGCGCCACGGGGTCGTTCCCGCCGTAGAAGGCGGCGAGATCCTCCTCGGGCGACACCGGTTCGTGGCGAGGCATGCGCCCGCCCCCCTAACCGGATCCGGCCACCCCCTCCGTCGTTTGCACGAGAATCCTCGCGCGCGGTACCGTGCGCGGATGTCGGACTACTACAAGCACGACCACCTCAAGGCGTTCGGGACGATCCGCGAGGGGCAGAAGGACCTCGGGGACAAGTTCTTCGCCTACTACAACGCCGTGTTCGAGGACGGCGCGCTGTCGCAGCGGGAGAAGGCGCTCATCGCGCTCGCCGTCTCGCACGTCGTGCAGTGTCCGTACTGCATCGAGGCCTACACGAAGTCGAGCCTCCAGCACGGCGCCGATCTCGAACAGATGACCGAGGCGGTGCACGTCGCGACGGCCATCCGCGGCGGGGCCTCGCTCGTACACGGGATGCAGATGCTCGAGATCGCGCGCAAGACGGGGATGTGATGGAGGCGCTGGACGGACCGAAGAGCACTCGGAGCCTGCGCGCGCGCGGGTCGGACCTCTCCTCGCCCGAGGCGCAGCTCGCGGCGCTCGACGCGCTCGCCCTGCCGCAGGGCGACTTCGAGGCGGCGCTCCGGCGCGGCGGCCGGGAGGGGCTGGACGTCGCGCCCATCGAGATCTTCCAGATGAACCTCGGCAAGCTCTGCAACATGACGTGTCGCCACTGTCACGTCGACGCGGGGCCGGACCGGGTCGCCGAGAACATGGACCGCGCGACGATCGAGGCCTGCCTCGCGGCGCTGGACCGCACGGGCGCCCACACCGTCGACGTCACCGGCGGCGCGCCCGAGCTCAACCCTCACTTCCGCTGGCTGGTGGAGCAGTGCGTCGCCCGTGGCAAACACGTCATCGACCGCTGTAACCTCACGGTCCTGCTGCTCCCGAGGTTCGCGGATCTGCCGCAGTTCTTCGCCGATCGCGGCGTCGAGGTGGTGTGCTCGCTGCCCCACTGTCGCAAGCCCAACACCGACGCGCAGCGCGGCGACGGCACGTTCGAGCGCAGCATCGAGGCGATCGCGAAGCTCAACGCCGTCGGCTACGGCAAGGGCGATCCCCGGCGCCGCCTCACCGTCATGCACAACCCGGCGGGCGCCTTCCTCCCGGGCGCCCAGGCCTCGATGGAGCGCGAGTGGAAGGCGACGCTGCTCCGCAACCATGGGGTCACGTTCGACCGCCTCATCGCGCTCAACAACATGCCGGTGAGCCGGTTCCTCGACTGGCTCCTCGAGAAGGGCAACCTCCAAGCGTACATGGAGACGCTCACCGGCGCGTTCAACCCCGGCGCGGTCGACGGGCTGATGTGCCGCAACACGTTGTCCATCGGGTGGGACGGGACGTTGTACGACTGTGACTTCAACCAGCAGCTCGAGATGCCGTCGGACGTCGCGCGGCCCCACGTCCGCGACTTCGATCCCGCCGCGCTCGCCGCGCGGAAGGTGCGCACGGCGCGGCACTGCTTCGGGTGTACCGCCGGGGCCGGGTCGTCCTGCGGAGGGGCGACCGCCACGTAGCTGCCGATCGGCGAACGCGTCCCTAGCTTGGTCGGAGGTGTGGGAGGAGACGATGACGAGCCTTCTGGTGGTCGTCGCGCTCGCGCTCGCCGGCGGGGCCGACAAGCACGGGACGACGGGCATGGACAAGGGGATGGGCCAGATCGATCTGGACTTCGACAAGTCCGAGGTGGCCCAGGTGATCAAGGGCTGGAACGAGGAGTCGCGCAACGTCGCGCAGACGCTGCTCGACAAGTACGGAGCGCCGGACGGCGTGACGAAGGACATGGTCGTCTGGATGGGCGACGGGCGCTGGTACAAGACGGTCGTGACCAACGATCCGATCGAGCACAACTTCCCGACGCCCCACAAGAACGTCGTGACGCAGTACATCCCGTACCGGATGCCTGTCGACAAGATCGACGACGTCGCGCGCTTCAACGGCGCCGTCACCTACGATCGCGTCAAGGGCGTGCTCGGCGTCTCGAGCAACAACGAGGCGACCAATTTCCTGACCGTCAACGTGGTGGACGACATCGTCGGCGGCCGGATGGACGTGGACGCGGCGCGGAGGTTCTACGCCGACACGTCGAATGCGCTCACGTCCGGCCAGCGGAACGAGTACACCGACGGCTTCCGGTTCGACGTCCCGGCCAACGCGGCGGATCCGGACAAGGCGTACACCGAGGTGCGCCCGGGCAAGGTCGGCTCGTAGGGACGCTGACAGGCGCGGGGTCCGTGGTTAGCTGCGGGCCCCGTGCCCCGCTTCTACGTCACGACCCCCATCTACTACGTGAACGACGTGCCCCACGTCGGGCACGCCTACACCACCGTCGCCGCCGACACGATCGCCCGCTGGCACCGGCTGCGCGGCCACGACGTGCGGTTCCTCACCGGAACGGACGAGCACGGGCAGAAGGTGATGCGGGCCGCCGAGAAGCTCGGGCGTTCGCCCCAGGCGCACGCCGACGCGCTGCACGTGCGTTTCAAGCAGCTCTGGGAGCGCCTCGACGTCGCGTGCGACGACTTCATCCGCACCACCGAGCCCCGCCACCGCGAGGTGGTGCGCGCGTTCCTGACCCAGCTCTGGGAGAAGGGCGAGATCTACCCGGCGGACTACAGCGGCTGGTACTCCACCTCGGCCGAGCGCTTCTGGAGCGACGAGGAGGTCGCCGAGGCGGCAGGCGTGCCCGTGGCCGACATCAAGAGCGGCAAGGTGCAGGGGAAGTGCCCGGACTCCGGCCAGCCGGTCGAGTGGATCACCGAGCGCAACTACTTCTTCCGGATGAGCGCCTACCAGGCGCGTCTGGTGGATCACCTCACGCGGAACCCCGGCTGCATCCAGCCGGACTCCCGCCGGAACGAGGTGCTCGGGTATCTGCGCAAGCCGCTCGGGGATCTCTGCATCTCGCGCCCCGCGTCGCGCCTGCCCTGGGGCATCCCCCTGCCGTTCGACGAGCAGTACGTCACCTACGTGTGGTTCGACGCGCTCACCAACTACGTGTCGGCGCTGGGCGACGCGCGCGATCGCTGGTGGCCGGCGGACGTCCACCTCGTCGGGAAGGACATCCTCACCTTCCACACGGTGTACTGGTTCTCGATGTTGTTCGCGCTCGGCCTCGAGCCGCCGCGGCAGGTGTACGCCCACGGCTGGTGGACGGTCGAGGGCCAGAAGATGTCCAAGTCGATCGGCAACGTGGTCGATCCGCACCTGCTCGTCGACGCGTACGGCGCCGACGCCGTGCGGTACTTCCTGTTGCGCGAGATCCCGTTCGGGAGCGACGGCGACTTCAGCCACCAGGCGTTCCTCACGCGCTACAACGCCGACCTCGCGAACGACCTCGGCAACCTCGCCCACCGCGCGTTGTCCATGACGGAGAAGTGGCTGGGCGGGAAGGTCCCGGAGCGGGGCCCCGAGACCGAGGCCGACGCCGCCTTCCGCGCCGTGGCCGAGCGGGCGACCGCCACCTTCGCGACGGAGATCGAGCGGCTCCAGTTCCGGCAGGCGCTCGAGGGCCTCTGGGAGCTCGTCCGCGCCGGCAACAAGTACGTGGACACGATGGAGCCCTGGGCGCTCAACAAACGCGGCGACCTCGCGCGCCTCGGCACGGTCCTCCACAACGCGCTGGAGTGCACCCGCGTCGCCGCCTCGCACCTCTGGTGTGTCTTCCCCACGAAGTCGGCGGCGCTGCTCGCCAAGCTGGGGGTGTCCGCGCCTTTTTCGCCCCTCGTCGCCGGCACGCCCGTCGTCGCCGGCGATCCCCTGTTCCCGCGGCTGCAGGAGCTCCCTCCCGCCGTCGTCGATTCCCTTCGGAAGATGGAGAAGCCCCCCGTGTCCGAGCCCACCCCGACCGCTCCCCCCGCGCCCCCGGCCCCCATCGAGTACGCCGACTTCGAGAAGGTCGCGCTCCGCGTGGGCAAGGTGCTCGCCGCGGAGAAGCACCCCAACGCGGACAAGCTGCTCGTCCTGACCGTCGACCTCGGCGAGGAGAAGCCGCGCACCATCTGCGCCGGCATCGCCGCGTTCTACCAGCCGGACGCGCTCGTGGGCCGCAGCGTGGTGGTCGTCGCCAACCTCGCGCCGCGCAAGCTCCGCGGCGTGGAGAGCAACGGCATGATCCTCGCCACGGGCCCGCAGGCGGCGCTGCTGACGCCCATCGCGGACGTGCCGCCCGGCACGGTGGTCAAGTAGGCAGCTCGGCGAGCTGTCGAGCGACGTCCGCCTCGTCCTCGTGCAGGCCGAGCGCGCGCCACTGCACGAGCGCGAGCTCCAGCGCCGCTCGCGCGTGCGCCCACTGCCGCGCGTCGCAGCAGAGGTCGCCCGCCATGCGCGTCGCCCGCCCCACGTCGAGGTCGACGAAGCCGGTCTCGGCGAGGAGCGGGCCGGCCTCGCCGAGGTGGCGCTCGAAGGCCTCCCAGTCGCGACGCCCCGCCGCGCACGCCATGAGGCACGCGTGGACGGCGGCCACGAACGGCCGCCGGCGCTGACCGGAGAGGATGCGCAGCCCCTCCTCGAGCGGGCCGACGCTCTCGTCCCAGCGCCACTGCTCGAGCAGGACGAGCCCGAGGTTCACCAGTGGGAACGCCGCGTTGCCCGAGCCCAGCGAGCGCGAGCGGGCGAGCGCGCCGCGGTAACACTGCTCGGCGAGACGGTGGTCGCCCTGGAGGCGGGCGATCTCGCCGAGGTTGGTCAGCGCGTCGGCGACGCCGAGGCGGAAGCCGGAGGCCTCGAAGCGACGGCGGGCCTCCTCGGCGTAGCGGGCGGCCTCCGAGAGGCGGCCGCTCTTCCGGTGGAGGCTCGAGAGCGCGTTGCAGGTGACGCCGGCCTCGCGGTCGTTGCCCATCTCGAGGAACCAGGCGAGGGCGTCCTCGAGCGCGCGAGCCCCGGCGACGACGTCGCCGCGGTCGCGGGCGACGAGGCCCGCCGCGAGCGCGAGGCGCGCGACGAGCTCGTCGTCGTCGTCCTGTTCGCGGACGAGCTCGCCGAACTCGACGAGGCGCTGATCCGCCTCCGCGAGCTCGCCGCGGTTGCGGAGGACGTGGCACTGCTCGAGCACCGCCCGGGCGCGGATGCGGTCCCAGCCGTGGCGTGCGCCGGCGGCCTCGGCCTGGCGGGCGTACTCGAGCGCGGTGTCGTAGTGGCCGCGCTGGCTGGCGATCCAGCAGCCGGCGAGCCAGCCGTCGCCCCACCGGGGGTCGCCCGCGGGGAGGCTGACGGCCTCCATGGCCTCCTCGCGCTCGTCGAGGAGCTTCTCGGCGAGCCCGTAGTCGCCGCTGTCGATGCGCTCGCGCACGCCGACGAGGAAGGGGTCGATCGCGGCGTCGGCGGCGCCGGCGGCGACGAGGTGGCGGGCGCGCCGCTCGGCGATGCCGGGGCCGCCCTGCCGGGCGAGCATCTCCGCGCAGGCGCGGTGCCAGCGCTGGAGGCGGCCGCCCTCCTGCGCGCGGCGCACGAGGCTCTCCCGCAGCATCCCGTGGACGAACGACCAGCGGACGACCGGGCCGTCCTCGTCGGGGGTCGCGAGCCGCGCCCCGAGCAGCGCCTCGACGAGGCCCCAGGGCGCGGGGGTCCCCGCGCGGTCGCAGGCGACGGCCCACTCCGCGCCCTCCACCTCCTGCCCGAGCAGCGACGCCACCTCCAGCGCCCAGCCCTCCTCGTCGGGGCGCCCCTCCAGCAGGCGCTCCAGCCGCGTGGCCCACACCGCGTGCAGGTCGTCGGGGATGTCCACGCGCGCGTCGGCGCGCAGCCGGAACCCGCGCATGCCGGGCTCGAGCAGGCCGCGCTGGACCCAGTCGCCGACGAGCTGGACGGCGAACAGGGGGTTGCCGGCCGTGCGCGCCTCGACGCGCGCGGCGAGCTCGCCGTCGAGCCCGAGGAGGCGCCGGACGAGCGCGGCGTGATCGGGGGCGGCGAGTGGGCCGACCGGGAGGCGCAGCCCGTTCGCCCGGCGCACCAGCGCCTCGATGCGATCGGCCTCCGCGGGGCGCTCGGCCAGCACGTCGTCGCGAGCGGTGAGCAGGAGCATCACCGGGAGCGGGTGGGCCTCGCCGGCCTCCCAGAGGTGGGTCGCGAACTCCAGCGAGTCGGCGGAGCAGGCGACGTCGTCGAGCCACAACACGACGGGTCGCTCCTCGCACAGGCGCGCGACGGCGCGCAGCACGAGCGCGTGGCGCTCCGCCGTGGACTCGAGGCGCACCGCACCGGGGCTCCCGCGCGTCGCCGGGACCAGCAGCTCGGTGAGGGCCTCGGCCTCCTCGTTCGCGTCGGGCACGCCCTCGAGGAGGCCGCGCAAGCGCATGCGCACCTCGGCTCGCCCGAGCCCGCCGCACCGCAACAGCCGCGACACCATCGGGACGAGGCCGTCGCCGAGGCCCGGCGCCTGGGCGTGCGTCGCTCGCAGGGCGGAAGCGGCTCCGACCTCGTGCGCGCGCTGGCAGAGCCACTCCGCGAGCCGGCTCTTCCCACAGCCGGAGGGCCCCTGCAGGAGCGCGACGGCAGGGCCGCCGGTGGCGCGGACCCTGCCGAGGGCGCGCCAGAGGAGGTTGCGCTCCGTCTCGCGGTCCACGACGGGCATCGAGCGCAGGCCGAAGATGCCGAGGCCCGCCCCGACGAGGTGCCGCGGGGGGGCGAGCTCCTCCTCGGCGTCGTGCCACTCCTGTGGGTAGGGCGGCAGCGGCAGGCGCGTCCGGGCGGCCGCCCGCGCCGACCGCGCCGGCGAGAACGGCGTGGGCGGGGGCTCGGGGGCGAGCGCGGTGGGGGTGAAGTCGAGGAGCGGCACCGTGTCGGGCGCGGACGCGCGCGCCTCCTCGGCGGTGACCTCGCGGGGGAGGTCGCCCGGGGCCTCGGGCTGCGGCGGCTCCTCCAGCAGGGAGAGCGCCCACGCGGCGTCGGCGGCGCGGCGCCAGCGGTTGGACGGGTCCTTCTCCAGGAGGCGGCGGACCCACTCCTCGAACGCGGGCGGCACCGAGACTTTTGCCTCCAACGGGGGCACCGGCGCGTACAGGTGGGCCGCCATCGCCTGCACCGGGGCCGGCCGGCCGTACGGGGGGCCGCCGCAGACGAGCGACCACGCGAGGCAGCCCAGCGCGTACAGATCGGTCCAGGGCCCGGTGTCGCGCCAGCGCCCCTCGAACTGCTCGGGGGCCATGTACGCGGGGGTCCCCGAGATGATCTCGTCGCTGCGGCCGCTCTGATCGCGCTCGACCGCGTGGGCGAGGCCCCAGTCGGTGACGACGAGGCTGCGCCCGAAGGTGGTGATCGGCCGCCAGCCCTCGCCGCCGACGTGGGATCCGGGCGCGTGGGCGTCGTGACGGGTCAGCACGTTGCCCGGCTTGAGGTCGCGGTGGATCACGCCGCGCGCGTGCGCGTGGGCGAGGGCGTCGAGGAGCGCGAGCAGGACGTCGCGGGCGAGCCGCCAGGGCAGGCGCCCGCAGTAGGGGGAGAGCGAGCCGGCGCCCGCCATCTCCATGACGAGGTAGGGGCTCCCGGCGGGCAGGAGCCCGCGCGACCGGGCCTCCGTCTCGGGCCCGATCTGCCCGAAGTCGAACACGCGTACGATGCCGGGGTGGTCGAGCCCGGCGACGGCGCGGACCTCGTTGCGGAAGGCGCCGAGGAACGCGGGCTCGCGGGCGAGCTCGCCGGTCATGACCTTGATGGCGACCGGCACCCCCTCGTCGCGATGGAGCCCGCCCCAGACGGTGCCCATCCCGCCGCTTCCGAGGGGGTTTCCGAGCAGGAACGGGCCCAGGGGGATCACGGCCGCCGCAGTCTATTCCGGCGCGCGAGCATCCGCGCGTGCCGATCGAATGTTCCCGTTTGTCACACATCGTCGGGGCCCGGCGTTATCATGCGCGGCACCTCAGGAGGTTCGACATGCGCGCCACCCGACTCCTCGCCCTCATGCTCGCGGGCTGCACGGAGTACACGGTCTCGAAGGAGGGTGGGGACGCCCTCGAAGAGGTCGGGGACGGCGCGCCGGACATCGAGGTCACGCCCGGCTCCATCGACTTCGGCCTGCTCGCCGTCGGCGAGGGGGCGACCGCCACGGAGACCGTCACGGTCACCAACGTCGGCACGGCCGCGCTGGAGCTCGGCGAGATCTCGCTGGAGGACGCCTCGGCGCCCTACGAGATCGGCCTCGTCACGTCGATCCTCATCCCGCCCGAGGGCTCGGCCACCTTCACCGTCACGTTCGAGCCGCAGACGGCCGTGCCCGCGGTGACGAACGTGCTGATCGACAGCAACGACCCCGACGAGCCGCAGGTGCCCGTCGCGCTCACGGGCGAGGGCGAGGCGCCGGTCATCGAGGTCTCGCCGGAGGAGTACGACTTCGGCAACACGTTCATCGGCTGCGACATCCTCTCGCCCGTCACGATCACGAACAAGGGCAACGCCGACCTCGTGATCGACGAGTTCAACTACGTCACGGCCAGCAACGACCTCGCCTTCGACATGGACGAGGACATCAACGGCCCGCTCCCCTGGACGCTCTCGCCCGAGGAGTACGTCGAGGTCTTCGTCAACTACGCCCCGCTCGACGACCACGCCGACGAGGGCTACCTCCAGATCCACTCGAACGACCCCTTCCGGGAGACGGCGCAGGCTTCCCAGACGGGCAGCGCCGAGCTGGCCGGCGAGAACCTCGACCTGTTCGAGCAGCCGCTCCGCGGCGCGACGGACATCCTCATCATCGTCGACAACTCCTGCTCGATGGCGGAGGAGCAGTCGAACCTCGCCAGCAACTTCTCCTACTTCGCGGCCGAGCTGGTCGAGCTCGAGCTCGACTGGCAGCTCGCCGTCATCACGACCGACAACCCCTCGTTCCGCGGCGAGATGATGACGCCGGAGACCGACGACCTCGAGGCGGAGTTCGTCGCGCAGGCCGTCGCCGGCATCAACGGCTCGGGCGACGAGAAGCCGACCGAGATGGCCTACCAGGCCACGCAGCCCGGCGCCGACGCGGGCCCGGGCAGCGAGTTCCTCCGCGACGACGCGATGCTCTCGTTCATCTTCGTCTCGGACGAGCCGGACTCGAGCCCGGACACCTGGTCGGACTACCTCGCGTACTTCCAGTCCATCAAGCCGGACGCCGACAACTTCATCGCCCACGCGATCTCGGGCGACTACCCCACGGGCTGCGGCACCGCGTCCTACACGAACAAGGTCTACGAGCTCACCGTGGCGACGAGCGGCCTGTACCTCTCGGTGTGCGCCACCGACTGGGCGAGCCACCTCGAGGCCCTCGTCGAGGGCTCGGCGATCGACCTGTCCTCGTTCGAGCTGTCCGACTGGCCGGTGCCCGAGACCATCGTGGTCCGCGTCGACGGTGTGACCGTGACCGGCACCTGGGAGTACAACGAGACCGACAACGCGATCGACTTCGACGAGACGCACGTCCCCGAGGGCGGGTCCACGATCGAGGTGGAGTACGCGTTGTACGGCGACTGCGCGCAGTGATCGGCCTCGCGTGGCTCCTCGCGGCGTGCGCCAGCGGGGAGATCGAGACCGACGACCCGAAGGACGACGGCGACACCGACGACCCCACGGACGACACCGACACGACGACCGGCGACGACACCGGCGAGCCGTGGGACACCGTCCCGGGCGAGAGCCCGGAGGTGACCGCGGTCAACGCCGCCCTGTGCGAGCCCAACGTCGACGACGTCGACACCTGGACGGTGCAGGTGAGCGTCGACGACCCGCAGGGCGCCGGGTCGATCGCCCCGGTCGGCTCCACCGTCACGGTCCTCGCCGACGGCGAGGCGCTCGCGACGTTCGACCTCGCGTGCGGCGGGGGCCAGTGCTCGGTGACGTGGACCGAGAACGACGACGGCGACATCGACTGCGACGTCGGCGCGGAGTCGGTCTTCCGCTTCCGCATCGTCGACGAGGACGGCAACTCCAGCGCGCCCTACGACTACCAGCCCGAGTAGGCCGCTACGCGCCGGCCTTCGGGACCACGTTGAAGTTGTAGGCGATCGACACCCGCACCTCCTCCGTGGCGTGCGGGTGCACGAAGTGGACGAGCGACGACGGGAAGAGGAACAACGTGCCGTCCTTGGGCGCGAACGCGCGGTGCCCGCCCTGCCCGAACTGGCTCTGCCAAGGGTTGGGATTGAGGAACTCGATCATCCCGCTCGGGTCGCCGGGGCGGGCGCCGAGCTGCCCGACGGACACGTAGAAGACGCCGGACCAGGCGCAGGGGAGGTGGTGGTGGGGGGCGTTCCAGCCGCCCGGCTCGAGCACGTTGGCCCACCCCGACGCGAGCTGCAGCTCCGTGCGCGACCAGCTGTCGTGGTACGGCGCCAGCGCGATCCGCGCGAACTTGAGCACCTTCTGGAGCACCCAGGCGACGTGCTCGCTGCGGTGCCGGTGGAACTCCTCGCCCGAGTGCCACGCGTTGCGGTTGCTCCGGACCACGCCCGGATACGCCGCGCGTAGCGCGAGGATCTCCTTCAGCAGGGGCTCGCGGCGCTCCTCGAAGCCCGCGAACCCGGTGGAGAAGAGCGGGAACGCGAACAGCGGGGTCGGCGAAAACGGGGTGGCGGGATCCATGCGAGGTCGGGGGCGTCGTATCCGCGGTCGGGGCCGACAGCCACGCCGTCGCCGTCCCCCGGCCGTTCGGCCGACGGGGCCGTCACGGCACGGGGGGCGCTGGCATTGTGAGAGGCGAAACGGAGGTCGGCTCGATGCGTCCCACCCTCGCCCTCGCGCTCCTCGTCGCGGGTTGCACCGAGTACCAGGTCTCGAAGGAAGGCGGCGACCTCGTGGACGACGTCGTCGACGGCGCGCCCGACATCGAGGTCGACCCCCTCGTGATCGACTTCGGTCTCCTGCCCGTCGGCGACGGCGAGACGCTCACCGAGGTGGTCACCGTCACGAACGTCGGCGACGAGGCCCTCGAGATCGGCACCGTCGCGCTCGAGGACCCGTCGGCGCCCTACGAGGTCGGCCTCATCACGTCGGTGCTCATCCCCGCGGGCGGCGCCTCCACGTTCACGGTGACGTTCGAGCCGCAGACCGCGCAGGCGGCCGCGACGCGGATCCTCGTGGAGAGCAACGATCCCGACGAGCCGCAGGTCCCCGTCGACGTCACCGGCGAGGGCGTCGCGCCGCAGATCGAGGTCGCGCCGGAGACCTACGACTTCGGCACGCTCGACATCGGCTGCGAGATCGACGTGCCGCTGACCATCACGAACGTCGGCAACGCCGATCTCGTCATCGACTCGTTCAACTACGTGACCGCCAGCAACGACCTGTCCTTCGGCGGCGACGAGGACCTCTACGGCCCGCTCCCCTGGACGCTCTCGCCGGCGGAGTACCTCGAGGTGCACGTCACCTACGGCCCGCTCGACGTCCACGCCGACGAGGGGTACCTCCAGATCCGGTCGAACGATCCCTTCCACGAGACGGCCCAGGCCGCCCAGACCGGCAACGGCGCGCTCGCCGGCGAGAACCTCGACCTGTTCGAGCAACCGCTCAACTCGTCGGGCGACATCCTGTTCATCGTCGACAACTCGTGCTCGATGGCGGAGGAGCAGGCGAGCCTCGCCAGCAACTTCGAGACGTTCATGACCCGCTTCACCGAGGCGGAGGTGGACTTCCAGATCGCGGTCGTCACCACCGACAACCCCGCCTTCCAGGGCGAGATCATCACGAAGGACACGAACGACCCCGTCGACGAGTTCATCACGCAGACGACGCTCGGGACGAGCGGGTCGGGCGACGAGCAGGGCCTCGAGATGGCGTGGCAGGCCACGCAGGCGGGCGCCGACGCGGGCCCCGGGAGCGACTTCTTGCGCGACGACGCGCTCCTCGCGATGGTGATCGTGAGCGACGAGGTCGACTCCAGCCGGCGCTTCTCGTGGAGCGACTACCTCGCGCACTTCCAGTCGCTCAAGGCCGACGCGGACGACTTCGTCTTCCACTCGATCGCCGGCGACTACCCCGGCGGTTGCGCCACCGCCGACGCGGGGCGCGGCTACTACGAGGTGTCCACCGCGACGGGCGGCCTCTACCTGTCGATCTGCGCGACGGACTGGGCGAGCTACCTCGAGGCGCTCGCCGAGAACTCCTCTTCCGACCTCTCGAGCTTCGAGCTCACGGACTGGCCGGTGCCCGAGACGATCGAGGTGCGCGTGGACGGGATGACCGTGACCGGGACCTGGGAGTACGTCGAGGCCGACAACGCCGTGGTCTTCGACGAGATGAGCGTGCCGGCGGGTGGCTCCACCGTGGAGATCGAATACGCCCTGTTCGGAGACTGCTCGCAGTGATCCTCTTCGCGATCCTCGGGTGCACGCCGCCCGAGACGGACGACACCGCCAAGACGGGCGAGACCGACGCCGACACGGACGCCGACGCCGACACCGACACGGACACGACCTCCGGCAACTACGTCGAGAGCCAGTCGCCGGCCGTCGTGGGCATCCGCTACGCCGAGTGCTCGCAGAACACCGACGGCGAGGACATCTGGATCTTCCAGTTCGACGTGAACGACCCGCAGTCGCCGAACTCGGTCGAGTCGGGCACGATCACCTACCTCGAGCACGGCGAGCCCGACGTCGCCGAGTCGCTCGCCTGCGCAGGCGGCGTGTGCAGCGGCAGCTTCGAGTCCACCGCCCACGGCCTCGGCTGCGACCTGAACGACGACGACGCCTTCCGCGTCGTGATCGTCGACGAGGACGGCTACACGTCGCTCCCGTACGAGTTCACGCCGGACTAATCGTCGTCGAGCCGCACCTCGGGGAGGACCTCGGGGTCCGGGATGGGCCAGTGGTCGCCCCAGATCGAACGGCCGCCGCACACGGGGATGACCTGCCCCGTGACGTAGTCGCCGCCGGGCCCGAAGAGGTACGCCACGAGGTGCGCCACGTCGTCGACGTGCCCGAGGCGCTTCATGGGCACGTAGGCCTGGAACCGGCGCGCGAAGTCGAGCCCGCCCGGGTACTTCGTGAGCCCGCTCGACGCGATGTAGCCGGGCTCGATCGCGTTCACCGTGATCCCGCGGTTCGCCCACTCGACCGCGAGGTTCCGCGTCATCGCCTCCACGCCGGCGCGCGCGGCGACGGAGTGCGTCATGCCGCCGAAGTTGCGGCCGGCGAGCATGGTGATGCTGACGATGCGGCCCCCGTGCGCGAGCATCCAGGCGTCGGCGACGGCGCGCGTCACGTTCCACTGGCCGGTGAGGTTCGTCGCGACGACCGCGTCCCAGCCGTTCGGCGTGATGTTCTCGGCGGGCGAGAAGAACTGGCCGCCGCCGTTGTTGACGAGGAGATCGATCCGGCCATGCACCGCCATGACCGCGTCGACCATCGCCTTCACGCTGGCGCGGTCGCGGATGTCGCAGACGTGCCCGTCGCAGCCCATCTTCTCGGCGGCGGGGCGCACGTTCGCCTCCTTGCGGGAGCAGATGGCCACCTTCGCGCCGGTGGCGAGCAGCTCGCGGGCGATCGCCGCGCCGATGCCGGTGCCGCCGCCGGTCACGACGGCCACCTTCCCGGCGAGCATGTCGTCGCGGAAGATGCGGCTACCCACGGAGCACGCCCGCGAGCTCGCCGTTCTCGACCGTCTTCTGCTCGCCGGTGCGGAGGTCCTTCACGGTCGCGACGCCCTTCGCGACCTCGTCGGGGCCACACACGACGACGTACGGGATGCCGCGCGCGGAGGCGTACTTGAACTGCTTGCCGAGCTGGCCGGGCTCGCCGAGCCAGCTCTCGACGGGCACGCCGCGCGCGCGCAGCTGTGTCGCGACCAGGAGCGCCTTCGCCTCGAGCTCCTTCGAGAACGTCGCGACGAGCGCGCGCGTCCGCGTGGTCGCCCCGGGGAGCATCGCCCGCTCCTCCATCACCGTGAGCAGCCGGTCGATGCCGAGCGAGACACCCACGGCCGGGATGGACCGTCCGGAGAACATCCCGATGAGGTTGTCGTAGCGCCCGCCGCCCGACACGCTGCCGACGCCGCTCTCGGCGACCACCGCCTCGTAGACGGGGCCCGTGTAGTACCCGAGGCCGCGGGCGAGCGTGGCGTCGAAGCGGACGCGCGTGGCGCCGAGCGCGTAGGCGTGCTCGAGCGTCTCCTCCAGCTCGGCGACCGGGCCCGGGGCCACGTCGCGGAACGCGGCGATCTCGCCCGGGTCGGCCAGCACGTCGCGGAGCTTCGTCGCGTCGATGCCGCGGCCCGAGAGCTCGTTGCTCACGCCCTCCCAGCCGATCTTGTCGAGCTTGTCGACCGCGACGAGGACCTCGCCCTCGCGCTCGCGGAGGCCCGCCTCGGCGACGATCGCGGTGAGCAGCGCGCGGTGGTTGACCGACACGGTGAAGTCGTCGAAGCCGAGCGCCTCGAGCGCGGCGTGCGCGACGGCGACGCACTCCGCGTCGGCGACCCGGCCGGGCGCGCCGACGATGTCGGCGTCGCACTGGACGAACTCGCGGAAGCGGCCCTTCTGGGGGCGCTCGGCGCGCCAGACCGGCTGGATCTGGTAGCGCTTGAACGGGAGCGGGATGGCCTGGTTCATCGCCATCACGCGCGCGAGCGGGACGGTGAGGTCGTAGCGCAGCCCGAGGTCCGCCTTGCCCTCGCGCCCGCCCTCGCCGCGCTCGAGGATGCGGAAGACGAGCTTGTCGCCCTCGTCGCCGTACTTGCCCATGAGCGTCTCGATGCGCTCGATGGCGGGGGTCTCGAGCGGCTCGAACCCGAAGCGCGCGAACACCTCGCGGACCACGCCGAGCACGTGCAGGCGGGCGTGCATCTGCGCGGGGAGGAAGTCGCGGGTTCCTCGTGCTGCCTGGACGGCCATGGGGGCTCCGGAGAGGGCCGCCCCTAACGGGTTAGACCGCGCCCCGGAGGTGCTGTTGGCCGCCTGGGAGGCCGTCATCGGGCTCGAGTGCCACGCGCAGCTGCGCACGGCGAGCAAGATGTTCTGCGCCTGCCCGGTGGTGCAGGACGCGGCGCCCAACTCCGCGGTGTGCGAGGTCTGCCTCGGGCACCCGGGCACGCTCCCCGCGCTGAACGCCGAGGCCGTCGCGCTCGCGCTGCGCGCCGCGGTCGCGCTCGGCTGCGAGGTCCACGCCACCAGCGTCTTCGCGCGGAAGAACTACTTCTACCCGGACCTGCCGAAGGGCTACCAGATCTCCCAGTACGACCGCCCGCTCGCGACGAAGGGCACGCTCCACGCCGCCGGGCGCGCGTTCGGCCTCACGCGCATCCACCTCGAGGAGGACGCCGGCAAGATGGTCCACGGGCCCGGCGGCACCGTGGTCGACTGGAACCGCGCGGGCGTCCCGCTGGTCGAGATCGTGGGGGAGCCCGAGCTGCGCACCCCCGAGGAGGCCGAGGCGTGGCTGCGTACGCTGCACCGATTGCTCGTGCGGAGCGGGGTGTGCCTCGGCGACATGGAGAAGGGCCACTTCCGCTGCGACGCGAACGTGTCCGTCCACCGCGCCGGCGAGCCCTGGGGCACGCGCGTCGAGATCAAGAACGTGAACAGCTTCCGCTTCGTCGCCAAAGCGATCCGGTACGAGATCGACCGGCAGATCGCCGCGTACGAGGCGGGCGAGCCCGTGTGGCAGGAGACGCGGACCTGGGCCGGCAACCGGACCGTCACGCTGCGGCGCAAGGAGGGGAGCGCGGACTACCGCTACTTCCCGGAGCCCGACCTGCCCCCGCTGCGCGTGGGCGCCGAGGAGATCGCCGCCCAGGTCGCGGCGCTCCCCGGCGTGCCGCTCGACGTCTGGCTCGCCGAGGCCGACGCCGCGCGCGTCGCCGACTGGCAGGCCCGCTACGGCCTGTCCACCTACGACGTGGGCGTCGTCACGGCCGACGGCGAGGTCGCCGACTTCTTCGCCGCCGCGGTCGAGGCCGGCGGCGAGCCGAAGGCGATGGCGAACTGGGTCGCCGCGGAGGTGCTGCGCCGGACGAACGCCGACGGCATCGGGCGGCTGCAGCCCGCGCACCTCGTCGCGGTCCAGCGGCTGCTCGACGCCGGGGCGATCAACCGGGACGGCGCGCGCCGGCTCTTCGACGCGCTCGCGGACGCGGGCGGCGATCCCGACGCGCACGTCGCGACGCTCGGCTTGCGTCAGGTGTCCGACGAAGGCGCGCTCCGCGCGATCGTGGACGATCTGCTCGCCCGCCATCCCGCGGAGCTGGCGCGGTACCGGGCGGGAAACAAGGGCATGATGGGCTTCTTCATGGGCCAGCTGATGGCCGCCACCGACCGGCAGGCGGATCCGAAGCTGGCCCAGCGGCTCGTCCGCGAAGCTCTCGACTCCGCGCGCTGACAGGAAGGGATGAGAACGTGAGCGGCTACTACTACTCCCGCGAGGCCGGACCGGAGGGGCAGATCCTCACCGGCGAGGGCGCGGCCCCCGGCATGTCGCTGGAGACCCTGCTGGAGCGCGAGCGGCCCCCGCTGCGCGCCGCGATGGAGATCGGGAGCGCCATCGCCGACGTGTTGTGCATCGCCTTCGAGGACCAGGCGGTCCACGGCGACATCCGGCCGGCGCTCGTGAAGGTGGACGAGCGCGGCACGGTCTCGCTGGAGGGCTTCGGGGTCGCCCGTCGCCTCTCGCGCGCGCCGGAGGGGCGCGCGGATTCGCCCCCCGTCGATCTCTACGGGCTCGGCGTCGTGTTGCACTCGATGCTGTCGCCCGAGCCGCTCGGCAACATGCCGAAGGACCCCGACTCGCACGACGACGAGGTCGTGTCCCGCGTCCTCGCGATGGACTTCTCGCGGGTGCAGGGGCGCCGCTGGCTCGAGGACGTGCGGAAGTTCCTCTGCCAGATCATGGCGCACGCGCCGGAGGACCGGCCCGCGGCGCTGGACGCCGCCAACGTGCTCGCGTCCGTCGCCGGGCAGTGCCCGGGCGAGGGGGTCGAGGCCTGGGCCCAGCGCGCGAACGCGCAGAAGGCGTCGCGCGCGCCGACGCCCTACTCCGTGCCGCCGGCGAGCTCGATCGAGGAGGACCTCGGCGGCCCCGTCGCGGTCGGCGGCGGGTTCATGGGCGGGGCCGGCGCGAAGAAGGGCGCCGTGCGGCAGGCCCCGGCCGCGAAGGGCGAGAGCACGTCGTTCTGGACGCGCGACAAGATCGCCGCGATGCTCGCCGACGAGGACGACGAGGAGCCGCTCCCGCCCACCCGGCCGAACCGCCAGCCCGAGCCCGCGCGCGCGCCGCCGCCCCCGCCTCCCGACCCCACCCGCTCCGCGGGTCCTTCGCGCATGTCGGTGGCGCCGCCCGCCGCGCCTCCCCCGCGCGCGGCGCCGCCGCCCGAGCCGGCACCGCGGCCCTCCCGCGCGCTGCCGCCCGAACCCCCCGAGCCCCCGCCCCCGCCCAGCCGGAGCGCCTCGCCGTTCGCCGGCGCGCAGATCCAGCAGTCGCCGTCGGTGCGGGAGGAGGCGCCGCCCCCCGAGAAGAAGGGCAACGGCGTGATGATCGCCGTCGTCGTGGTCGTGCTCCTGCTCGTGTGCGGCGGGGTGGTGACCCTCGGCGGCGGCGGCGCGTTCTTCTTCATGAAGTCGGACGAGACGACCGACGGCGAGCCGGCGGCGAAGACCGAGGCGAAGGAAGACGAGAAGAAGACGGACGACGCAAAGGCGGACGAGGACGGCGAGGCCGACGCGAAGGCGGACGAGCCGCCCCCGAAGGCGAGCACGCCCCCGAAGACCACGTCCACGTCGTCGAAGTCGTCGTCCACGCCCCCGAAGACCACGTCCACGCCGCCGAAGACGTCCACGCCGCCGAAGACGTCCACGCCCCCGAAGACCACCCCTCCGGCGACGACGACGGCGCCCCCGCCCGCCTCCGGCAGCTACGCGGTGAAGTTCTCGACCCCGGGGCGCGAGGGCAAGCTCCGCTGCGGCGACGGCCAGACCGCCGAGTTCGCGGGCGCGACCACCATGTCGTTCGAAGGCACGGTCACGTGCCTCGTGCAGATCGACAAGGGGCGCGGCACGGTGCAGGTGTCGCGGTCCGCGACGGTGACGTGCTCGGAGGACGCGGGCAAGGTCACCTGCTCGGGCGGGTAGGTGCGGGCCGTCGTCCAGCGCGTGTCGCGCGCCTCGGTGCGCGTCGAGGGCCGCGTGACCGGCGAGATCGGGCTCGGCCTGCTCGTGTTGCTCGGCGTCGCCCCGGAGGACGGGCCGGCGCAGGTCGCGTGGCTCGCCGACAAGGTGGAGGGGCTGCGCATCTTCGCGGACGCGGAGGGGAAGATGAACCTCTCCGTCCGCGACGTCGGCGGCGGCGTGCTCGTCGTCAGCCAGTTCACGCTCTACGGCGACGCGACGAAGGGCCGCCGGCCGAGCTTCGTGAAGGCGGCTCGCCCGGAGCTCGCCGAGCCGCTGTACGAGGCGCTCGCCGACCGCCTCGGCGCCGCGCGCGGCGTGTTCGGCGCGCACATGGAGGTCGAGCTGGTGAACGACGGTCCCGTGACGCTGATCCTGGAGGCGCCGTGAGAGAGATGGCCGTCGCGGCCGAGGAGGCCGCGCGCGCCGCCGGGCAGCTCCTGCGGTCGCGCCCGCACGAGGTGCGCAGCAAGAAGAGCGCGGTGGACTTCGTCACGGAGGTCGACCTCGCAAGCGAGGCTCGCGTCCGCGAGGTCCTCGGCGCGCGTACGCCCGGCGTGCCCATCCAGGGCGAGGAGCAGGGGGGCGTCGCGACGGGCACGCGCTGGTGCGTCGACCCGCTCGACGGCACGACCAACTTCGTGCACGGCTACCCCGCCTACTGCGTCAGCATCGCGCTCATCGAGGGCGCCACGCCGGTGGTGGGCGTGATCTACGACCCGATCCACGACGAGCTCTACCGCGCGTGGCGGGGCGGCGGCGCCACCGTGAACGGCGCGCCGATCGCCGTCTCGGAGATGCCGACCGTCGCGGACATGTTGTGCGTGACGGGCTTCCCGAACGACTTCCGCGAGGGCGCGCCCACCTTCCTCGCGTACGTGGAGCGCGCGATCCGCGGGACGCACGGCCTGCGCCGCAGCGGCAGCGCCGCGATGGACCTCGCGACGGTGGCCCGCGGCCGGATCGACTTCTTCTGGGAGTTCAGGCTCAAACCCTGGGACACGAGCGCCGGCTACGTGCTGGTCACCGAGGCGGGCGGCGTGGTGACGCGGCTGGACGGGACGGCGTGGGATCCCGACGCGCCGGTGATCCTCGCGAGCAACGGGCGCGACCACGAGGGGATCGTGAGGTTGCTGGGCGGCTGACGCCGTGGAACGATGGGGCGTGCGTCGGATCGGCAGGGTGCTCGCGCTCCTGGGCGCGTGTGACGGCGAGGCGCCGCCGCCGCCGGAGTGTGTGGGGGACACCGTGGCGGAGCGACCGTTCCCGGCCGTGAACGGGCCCGTGTGGGGCCTGCTCACCGAGATCTCGCCGACGAACGTGGCCTACGTCGGCGACTTCGACGGTGACGGGTACGACGACGCGGCCGCGGGGGACGACGCCACGGTGCTCCTCCTGCGCGGGGGGCCGGGCGCGCCCGACGATGCGGGTCCCACCCTCCCGTTCGGCGACGAGACGTCCGACGTCGAGGTGCGTCGCGCCGGTGACGTCGACGGCGACGGCCTCGCCGACGTCGCCCTCGCCGAGGGTGCCGAGGGGGCGATCGTCTTCGGGGACGCGGCGGGCGCGTTCGCCGAGCCGGTCCCCATCGTCCCGGAGGCGGGCGGGTACCTCCGCCTCGTCGGGGTCGGCGACGTCGACGCGGACGGCTACGACGACCTCGGCGTGGGCGACCCCGGGTTCGACGGGGCGTCGGGCGACGCGTACTTCGGCCGAGTGCTGGTGTACCGAGGCTCGGTCACCGGACTCGAGGCCGAGGCGACGACCGTGTGGGTCGGCGAGGGCGACACCGACGGCGTGGGAGGGACCCTCGCGCCGGCCGGTGACCTCGACGGAGACGGGCACGACGACTTCGTCGTGTCGGCCACGGGGACGCTGGGCGAGCTGCGGACGTTCTTCGGTGCGCCGGAGGGATTGGAGGACGGCGGCGCGATCCGCGCCGGGAACACCCGCACGCTCGTCGGCGAGGTGGACGCGCGCGGCGCCGGCCCCCACAGCCTCCTCGTCCGGGACTACGAGCAGGTCCGGCTCTTCGAGTTCGACGGCAGCCGCTTCCCCGACACGCCGGAGATGATCTGGCAAGAGCCCGAGGGCGCCGACTACCTCGCGGACGTCACCGCCGGCGACGTCGACGGCGACGGCGACGACGAGGTGATCCTCGGTGTCCACGCCTGGGACGCGGGCGGGTACGGCGAGGTGCTCGTCTGGGAGGGGCGCCCGGCCGGCCCCGACTCCGAGCGCCCCTTCCTTGCGATGGCGCCGCCCTCCACGGGGTACACGCAGGTGGAGGCGCTCGACGGCCGCGGCGACCTCGACGGCGACGGTCGCGACGACGTGCTGGTGGGGACTCGGTCGGTGCTCGCCGTGAACCTCGGCTGCACGCCCGGCGACGCGGACGGCGACGGCTCCCTCGACGCGGCGTGTTGGGGCGACGACTGCGACGACGCCGACGCGCGCGTGTTCGTGGGCGCCGTCGACCTTCCTGGTGACGGCGTCGACCAGGACTGCGACGGGGAGGACCCCGTGGCGACGCCCGACGATTGCGGGTGTTCGGAGGATCCGCCCTGGTCCTCGGAGGACACCCTGAGTTGGAGGCTCGCGGGCACCACGTCCTTCGCGCCCGCGGGCGACGTGGACGGGGACGGTCGCGACGAGGTTGCCGTGCGTGTCGAGGACGACGCCGGCACGTCCGCGCTCTACCTGCTCCCCGACGTCGCGGCGGGCGGCGGCGCGCCCCTCGCTGCCTTCGTGGCCGAGGACGGCGAGGCGGTGGGCTCCCCCGTCGGGCCCGCGGGCGACCTGGACGGAGACGGGTTCGACGAGATCGTGACGGTCGCGGCCGACCTGTTCGTGTACTCCGGCTCGGCGGACGGCCTCGCGCCCGTCCGCGCCGAGGTGCCCTCCGACTACCCGTCCTGGGTCCTCCCGCTCGGGGACGTGGACGGAGATGGGCGGGCCGAGCTGTTCGTCGACCTGGCCACGGTGGCCTACGGCGGCGCCGGAGGAGTGGGCAGCGAGCGCACCGAGGAGTTCGCGCAGCGGATCGGGGCGGCCGCCGCCGTCGGGGACGTCGACGGAGATGGGCTCGCGGACATGCTCGCCGCCACCTCATGGGAGGCGGACGGGCGGGGCGCCGTCGCCCTCTTCGGCGGCGCGGCCGAGGGGCTCGACGCCGAGGCGGAAGCCGTGGTGATCGCCGAGGCGTCGGGGACCGGGTTCGGCGCGGCCCTCGCCGCCGCCGGGGACGTCGACGGAGACGGTCACCCCGACGTGATGATCCACGAGCCCACGAGCCTCCCCGCCGAGGGTCGGGTGCACGTGCTCCCGGGCTCGGCGGCGGGGCTCGGGTCGTCGCCGCTCGCGGTGCTGCCGACGACCCTCGAGCGGGACCTTCCGTTCGGAACGCTTGGGGATGTCGACGGTGACGGCTTCTCGGAGGTCCGGGTCGACACCGTCGACGGGCCCCGGGTCTACTGCGGCTCGGCTATCGGTCCCTTGGGCGCGGATCCCGCCCCGACTCCCGCGGACGACATCAAGCCCTCCGGCGACCTCTACGGCGACGGGTTCGCCGGCATCGTCTACGCCGACGCGTTCGAGATCCACGTGGTGCCGGGAGACGCCCCGCGCCGGACCGGGTGCTCGTGCGGGGGCGACGGCGCCCTCTCCTCGCTGGCGGTCGCGCTCGCGCTCGCCGTCGGCGCGTGGCGGACGGCTCGCCGCTGATCATCGCCACGCCTGCGCGAGGAAGTCCTCCATCATCGCGTAGGCCCGCGTCGCCGCCTTCTCGTCGTACACGCAGCCCGGTGGGCTCTTCGCGTCGGCCTCCGCGAAGCAGTGGACCGCGCCGCTGAAGTTGACGAACGTCCAGTCGGCGCCGGCGTCGGTCATCTCCTTCTGCAGGGCGGCGACGTCCTCGGGCTTGACGTAGCCGTCGGCGGCGCCGTTGAGCACGAGCACGGAGGCCCGGACCTTGCCCTTCTCGGCGGGCGCGGGCGTCGTGAGCCCGCCGTGGAAGCTCACCACGGCGTCGACGTCCGCGCCGCTCCGCGCGAGCTCGAGCGCCGTGCTGCCCCCGAAGCAGAAGCCGATCGCCGCGGTCTTCGCGGGGTCGACCGGCGCCTTCGAGGCGAGCAGAGCCTTGAGCGCGGCGTCGGCGCGCCCGCGCATGGCCGCGCGGTCGGCGTAGACCTTCCCGGCGAATTCGCCGGCCTGTTTTGTGTCGGAGGGGCGCTGGCCCTTGCCGTACATGTCGGCGACGAAGACCACGTACCGGGTGCCGGCGATCTTCTTGGCCTTCTCGACGGCGCTCTCGGTCACGCCCATCCAGTTGGGCACCATCACCACGCCGGGGCGCTTGTCCGCGATCGCGTCGTCCCAGACGACAAAACCGCTGTAGGTGGCGCCGGCGAAGGTGTAGTCGACCGCGTCCGCGCGGGGGGCGGCGAGGGCGACGCAGACGAGGGAGAGGAGCATGCCCCGGCCTTATCCGGGCGCGCTCGCCCGCGTGCTCCCCACGCGCGGTAGACTCCGCGGCATGGGAAAGGCTGTCGGCATCGATCTCGGCACGTCCAACTCCTGCGTCGCGATGGTGCGTGACGGCGAGCCCGTCGTCTTCGCCGACGTGGAGCAGCGACGCACCCAGCCCTCCGTCGTGGCGTACGGCTACAACAAGACGGTCGTGGTGGGGCACCGCGCGCGCAAGCAATTGCTCCACGCGCCCGAGAACACCGTGCTCTCCGCGAAGCGCCTCATCGGCCGCCGCTACGGGTCGATGGAGGTCTCGCGCATGAAGCAGATGAGCGCCTTCGGCATCACCGAGGGCGAGAACGGCGACGTGCGCATCCGCGTGCAGGGGCGGCTCTACTCGCCGCAGGAGGTGAGCAGCCACGTGCTCACCCACATGAAGAAGATCGCGGAGGCGGCCTGCGGCGAGCCCGTCGACAAGGCCGTCATCACGGTGCCGGCCTACTTCAACGACAACCAGCGCCAAGCGACGCGCGACGCCGCCACGCTCGCCGGGCTCGAGTGCCTGCGCATCCTGAACGAGCCGACGGCCGCGGCGCTCGCCTACGGCTTCCAGCAGAACAAGCGCCAGCACGTGGTGGTCTACGACCTCGGCGGCGGCACGTTCGACGTCAGCATCCTGCGGATCGACGACGACTTCTTCGAGGTCATCTCCACCGCCGGCGACACCTTCCTCGGCGGCGACGACTTCGACGACGTCACGAGCGACAAGTTCCTCGAGCAGTTCGAGAAGCAGACCGGGCTCTCGCTGAAGGACAACCGCACGGTCAAGCTCAAGCTCCGCGACGCCGCCGAGCGCGCGAAGATCGCGCTGTCGACCGCCGAGGAGGTCGACGTCCACGTCCCGAGCCTCTACCGCACCCCCGCCGGCCAGGACTTCGAGTTCCGCACGCGGGTCGACCGCTACCAGTACGCCGCGTGGGTCATGCCGCTCGTGCAGAAGAGCTTCGTCGTGTGCGACGAGGCGCTCCGCAACGCGGGCATGAACGCGAAGGGCATCGACCACGTGCTGCTCGTCGGGGGCATGACGCGTTACCCGCTCATCCGCGAGGCGGTGGAGCGCTACTTCGCGAAGCCGCCCCAGGTCGGCATCAACCCCGACGAGGTCGTGGCGGTCGGCGCGGCGATCCAGGCGCACACGCTCACGGACGAGCAGCAGAAGTCGACGGCGGTGTTGCTCGACGTCACGCCGCAGTCGCTCTCCGTGCGCACGATCGGCGGCTACTGCGAGGTGCTCATCCCGCGGAACACCGCAGTGCCGACGGAGTCGTCGAAGGTCTTCCACACCGCGTTCGACGGCCAGACCGAGGTGCGGATCGCGGTGTTCCAGGGCGAGAGCCGCATGGCCGAGGACAACGAGCTCCTCGGCGAGTTCGTCCTCCCCGACCTCCCGGCGCTGCCCCGCGGCCAGATCCGCGTGCGCGTCACCTTCGAGATCGACGCCGACGGCATCGTCCACGTGCGCGCGGTCGACGACAAGCTCGGCAAGGAGCACTCGATCCGCATCGAGGCGCGGACGGGGCTCTCGCAGGAGGAGCTGAAGAAGGCGAGGTTCGACGAGCTCGAATTCTAGGGGTGCGACGGCCCCATCGCCTGCATGAACTCGTCCCGGCTCATCGTCCGGTCGAGCACGGGCAACAGGACCTCCTCCTCCTCCTCGAAGTGCGCCTGCAACAGCCCGAGCAGGTTGTGCGCGCGGCGCCCGAACGCGCGCGGGTCCGGCTGCGGGCGCGCGGCCTCGGCGGCGAGCTCGTCGATCCAGCGGTCGACGATGCGGTGTTCGTGGCGCATCGTCGCGGTGATGCCGGTGCCGCCGCCCGCCTTGCGGTCGACGAGCGCGTAGAGCACGCGCTCCTCCCACTGGGCGTGGGGTCGGACGTGCGAGTCGAGGAAGGCCACGATCTCCAGCATCAGCGCGCGTTGCTCGGCGGCGGGGACGGACGCGAGCGCGCCGAGGCGGGTGGAGAGGTGGGCGAGGTGGGTGCGCAGCTCCGCGTGTTGCTCGCGGAAGGGGTCGGTCGGCCGCGCGCCCGTCACGGCGACGTAGCCGAGCACCAGCGACCCGAGGATCGTCCATGGTTCCATGCGCTCAACCGTAGGCACGCCCGCGTCGCGGCGGGTGAACTTCGGTAAGATCGCGCGATGGACCCCCGCCTGCGCGCCCGCGTGGAAATCGAGACGATCCACGAGCTCCTGCCCGAGCTGAACTGCTACCAGCTCCTGATGCTGGCGCCGGACTGCGCCCAGAACGACGTGGACGCCGCGTTCCGCAACGAGAGCCGCCGCCTCCACCCCGACCGCAACAGCGCCGGCGCGGACCCGGACTTCCGCAACAAGGCGAACGCGGTCTTCAAGGCGGTGAACGACGCCTACCGCACGCTGCGCGACCCCGACGCGCGCGCCCGCTACGACCAGCAGATGCGCGAGGGCGCGCTCCGCATGACCGACGAGGCGCGCAAGGCCGCGGAGTCCGAGGCCGCGGCCAAGAACGACCCCGCGAAGGCCGCGCGGACCCCGAAGGGCGAGAAGCACTGGAAGATGGCGCTCCAGTGCATGAACGACGAGGACTTCAACGGCGCCGTCATGCAGATCAACTTCGCCATCCAGTTCGAGCCCCAGAACGAGACCTTCCGCGAGTGGCTCGGCAAGGCCAAGCAGGCCAACGAGGAGAAGAAGCGCGGCAAGGGCTCGGGCGCCGGGTACAAGATTCGCCTCTGAGGGAGGGGGAGAGGCAACCGCCAAGAGCGCCAAGGTCCGCCGAGGGCGCCAAGGGTGTGAAAGGGGGGCGGGCACATGCCCGCTTCTCGTCGGGCCGGTGCTGGCCCGACGCCGCCATGCCTCTCCTTCCTCTTGGCGTTCTTGGCGTCTTCTTGGCGTCTTGGCGGTTGCCTCTACCCGATCCCGCCCCCGTGGAACATCCACCCCGAGGTAGGGAGCTCGTGCGCGTGGTCGGCGTACCAGCGGGCCCAGGCGCCGCGGTGGGCGATCTGCATGCGCCACGGGCCGTCGGCGTCGAAGGGGAGACGCTCGCCCGTCGCGACCACCAGCTCGTCGTAGGCGGACAGGCGCACGGTGACGTCGTCGTGGGCGAGCCGATCGACGAGCGTGCGCACGGTGAACGGCGCCCCCTCGCGGTACCGCACGCCGTCGTCGAACTTGCCCGCGTGCTCGGCCCAGAAGGCCTCCCAACGCGGCTTCGGGTAGGGCTCGTCCGGGTCCTCGTGGTGGCCCGTGAGCACCTCGAGCGCCGTGCTCGCCGCCTGCGCGCGCACCGGGTCGCGCGAGCCCGTGAGCTCGATGAGCCGCGGCACCGCCCGCACGCTCCCGAGGAGCCCGAGCCCCTGCATCGCGCCGAGCCCCGCGGGCCCCTCGCGCTCCGCCACCGAGAGCAGGAGCAGGAGGTACGCGGGCCCGCCGTGGCGGCCCACGATCTCGCCCGGCGAGCGCGTGAGCCCCGTGACGTCCCGCGCGAGCGCCTGCCCGTGGAAGTCGACGCCGCGCCACTCCCCGAGGAGCAGGAGCGCGAGCGACGCGGGCTCCGCGAGCTCGGGCGACTCGAGCGCGGGGAGGATGAGGTCGATCGCGTCGAGGTCGCCGATGCGCCCGAGGGCGGTGATCGCGGCCTTGCGGACGGGCAGCGATCCCTCCGCCGCGAGCTCGCGGAGGCGCGGGGCGGCTTCGGCCTCGCGGCGCCACCCCAGCACCTCCACCGCGGCGGCGAGCGCGCGCGGCTCGGTCAGCGTCCGCACGGCCTCGAGCAGCGCGTCCACGAGGGTCATGTTCGGCGAGCGGGCGAGCGCGCCGACGAGCCCGCGCTGCGCGGCCTCCTGGTCGAGGTCGATGCACAGGAGCTGCATCAGCACGCGCGCGGCGTCCCAGGAGGGGTGGCCGGCGAGCAGGTCGACGCCCGCGACGAAGCGCATCGCGGCGGGGTCGCGGGCGCGCCCGTCCTGGCTCTTGAGCTTGTCGAGCTCGGCGACCACGTCCTCGGCGATGATCGAGACGATGCGCGGATCGCAGGCGGCGATGGCGCGCCGGTGGGCGATGAGCCGGCGCTCCGGGCGGTCCGCGTCGGCGCGCGTCCAGGGGGGGCGCATGCGCTGCGCGTCGTGCCGCTGGCGCGCGTGCTCGGCCGCGAGGTTCAGGTGCCAGGGCAGGTTGTGGCCGGGGCGACCCGCGAGCAGATCGGCCGCCGCGACGCCCGCCGCGAGCCCGGCGGTCTTGAAGATGCGCTGCGCCTGCTCCGCCTGCGAGGCGTCGCCGCACCGCACGAGCCGCAGCCGCGCCCAGGCCTCGCGCAGCGGGAGCTGCATCTTCTGGTAGCCGTCGACGGCCTCGACGTAGTGGGGGAGGGCGTCGGCGGGGTCGGCGGCGAGGTCGCCGAGGCGCACCTTCGCGCGCAGGCGGGCCTCGGGGTCGGCGTCGCAGGCGAGGTAGTGCCGGTACGCGCCGGGGACGTCGCCGCGGTCGCGGGCGGCGTCGCCGCGGAGGAGCTCCACGCGCGCGAGGCGGGCGGGATCGCCGAGGTTCGCGGCGATCCGCGCGGCCTCCTCCAGCGCGGCGGCGTCGCGGCGCTCGGCGAGGACGAGGTACGCGTCGCAGCGGTCCTCGGGCGCCTTGAGCACGGGGAGCGCGTCCTTGACCATCTCCTCGACCCAGGGCTCCTCGCGGAGCAGGGCGAGGCGGGCGAGCGCGATCTCGCTCCGCGCGCGGACCTGCGCGTCGGCGTGGCGGCGCAGGCGGCGGAGCACGTCCTCGGCCTCGTCGTGGTCGCCGAGGTCGGCGTGCAGCGACGCGAGCGCGAGCATCAGCGTGGGCAGGTCGGCGGCGCGCCCGAACGAGGCGGCGCGGCCCCGGAAGGCGACGAGCTGGTCGCGGGCCCCGCCGCGGTCGTCGCGGGCGAGGTGGGCGCGGGCGAGCGCGAGGGCGGCGGCCTCCACGAGCGCGACGCCGTCGGCGTCGCGGACGTCCGTGCAGCGCTCGGAGAGGAAGTGGTGGAGCTCGCGCTCCCAGCCGGGGTCGCCGGCGGGGAACTGGTTCTGGAGCAGGCGGACGAGCCCGGGGTCCGCGCAGGGGGCGCCGGGGTACGGCAGCGGCAGCGTGGTGTGGCGCAGCGCCATGAGCAGCGCGCCGGTGGCCTGCGGGCGGTCGACGCTGAGGAGGGCCTCGCCGAGCCGCTGCCACGCGTTGGCGAGCTCCGGGGCGAGGGCCGTCGCGCGGCGGAAGCACTTGAGCGCGCCGTCGCCGTCGCCCTCGGCGAGGAGCGACTCGCCGCGGAGGAAGAGCAGGAGCCCGTTCTCGGGGTCGACGTCGAGGCGGATGGCGAGCTGGCCGGCGTCGTCGCGCTTGTCCTCGTCGAGGAGCCGCGTCTGGGCGAGCAGCCAGCGGTTGAAGTGCTCGTGGAGCGGGATGAGGCGCTCGCCGTCCCAGCGCCCGAAGTGGTGGCCGCCGGGGACCGCCGCGTAGCCCCACCGGTCGGTGTCGCGCGGGCCGTCGGCGAAGAGCACGACCTCGGGCACGTCCGGCGAGGGCGGCGCGAGGTCGGCGACCCCGCGGACGCGCAGCGCGCCGCGGAAGAGGGTGGCGCCGTTCCAGCGCAGCAGGAAGCTCCGCAACGTCGGCGGGATCTCGCCCCCGAGGTGGGCCTGCACCATCGGGATGGCCTGCTCGCCGGCGGGCGGGCGCAGGTAGTGCACGTCGTTGCGGTACCGCTCGAGCACGCGCAGGACGGGGTGGAAGGGGTCGACCGCGGGTTCCATCGCAGCTCCGGGGCACGCCCGCCGTCACGGGCGGACGCCGGACGGACGCGGGCGCGGAAGGGGTAGACCGGAGCGTATCAGTCTTGACGTGGCAAGAGAAGGGGTGAGGATGAAGATTGAGGGGTGCCCAGAGGGGCGTTCCTCCGGAGTTGGTTCAGGTCTACGTTCAGGTGCGCGGGCACGTGCGGGTGCGGGTGCAGGTGCAGGTCTCGAACGGGTGGCCGGAGGCCGGGTCAGGGGTCTCGAAGATCGCGGCCGCCCCGCACCCCTCACCCCCAACCCCCAACCCCTCTCTCCGCTTCGCGGGGCGAGGGGAGCGAGATCACTTCACGACGAAGTTCACCAGCTTCCCGGGCACGACGATCTCCTTGACGACGTCTTTGCCCTCGAGGTGACGGGCGACGTTCTCGACCGCGCGGGCGCTCGCGAGGAGCGCGTCCTTGTCGGCCGTGCGGGAGGTCTTGAAGGTGCCGCGGAGCTTGCCCATGACCTGCACGGCGATCTCCACCTCGTCCACGACCAGCGCGGCGGGGTCCCAGGCGGGCCAGGGGTGGCCGTAGAGGCTCTCGGCGTGGCCGAGGCGCGCCCACAGCTCCTCGGCGAGGTGCGGGGCCCAGGGGTGCAGGATCAACAGGAACTTCTCGGCGTCCTCGCGCGGGAGGGGCTCGCCGCGGCAGGCGTTCACGAGCTCCATCATCTTCGCGACGGGGGTGTTGAAGCGCAGGGCCTCGATGCCCTCCGTCGCCTCCTTGATGGCCGCGTGCAGCGCGCGCCGCACCTCCGGCGAGGTCGACGTCCCCAGCCGGATCGCGTCGTCCTCGCCCACGAACAGGCGCCAGACGCGCTCGAGGAAGCGGTACACGCCCTGCACGCCCGAGGTCTGCCAGGGCTTCACCTGCTCGAGCGGGCCCATGAACATCTCGTAGATGCGCAGGGCGTCGGCGCCGTACTCGTCCACGACGTCGTTGGGGTTCACGACGTTGTAGCGGGACTTGGACATCTTCTCGATCTCCACCTTCAGGGGGAGGCCGCCGTCCTTCGTGACCCACTTGCCGTCGCGCTCTTCGACCTGGTGCGGGTAGTAGTACTTCCCGCCCGCGTCCTGGTAGCTGTAGGCGAGGATCATCCCCTGGTTGAACAGCTTGGTGAACGGCTCCTTCGTCGAGACGAGCCCGCAGTCGTAGAGCACCTTGTGCCAGAAGCGCGCGTAGAGCAGGTGCAGCACCGCGTGCTCCACCCCGCCGACGTAGAGGTCCACGGGGCCCCAGAGCTTCTCCTTCTCGGGCGAGAAGGGCTCGTCGGGGTTCTGCGCGTCCATGTAGCGGAGCCAGTACCAGCACGAGCCCGCCCACTGCGGCATCGTGTTCGTCTCGCGACGCGCCGGCTTGCCGCGCCACGTCGTGCCGACCCAGTCCTTCGCCCGCGCGAGCGGGGGCTCGCCCGTGGACGTCGGGCGGAAGTCCTCGAGCTCGGGCAACAGCACCGGCAAATCCTCGCTCGGGACGACCGTGCCGTCCTCGAGGTGGACGAGCGGGAACGGCTCGCCCCAGTAGCGCTGCCGGCTGAAGAGCCAGTCGCGGAGCTTGTAGCGGACGGCGCCCTTGCCGAGGCCGCGCTCCTCGAGCCACGCGGTGACGCGCTTCTTCGCCTCGGGCGTGCGCAGCCCGTCGAGGAGGCCGGAGTTGACGGCGACCCCCTCGTCGGCGAACGGGAGATCGCCGCCCTCGACCACGCGCACGATCGGGAGGTCGAACTTCGTCGCGAACTCGAAGTCGCGCTCGTCGTGGCCGGGCACGGCCATGATCGCGCCGGTGCCGTAGGACATCAGCACGTAGTCGGCCACCCAGATGGGCACCTTCGCGCCGTTCACCGGGTTGGTCGCGTACGCGCCCGTGAAGACGCCGGTCTTGTCCTTCTCCGCGGCGCGGTCGCGCTCCGAGCGGTTCTTCGCGGCGGCGACGTAGGGGGCGACCGCCGGGTTCGTCGCGAGCTTCTCGACGTAGGGGTGCTCGGGCGCGAGCACGCAGAACGTGGCGCCCCAGAGCGTGTCGGGGCGCGTGGTGAACACCACGAGATCGCCGGCGTCGGTCGCGAAGCGCACCTCGGCGCCCTCGCTGCGGCCGATCCACTTGCGCTGCATCTCGAGCACGCCGGCGGGCCAGTCGAGGCCGTCGAGGTCGTCGACGAGGCGGTCCGCGTACGCCGTGATCTTCAGCATCCACTGCTTCATCGAGCGGCGCTCGACGGGGTCGCCCGTCTCGACGTACTTGCCGTCCTGGACCTCCTCGTTGGCGAGCACCGTGCCCAGCGCGGGGCACCACCACACCGGCACGTCCGCGAGGTAGGCGAGGCCCTTCTCCCAGAGCTTCAGGAAGATGCGCTGGGTGTGGGCGTAGTACTCGGGCTTCGAGGTGTTCACCTCGCGGTCCCAGTCGTACGAGAAGCCGAGGCGCTCGAGCTGGCCGCGGAAGTTGGCGACGTTCTCGGCGGTGATGACGGCGGGGTGGCGGCCCTCGCGCACGGCGGCCCGCTCGGCCGGGAGCCCGAAGGCGTCCCAGCCCATCGGGTGGAGCACGCGGTAGCCGTTCGCGCGCTTGTAGCGGACGACGATGTCGACGGCGGTGTAGCTCTCCGGGTGGCCCACGTGCAGGCCCGCGCCGGAGGGGTAGGGGAACATCACGAGGCCGTAGAACTTGGGCTTCCGGGGATCCTCGTCGGTGAGGTAGGTGCGGTCGCGCTTCCAGCGTGCCTGCCAGCGCGGCTCGATCTGCTGCGGGTCGTAGCGGGCCATGACGTCTCCGACGGCCACCGGGCCTAACCCGTGCGCGCGTCCGGCCGCCGGTCGTGGATACCTTGTCCAGAGACACGGAGTCTCGATGTGGCTCTTGGTCGGCGGGCTCGCGCTCGCCGGGCTGCGCGCGGACATCGGCGCCGCGACGCGGGGGTCGCCGGACGCCGCGGTCGCCTGCACGTCCGCGCGGACCGCGTGGTCGCTGCTCGGGCAGGTGCTCGAGCCGGCCGCCGAGCAGGGGCCGATGTCGGCGCAGATCGAGCGCGTGTTCCGTCCCGGCGCCGCCGACGCGTTGTTCGACGAGGACGCGCGGCTCGCCGTGGCGTGGTGGCGGGACGGCGGGCGTGTCCAGATCGGGTTCGACACCCGGCACACCGCGGAGGAGGTGGCGCGGGCGTTCGCGGGCCTCGACCAGCTGGACGCGGCCGAGGTGCTGGAGGGGCCGGAAGGGTGGGTGGTGCGCTCGGGCGACGAGCTGCGGCAGGTGCGCGTCGCGGACGGGTGGGCCCGCATCTTCGACGAACAGCCGCCGACCGACGCGGTGCGCGTGCTGCCGAAGGGCCTCGTCGACGCGATGCCGGAGGACCCCGGCTGTGTCGCGATGCTGCACCTGCCGAACGAGGAGATGGGCGAGATGGACGTGGGCGTCCACCTGCCGTTCACCCGCGGATCGCCCACGACGTTCGCCCTCGCCGGCCCCCCCGTCGACGCGTTCGGCGGGATGCTCTTGCGGGCCGGCTCGCCGCCGGACGTGCGCACCCCGCAGCGCCCCGAGGCCCTCGCCGTCCTCGGCGTGGGCATCGACAGCATCGACTTCTCCGCGTTCCTGACCGGGAAGGAGCTGCGGCGGGCGCGGCGGGTGCAGAACCTGTTCCCCGTGACGGCCGGCACCACCGTGGCGCTGCTGGCCACGGAGCCCGCGCCCGTGCTGGCCGCGGTGCTGCCGCTGCCCGAGCGCCTGGCCCCGCGGGCGATCGCCCGCCGCGCCCGGAAGCTCCTCGCGCGCCACGACGTCGCGGTCGAGCGCCTGGACGGGACCCACTTCCGCGTGGAGGCCGGGCCCGCCCCGCTGCACTTCGCCGCGCGCCGCGGGGGCCTGCTCGTGGCCAGCGACGCGGACGCGCTCGCCGCGATGGAGGCCGGCGACGGCGAGGCGTGGGTGGACGGGCGGGTGGCCGAGCTCGCGGAGCGCTACCCGTTCGTGGTGTCGACCCACGTGTTGCCGGGGGGCGAGGGGATGCCCTTCGAGCACCTCGACCAGCCCGCGACGCTGGGCCTCGATCTGAAGCCGGGCATCCTGACCGGGGTGGTGTTCCTGCCGTTCTCCTTCGAGGAGTTCCTCCACCGGGCGCGCGAGCCGCAGGCCGCCGCGCCCGACCCCGTCCGGGCCTTCCTCCCCGACTGGTAGCCGGTCGTCGTCAGCGGGCCCGGCTCGGGACGAGGAGCGCGCCCCGCGGCGTGCGCGCGCGCGAAACGAGGCCGCGAAAGCCGGCGACCGTACGGGCCACCTCCCCATCCGTCCACGGGAGGGCGAGGAGCGCGACGGCCGCGCCGGCCACGAGTGCGGCGCTGAGCGAGACCGTGAAGACGAGGTCGAGCGTCTCGGGGTTCATGGGGTTCCTCCTGTTCCTGTTCGACTCGGGTGAACGCATGAACAGGTTAGCTGAACGTCTGTTCGGGTGCAACCTGTCCACCGCCATCGTCGCCCCCGGGTGTGCCAAAATCTGTCCGCCCCCCACCTCCCCCCCAAAAAAAGATCCCGCCCATGACCGACGACGCCCTCAACAAGTCCCAGAAGTTCGTGCGCATCCTCGAGATCGTCCAGCGCCGCGGCGGCGTGACGTCGAACGAGCTGATGTCCCGCTTCGACCTCGACGCGCGCACGTTGCGCCGCTACCTCGCCGACCTGAAGGACCTCGGCCTGCCGATCCGCGACGAGGGCACGGGCTTCGATCGCGTCATCTCGATCGACCCCAGCTACGCCCGCACGGGCGTGCACCTCACGCTCGCCGAGGTGCTGTCGCTCCACTTCGGCCGCACGCTCTTCACGTTCCTCGACGGCACCTCGTTCGCCGAGGACCTCGAGGGCGCGCTCGAACGCCTCCAGCCGGCGATCTCGCGGTCGAACGCCGACCTCGTTCGCGACCTCGACGACAAGTTCGTCGCCGTCGCCGGCCACGCGAAGGACTACAGCGAGGACGGCGAGCTGCTCGACGAGATCGTCAGCGCCCTGCTCTACTCCAACCCGGCCGACGCCGAGTACCGCTCCGCGCGCGGCTTCGGGAAGATCTACCGGCTGGAGCCGCTCACGCTCGCGACCTACCGGCAGGGCCTCTACCTCTTCGCGCGCGACGTGAACGAGGACAAGGTGAAGACCTTCGCCGTGGAGCGCTTCGTGCGGTTTTCGCGGCTGCGCCTCGAGCACTTCGAGTACCCCGACGAGTTCGATCCGCGCGCCTACGTGGCCCACAACTTCGGCATCACCGGCGGCGAGCCCGCCGACGTGGTGGTGCGGTTCTCGCCTGAGGTCGCGCTCTACGTCCGCGAGCGCCGCTGGCACCCGTCGCAGCGGGTCGAGACGCTCGCCGACGGCGGCGTGCGGCTGCGCATGCGCGTTGGGGTCTCGCCCGAGCTGACGGAGTGGGTCCTCGGGTTCGGGCCGGACGCGCGGGTGGAGGCGCCGGCGGGCCTCGTCGCGACCATCCGGGAGCGCCTGCGCGCCGCGGCCGAGCGCTACGCGTGACCCCCGAGCACGACATGGTGCCGGAGGTGCTCGCCCCGGGCGACCCCCGGTCGGGCGACGCGGCGCTGCGCCGCCCCGGCAGCCACCGCGACTTCACGCGCGCCGGCGGGATCGCCACGCCCGAGGAGCTAGACGCCGCCGAGGTCGCCTTCCACGCGCTGTACCTCGCCGTGCTCGCCGGCGACCGCCCCTTCGACGATCCCGAGCTCGCCCGCCTCGCGGCGTGGCTGCGCGTCGACGGGCCGATCCACCACGACACGCGCGAGCCCCGCGTCGCCGAGGTGGTCGTCGGGGACGACGTGCTCGCCGACGTCGCGGAGGACCTCGTGCCCGAGATCGGCGTCGTCTGCGAGCGGGTGACGGGCGACGATCGCCCGCCCGGCGTGGTCGCGGGCGCCGTCCTGTGTTTCGTGGAGATGTACGAGGACGGCCAGCGCCCGTTCGACTGGTGGTTCGGCGAGGAGCCGGACCGGCCGCTCGCGCGCTCGGCCACCGTGGTGAGCGAGGCGCCGCCGTGCGTGTGGGCGGACGGGGCGCCGATCGTCCCGCTCGCGGCGCGCCGCGTGCCCCCCGATGTCCCCGCCGGAGCGTTCGTGGGCCGTGCCTACCGCGTGGGCGAGGGGTGGGCGTGGTCGGCGGTGTTGCCGCTGCCGCGGGCGCCGTCGCCCGGCCCCCTCGTCCGGCGGCTGACGCTCGAGTTGTGGCGCCACCGGCTCGGCGACCGCCGCGCCAGCTGGGAGGACGCGCTGCGGGCGAGCCCCGATCTCGTCTACCGGGCCGCGTGCGAGGGCGCGCGCTGACCGGGGCGGCGGGATAGCGGGCGGCGACTCGGAGACTTCCCCATGCGTTTCCTCCCGCTCGCGCTCCTGCTCGCCTGTCCCATCTCCGGGGACGAAGACGGCAAGGACGAGTCGGACGCCGACACCGACGCGGACGCCGACGCCGACGCGGACGCCGACGCCGATGCGGACGCCGACGCCGACGCCGACGCCGACGGGCCCTGCCCCGCCTACACGGGCTTCGGGTCCGTGGGCACGACGTGGGAGTACGCGTACACGGGCGCCACGTCGGGCTCCTACGTCGTGAGCATCGCGAGCGTCGAGGGGAGCGCGTACGAGCTCGTGCTGGAGAGCGAGAGCGAGACGGAGAACGGCTCGACCACGATGACGGGCTCCTACTGGATGGAGTGCGACGCCGAGGGCGCGTACATCGTCAGCGCCTACTACGAGACGTTCGTGGACTACGGCACCGGCACCTGGGAGGGCTGGAGCGACACCACCTACGATCCGCCCGCGCTCACCGTGCCCGCGGGGCTCGCCGAGGGATCCACCTGGGACAGCGTGTACTCGGGCGAGACGACGACGAACGACGGGAGCAGCTACGGCTTCGACTACTCGATCGACTGGGAGGTCCGCGGCAGCGAGGAGGTGGACGTGCCCGCGGGGACGTTCCAGACGCTGCACGTCATCGGCTCGGTGAGCTCGGGCGGCTCGTCCGAGTACTGGTCCGATCGCGACGTCGGCACCGTGCTGACCTCGGGCACGGAGCTGGTCTCGTACACCCCCTGATGCGCGTCCACCACCTCAACTGCGCCACGCTCTGCACGGCCGCGCCCCGGCTGCTGCGCGACGCGCGCGCGCTGGTGTGCCACGTGCTCGTGGTCGAGGCCGACGACGGGCTCGTGCTGGTGGACGCGGGGCTCTCCACGCACGACGTGCGCGACGCCACGCGGCGCCTCGGGCGCGCGTTCCGCTGGCTCGTGCGGCCCGCCCTGCGCGAGGAGGAGACGGCGCTGCGGCAGATCGAGCGCCTCGGGTTCGTCGCGTCCGACGTGCGCCACGTCGTGCTCACCCACCTCGATCTCGACCACGCCGGCGGGATCGCCGACTTCCCGCGCGCGAAGGTGCACGCGATGCTCCAGGAGCACGAGGCGGCCCACCTCCGCACGGCCGTCCGCGAGCGCTCGCGCTACCGCGAGGCGCAGCTCGAGCACTTCCCGGACTTCGAGCTCTACCGCACGCGCGGCGCCTCGTGGTTCGGGCTCGACGCCGTCGCGCTGCGCGGACTGCCGGAGGACGTCCGGCTCGTCCCGCTGTTCGGCCACACGCGCGGGCACGCCGGGGTCGCGGTCCGCGGCGACGAAGGCTGGATGCTGCACGCCGGCGACGCCTACTTCCACTTCCGCGAGACCGAGGGCGGCCACGCGCCGCTGATGCTGCGCGCGCTCGCCCGCTACGACGCGATGGACGACGCCGCGCGCCGGGAGAGCCGCGCGCGCGTCGCCGCGCTCGCCCGCGCGGGGGAGGTGCGCGTGTTCTGCGCGCACGACGCCACGGAGTTCGAGAAGGCTACAGGCTACAGGCCGACGGAGGGCGCGTGATCTTCTGGCTCGTGGGGTGTGGCGAGGTGGAGCTCGAGTTCTCGCCGGGCACGCTCGCCTTCGGCGAGATCGACTTCTCCGCCGAATTGCCCGAGGAGGGCTACGCGCCCGAGACGGTGACGATCACCAACACCGGCGAGAAGGCCGGCACGCTCTGGCTCCCGGAGTACGACACCGAGCGCCTCTGCCTCGCCGGCTTCGACGCCGACCGCGAGTACCCCGTCGAGCTCGGGCTCGCCGAGCCCGGCGACGCCTACGTGCTGGACGTGGCCGTGTGCGGCTTCGGCTCGGGCGAGCTGGAGACGGAGGTGCGGATCGGCGTCGACGTCCTCGTCGACGACGATCCCGAGCCGTTCACGCTCCCCGTCACCTACACGCCGGTGCTCGTCGCCGACGCGTGATACGCGGCGGGCGAACAGGGAGTCCCGCCATGCGACGAGCGCTCGTGCTCTTCCTCCTCGCCGCCGTGCCCTCGCTCGCCTTCGCGGACGACGCGCTGCGCGCCCAAGTGCTCGAGCGCCTGTCCGGCGTCGAGGACCCCGCCACCGAGGCGGATCTGCGCGCGCTCGGCGCGGGCGTGGACGTCGAGCTCTTCGCCCTCGCGAAGGACGGCACGGTGCCGCGCTCGCGGCGCCAGTCCGCGGTCCAGGCGCTCGGCTGGTTCCCGAACGAGGAGCACCGCGCCTGGCTCGCCACGCTCGTCGGCGATCCGGCGGGCGACCGGTTCCTTCGCCGCTCCGCGTGCCACGCGCTCGCGAACGGCTGGGGCGACGCCGCGCTCCCCGACCTCGGCAAGGCGCTCGCCGACGGCGACGAGCAGCTCCGCAACCAGGCCGCCCGCGCGATCGGCCGCATCGGCACGCCCGCGGCGAAGTCCGCGCTCGAGGCCCGCCTCGCCGTCGAGCCCGACGGCATGGTGCGCGAGGCCATCACCGCGTCGCTGGGGGTGCCGAAGTGATCGCGCTGATGCTGGCCGCCTGCACCGGCGGCGGCGAGAAGACCGGCGAGGAGGGCCTCGTCCGCACCGACCTCGGCGACGTCACCACCGACGCCGACGGCTTCGTCGACGTGCCCGTCGAGGTCACGGCCGACGGCGTCTCCATCGGCGTGTACTGCGGCCCCTACGGCTACGACACGCTCGCCACCGCCGACGCGATCCTCGATCCGGGCGAGGCCACCATCTTCGACGACGAGGATCCGCAGGCCACGGCCATGCGGGTCGGCGTCACCGAGGACCTGCTGCCGATGGTGATCCCGGTGTCGCCCGACCTCGACGTCGCCGCCGGGACCTACCTCTTCCAGCTCTACCTCGACGTCAGCGAGCCCACGACGATGGGATGCCAGGCCGTCGAGCGCATCGCGGCTCCCAACTCGCCGGCGACGATCGACTTGAACTTCGTGTTCGTCGGCGTCAGCGAGGCCTCCGGGCTCGACGGGTCGAGCGGCGAGTCCCTGCTCGAGGACGTCGTCGCCGACGTGGCCTCGACGTGGGAGGGCGCGCTCGAGATCGGCGAGATCACGTACAACGACTTCTCGGGCGACGCCTCGACCTACCAGGTCATCGACGACGACCAGGAGTTCGGCAGCCTCTTGCGCACCGTCGAGGACGGCCGGACCGTCACCGTCTTCTTCGTCGAGGAGATCCGGACGGACGACGCCGCCACCATCCTCGGCCTCGCCGGCGGGCCTCCGGGCGCCGCGGCGGTCGGCGGCACGTCGAAGTCGGGCGTCGTCGTGAGCGTCGCCGACTTCGCCGACGACCCGATGCTGGTCTCGCGCATCATCGCGCACGAGGGCGGCCACTTCCTCGGGCTGTTCCACACGAGCGAGAAGACGGGCGACGAGCACGACCCGATCTCCGACACGCCGGAGTGCACCGACGCGGGCGACGGCACCGACGCCTGCACGGGCAAGGGCGCCGAGAACGTGATGTTCTGGACCGGCGGGGGCGACTCCGTGTCGCTCTCCGACGACCAGGCGTGGGTGGTCCAGCGGAGCGCGGCCGTCGAGTAAGCGATGCTGACGCTCTACCGACGCATCCTCGTCGCGGCCGCCCTCCTCGTGACCGTGTTCGGGCTCTTCCGCGCCCACGCGGAGGCCCCGAAGGGCGCCGCCGCCGTCCCCGCCTCCGTCGCGCCGCCGCCGGTACGATCGGGCGATCGCCCCGTCCGCATCGCGTCGAAGGAGGACGCGGAGAAGGTCCAGGACCCGCGCGCGCTCGTCCGCGCCGGCGACCACTGGCGCGGCGCCGGCAACGTCGAGCTCGCGCGCGAGCTCTACGCCCGCGCGGTCGACGTCGGCGAGCTCGAGCTCTACTTCCGCGGCGGCAAGGAGCTCAAGGAGGCCCGCGTGCTCGAGCTCCTCGGCGACATGGACGGCGCCGCGAAGCTCTACCGCGCCTCCGCGGAGAAAGATCCCCTCTACACCGTGCTCGCGCTGCGAATGGCGTCCCGCCACCCCGACCGCGACGCGCTCGTGGGCGAGGTCGTGGCGCAGGTGAAGGTGCTCGCCGAGCGCGCGAAGGCCGGCGACGCGACCGCGCGGATCTACGTCACGAAGAAGGGCGAGCCCCGCTACCTCGAGAAGATCGAGGGCAAGGACGTCGCGAAGCGGCTCGCCGCCGCGGAGAACGGCGAGCTCTCCTACTGCTACGTCGACCACCTCGACCTCTCCGACGCCGAATTGCCCCCCCGCGTCAGCTTCAACCGCTGTGTCATCGGGTCCGTGCGCATCGCCGACAAGGACGTCGACCAGCTCGTGATCAAGGGCTTCGTGCTCGGCGACTTCGACGTCGGCAAGACCTGGGACGGCGAGGTCGGCAAGTCGAAGGCCCACCCGGGCTCGCGCTTCCGCGACGTGACCACGCGCGAGACGGTGTTCCTCGGCCGCGCCAACTTCCAGGACGTCGAGATCTCCGGGCGGAAGGCGAGCTTCCCGATGTCGGTGTTCGAGGGCGAGGCCGACTTCCGCGGCGCCCGGATCGCCGCCGCGGCCGACTTCCGCTTCTCGGTGTTCGGCGAGGGCGCCAACTTCAAGCGCGCCCGCCTCGACAAGGGCGTGTACTTCGGCCACGCGCGCTTCCGGAAGGACACGACGTTCACCGAGCTCTACAGCGAGCGCGACGTGTACTTCGACTCCGCCGTGTTCGAGGGCCCCGTCCGCTTCGACGCCTGCGAGTGGCAGCGCCGCGCGACGTTCGAGAACGCCCGCTTCGAGGGCCCCGTCGACTTCACGTCCACGCGCGTCAAGACGCGCCTGAACATGAGCCGCGCCGTGTTCGCCGGGCCGCTCGCCATGAAGGAGGTCGCCTTCGGCGGGATGGACCTCATCGGGGCGGAATTGCTCGCCGACGCCTCGTTCGTGGACGCGCGCTTCGACGGCAAGGTCCGCTTCTCGCTCGACGACGTCACGCGCGCCCGGTACCTCGACGACCCGAGCCCCCTGCTCTCGCTCTACCGCGACTACCAGGGCGACGAGGACCAGGAGGAGCCGCTCGCGACCTCCTCCAGCTACGGCGTCGAGCACGTCGACGACCTCATCGCGCGCGTCGACGGCAACCTGTCGTTCGCCAACTCGGTGTTCGACGGCTTCGTGATCTTCGAGCGCGTCAGCTTCGGCGTGCCCGGCAAGGTCACCACCGCCGAGTTCTACAACACCCAATTCGGCGGCGAGACCCACTTCGAGCGCACCACCTGGCACTCGGCGGCGGACTTCACGACCATCTACGCGGAGGAGCTCGCGCTCAACGAGGCGACCTTCCACCGCACGCTCGTGCTGGACGACGCCAACGTGCCCGGCCGCGTCACGCTGACCGACGCCGAGTTCACGGGCGACGCGACGCTCTCGTTCTACGGCGCCGAGATCGGCACGTTCCAGGTCGATCGCGACCAGGTGGCGGACGACGCAGGCGACCACCGGCTCTGGTACGAGGACTGCGCCACCGGCGAGGCCTCGCTCGACGATCTGCGCGTGCTGCGCCAGTTCCGCGGCGGGCCCGTCGACGAGGCCGCGTTCCGCGAGGCCTGCCACGATCGCGCCATCGACGAGTTCGTGTCGCTCAAGCAGAGCTTCGGCGACCGCGCGATGACGCAGGACGAGGACTGGGCCTACTGGTGGATCAAACACCACGAGACGGGCATGTACGCGACGTACGGCGGCCTCTCCGGCCTCGTCGCGTGGCCGTTCCGCTTCCTGCTCTTCGAGCTCGCGTTCGGCTGGGGCGTCCGGCTCGGCAACCTCGCGTTCACCGCGCTGTTCGTCTGCGGCGTGTTCACGGTGCTCTACAAGAAGCTCTGCCCCGACACGGTCATGCAGTACAACGGGGACGACACGCCCATCCGCGACATCCCGTGGCTCGGCATGTTCTACGTCTCGCTGCAGGCGCTCGGCGCCTTCAACACCGGCTGGGACTTCGGCGAGAGCGACTGGCGGTTCAAGTACCTGAACACCGCCCACACGTTCATCGGCGTCATCATCCTCACGTTCTTCGTGGGCGCGTACACGCGGATGATCCTCGCCTGAGCTCGTGGGGGCGGGCGTCTCGCCCGCCCCACCCGGATGTAGACTGGCGAGATGACGCGCCGGCGCCTGCTCGTTTCGCTGCTCGCCGGGGGGGCGTTGCTCCTGCCGGGGGAGGCGAGGGCGTTCAACGTGGGGGTGTTCGCGGGGGCGCACCTCACCTTCACGTTCGACCCGACGGTGCACACCGGCCTCGGGTTCGATCTGGCGACGACGGCGGCGCCGTTCACGGGCGCCTCGCCCGCGTTCGGAGGGTTCGTCCGCGGGGACGCGATCGTCGGCCGCGGCTGGGTCCTCACGACGGGGGGGCGGTTCGGCGTCGCGGGCAACGTCTTCGGCGACTGCCTCGGGTACATGCACTTCCCGGAGGTCGACCTCGTGATCGCGCACGAATGGGGGAGGGCGGGGTCCGGCTGGCGCGTGGGCGGGTTTGCCGGGATGGTCCTCGGGACGGTCGAGGTCACGTCGGGGGTGGGCGAGCCGGGCGATCGCCCGGCGCCGATGTTGTCGATAGGGGCCGAGCTGCCGGTCATGCCCGTCTGTGTCGCCGGCCGTCCCGCACGCGCCCCGGACGGCCGCCTGCTGCTGCCGCGGGTCGTCGGCGAGGGGAGCTGGGTGACGCGTGGCCGCCACGAGCAGTCGTCCGCGGCCGAATTCGTGCGTATCGCGCGCCTGGTCCACGCGCTCGGCGCCCCTCGCGCGCTCGTCGGGCGCGCGCTCGCCGCGGCGGAGGACGAAGCGCAGCACGCGCTCGGCTGCTACGCGATGGCGGGCAGGCCGGTGCTCGCGGGCCCCTCACCGACGCCTCGGGTGGCCCGCACGGATCGCGAGCGAGCGCTCGCCGCGCTCGCCGCCGCGTCGGTCACCGACGGCGTGATCGGCGAGGAGGCCGGCGCCGCCACGGCCGAGCACGCGGCGCACGGCGCGAGGGACGCCCGCGAGCACGCGCTCGAACGGCGAATCGCGGAGGAGGAGCGCCGCCACGCCCGCCTCTCGGGCGACCTCGTGACCTGGTGCCTCCGCGAGGGCGGCGCAGAGGTCCGCGCTGCGGTACGGGAGGCGGAAGCGTGCTGAAGACGGTCCTGCTCTACGTCATGAGCGCCTTCTACGTGTTCGGCGGCGTGATGCACTTCGTGAAGCCGGGCTTCTACCTCGCGATGATGCCGCCCTGGCTCCCGTGGCACCGCGCGCTCGTCGCGATCTCGGGGGTCGCCGAGATCGCGCTCGGGCTCGCGTTGCTCGTGCCGAGCCTTCGGCCCTGGGCCGCGTGGGGCCTGATCGCGCTCTTGATCGCGGTGTTCCCGGCGAACGTGTACGCGGCGATGGAGGGGCTGAAGGGCTACGGCGGCTGGGCGCGCCTGCCGTTCCAGCTCGTGTTCGTCGCGTGGGC
The DNA here is from genome assembly GCA_049322475.1 of Myxococcota bacterium. Classification (GTDB taxonomy): domain Bacteria; phylum Myxococcota_A; class UBA796; order UBA796; family SXON01; genus JBMOQZ01. The sequence goes on along the minus strand of JBMOQZ010000349.1, from coordinate 1,704 downwards.
GTGGTGGTACACGCGGCCGTAGGGGGGCTCGGGGCTACAGAGCCCGCGAACGCAAGACGTGCCGGCGACAGTCGGGTTGACTGCAATCCCGGCGCTTGCCCGGCGATCACCCGAACGGACAAAGGCCGGTTTTCCGGCGTCGCCCGCGCGCGATGGCGGCTCGGGCTTGCATTCATCCCAACTGTCGACGGGAAGCCTTGCATTCGGCCCGTCTGTAGGCCCCGGGTCCCCGCGGGGCGGGCGCGGCGCCCGCCCCCCCGGACAGCTCCGCCCCCACGAGCGACCCCGCCCGGGCCCCGCTACCTCGCGCACCCCGGGCCCACGGCGCCCTTCTCCTTCCGCGCCCGCTCGGCCATCGCCACGATGCCCGCGTCGTCGCAGCCGACGAGGCGCAGGCCCTCGACGACGAGCCCCTCCTCGCCGGTGTTGTAGGCGAGGTCCCGCGCGTCGAGCACCATCGAGAGCGCCCTCGCGGCGGGCAGGGCGCGGTCGACGTCGCCGAGCACGACCCTCCCGATGTCCGTCGCGGGATCGCCCGGGGCGGCCGCGAGCACGGCGCGCGCCTCGCCGCCCGCGTTTCGACCGCCCCGGTGCAGGAGCCGGAGCGCCACGCCGCGCCGGTCGCTCGCGAAGTCGAGTGTGCGCTCGCGAAGGTACACGCGGGCGATCGTCGCCATCTCCGGGGCGCTCGGCGGGGCCTCGCTCGCTTCGAGGCGGGGGAGGATGGCGCCGCCGAGCTCGTCCTCGTCGGCGAGCGCGAGGAACATCCCCGCGCGTTCCTCCGGCTCGTCGCCGTCCAGCCGGGTGGCGAGGCAGGCGTTCCCGGTCGAGAGCAGCCCGGCGGCGACCTCCGCCCGCGCGCGCGGGAGGCCCACACGCTGCTGGAGGAGCACGCGGCGCGCGGGGTCCTCGCAGCGGAACAACGTGAGCGCGGCGTGCGCGCGGGCGCGCTCGACGCCTTCGGTCGGCACCGCCCCGAACAGCCGCTCGTCGGCCCAGCAGGGATCGCCGTCGGTGTGGCACACGTCGTCGGCGAGCGCGCGGAGGAAGGGGTCGGCGGCGCCGTCGGCGAGCGTGCCGGAGAAACACGCCAGCGCCGCGTGCGCGGCGAGGGGCCCGGGCTTCGTCCTCGCCGCCTCCAGGAGCCTCGCGCGGGCCGGCGCCGTCGGGGCCGCGCACGCGCTGGCGAGCACGGCCGCCTTCGCGGCGTCGTGCTCGCCCGGGTCGGCCACCTTCGCGACGGTCCAGTCCGCGGCCTCGTCGCCGAGCCAGCGGTAGGCCTCGGCGATCAGGCGGCCGCGCCGGTCGCCGTCGTCGCTGTGGCGGAGCTGCAGGTCGTAGTCGGCGAGCAGGTCGACCTGCGGCAGCACCGGCGTCGGCACCAGCGCGTCGGGGCGGCCGCGGGCGACCTCGACGACGACGCGGCGGCCGAGCTCGTCCAGATCGAGCCGGCGCAGGTCGCGGACGGTGTCGCCCTCGCGCACGCGCGCCTGGATGAATTCGCCGTCCGTGGTGAACGAGCCCGTGAAGGTGACGACGCCCTTCGTCGTGACCGTCGCCTCGTCGTACTCCTCCGGGAACAGCGCCGAGTACAGGAGCGCCGGGAGGACGATGAGGCAGATCGGCGAGTGCCCGCAGGCGCCGCCGCCCGCGGGCACGGTGCGGCGCCGGACGTCGACGACGACGTCCGGCGGCGCCGGTAGC
>JBMOQZ010000348.1:0-6517 GCA_049322475.1 Myxococcota bacterium | reverse complement strand
CTCGCGGCCGCGCGGCGCGCCGATCTCGCGCTCCTCGCGGGGCTCCTGCCCGCGCTGGCCGCGGTCGCCGTGCTCGCCGGCGTGGCGACCCCCTCCGCGCTCGACGCCCTCGGCGTCCGCGCCGACCACTGCGACGGCCACGACCACCACGTGCACCTGTGTGTCGTCCACGCGGCCACGATCCCGGCGCGGGTCGCCGGCGTGGGCGCGATCGCCGCGGTCCTTTTGCTCACCCGCGCGGGCGCCGCCGTCGCCGGGCTCGCCCGGGCCGCCTTCGGCCTCGCCCACCTCGAGCGCCTCGGCCGGACCGAGGGCGACGTCGTGCGGCTGCCGGGCTCGCCGCGGCTGTGTCACGCGGTCGGGCTCGCCCGCCCCCGCGTGCTGGTCTCCGACGCCCTCGCCCGCGCGATCTCCGGCGAGCAGCTCGCCGCCGCGCTCGCCCACGAGCGCGCGCATCTGCGCCGGCGCGATCCGCTCGCGCTCGCGCTCCTGGCCGTCGCCTCCTCCGCCGCGTTGCCGTTCGCCGGCCGCGCGGCGCGGGGGGCCTACCGCGACGCCGCCGAGGAGGCCGCCGACGCGGAGGCGGCCCGTGTACACGGGGGCGTGGGGGTCGCCGAGGCGCTCCTGTCCGTGGCCCGCGTGCAGACCCACCTCCCCGCGCTCGCCTTCGGCAGCCACGGCCTCGATCGCCGCGTCCGCGCCCTGCTCGCCGGGGCTCCGTCCGCGCCCGCGGCGGGCCTCGGGGGGGTGCTCTTCGTGACGATCGCGGGGATCTCGGCCGCGATCGTGGGGTCCGAGCCGCTGCACCACGCGGTGGAGACCCTGCTCGGGTAGCGTGATCCTACTACTGGTAGTAGTAGACGGGCCATGCGCCTGTACCCGATCGCCGTCCCGGTCCTCCTCGCCTGCGCGGGGCTCCCCGAGAAGCTGACCGGCGGCGACGCGCACGAGCACGGCGAGGCCGGCCACGACGACGGGCACGGGGGCGGCGACCACGGGCACGACGCGCCGGCGGCGGGCGGAGGGCACGTCGCCGAGGAGGAGGACCCTCGACCGGGCATCGCCGTCACCGTGTACCAGGGCCCGCTCGAGCTGTTCATGGAGTACCCCGCCTTCGTGGTGGGGCAGGACTCGCCGCTCGTGGCGCACTTCACCGAGACGAGCGACCCGAACGCCTACCGGTGGGTCACGACCGGAAAGGTCACCGCAACTTTGAAATACGCGGGCGGCGCGGAGGAGTCCTTCGTCGCCGACAAGCTCCTGCGCAACGGCATCTTCAAGCCCGTCGCGAAGCCCACGCGGGCGGGCCCCGCGCGGCTCGTGCTCTCGCTCGCGGGCGAGCAGGTCTCCGGCGACGTCGACGTGGGCGACGTCGTCGTGCACGCGACCGTCGCCGAGGCCGTCGCCGCCGCGCCGCCGGAGGAGGAGGCCCCGGCGGTCTCCTGGCTCAAGGAGCAGCAGTGGAAGACGGTCTACGCGACCGCGCCCGCCGAGGCCGGGACCGTGCGGGCCGGCGTACGCGCCACCGCCGAGATCGTGCCCGTCGCGGGCAGGGCCGCCGAGCTCTCGGCGCCGGTGGCGGGGCGGGTGGTGTCCGCGAAGGTCCCGTGGGTGGGCAGGCCGGTGCGGAAGGGCGAGGTGCTCGCCGAGGTCGTGCCGCTCGCCGGCGACCGCGGCGCCGCCGAGCTCGAGCTCGCCGCCGCGAAGGGCGAGCTCGCCCTCGCCGAGCGCGCGGCGCAGCGCGCCGGGGAGCTGTTCCCGTCCGTGCTCTCCGAGCGCGAGCGGGACGCCGCGCTCGCGGACCGCGACCGAGCGCGGGCGCGGGTGGACGCCGCGGAGGCGCAGGTCGCCGCGTGGACCGGGGGCCGCGGGTCGGGGGTCCCGCTCCGGTCGCCCATCGACGGCGTCGTGAGCTTCACGGCGATCACGCCGGGGCAGGCGGTGGAGGCGGGCGCGCGGCTCGTCGCCGTCGTGGACGCCGCGGAGGTGTGGCTCGAGGCGCACGTCTCGGAGAGCGACGCCGCGAGGGTGGCGCGGTCGCCGGGCGCGACGTTCACCGTCGCGGGCGCCGACCGGGTCTTCACGAGCGACGCGACGATCGCGGTGGGGGCCGCGCTCGACCCCGTGACCCGCACGCTCCCGCTCGTCTTCGCCGTCCCCAACCCGGACGGGGTGCTGAAGCCCGGCATGTACGCCCGCGCCACCGTCTTCACCGGCGAGCGCGCGGAGGGCGTGGTCGTGCCGGCCTCGGCCGTCGTCGACGACGGCGGCGCGGCGACCGTGTTCGTGATGGACGGGGGCGAGTCGTTCTTCCAGCGCCGGGTCGTGCTCGGCGCGCGCGACGGCGACCGCGTCCAGGTGATCGACGGCGTCGCGCCCGGCGAGCGGGTCGTCAGCGCCGGCGCCTACGAGATCCTGCTCTCGACGAAGTCGGGCGCCATCCCCGAGCACGGGCACGCGCACTGATGCTCGACGCCCTCATTCGGTCGTCCATCCGGAACCGCCTCCTCGTCGTGGCGGCGTCCCTGCTCCTCCTCGCCGTCGGGGCCTTCGTGGTGCCGCGCGTGCCGGTGGACGTCTTCCCGGACATCACCGCGCCGACCGTGACCGTCGTGACCGAGGCCCACGGCCTCGCCCCGGAGGAGGTCGAGACGCTCGTGACCTTCCCCATCGAGACCGCCGTGAACGGCTCGACGGGCGTGCGCCGTGTCCGCTCCGCGTCCGGCATCGGCATCTCCATCACGTGGGTGGAGTTCGAGTGGGGCACCGACATCTACGTCGCGCGCCAGGTCGTGAACGAGAAGCTCCAGCTCGTCGCGTCGCAGATCCCGTCGGACATCCCGCCGCCGACGATGGCGCCCATCTCGTCGGTGATGGGCGAGATCCTGTTCATCGCGCTCTCGTGGGAGGAGCAGACCGACGCCGCCGCGATGGAGGCGCGCACCCTCGCCGACCAGGTGATCCGCAAGCGGCTCCTGTCCGTGCCGGGCGTGTCGCAGGTGATCCCGATCGGCGGCGGCGTGAAGCAGGTGCAGGTGCGGCTCCGCCCCGAGGCGCTCGCGGGCCGCGACGTGACCTGGGACGAGGTCGCCGGCGCGCTCCGGCACGGCAACGGCAACGCGTCGGGCGGCTTCTACGAGCAGAACGGGCAGGAGTGGCTCCTGCGCGCGGTCGGGCGCGCCGCGGGCGTGGACGACGTGGGCGACACCGTCGTCGCCGTCCGCGGCGGGCAGCCGGTGCTGGTGCGGGACGTCGCGGACGTGCGCGTCGCGCCGAAGATCAAGCGGGGCGAGGGCTCGGCCAACGCGAAGCCCGCGGTCGTCATGGCGGTGTTGAAGCAGCCGGAGGCGAACACGCTCGCGCTGACCGGGCGCATCGACGCGACGCTCGACGACGTCGAGCGCACGCTCCCGAATGGGCTCACGCTCGACCGCCACGTGTTCCGGCAGTCGGACTTCATCTCCGCGGCGGTCGACAACGTGTCGGAGGCGCTCCGCGACGGCGCCATCCTCGTCGCCGTCATCCTCCTGCTCTTCCTCGGGAACCTCCGCGCTGCCGCGATCTCGCTCGCCGCCATCCCGCTCTCGCTCGTGGTCGCCGTCCTCGTGCTGCACGGGCTCGGCATCACCGTGAACACGATGACGCTCGGGGGCCTCACCATCGCGATCGGCTCGGTCGTCGACGACGCCATCATCGACGTGGAGAACGTCGTCCGGCGACTGCGCGAGGACGAGGGGCGCTCCGACCCCCGGAAGGTGATCTACGAGGCGAGCGTGGAGGTGCGCACCTCCATCGTCTTCGCGACGCTCATCATCGTGCTCGTGTTCCTCCCGCTCTTCTTCCTGTCGGGGCTGGAGGGGCGCATGCTCGCGCCCCTGGGACTCGCCTACGTCGTGGCGCTCGGCGCGTCGCTGCTCGTGGCGGTCACGCTGACGCCGGCGCTCTGCTCGTACCTGCTGCCCGGCCACCTCGGCGCGCACGAGAGCCGCGCGATGGCGTGGCTCAAGCGCCGGTACGCCCCCGTGCTGGACGCGGCGCTCCGCCGGCCCGGCCTCGTGCTGGGCGCCTCCGCGCTCGCGTTCGTCGCCTCGCTCGCCGTGTTGCCCTTCCTCGGGCGCTCGTTCCTCCCGGAGTTCAACGAGGGCGCGCTCACGGTGAACGTCGTCACGCTGCCCGGCACGTCGCTGGCGGAGTCCGACCGTCTCGGGCGACGCGTGGAGGAGGCGCTCCTCGCCATCCCCGAGGTGACGCACACCTCCCGCCGCACCGGCCGCGCCGAGCTCGACGAGCACGCGCAGGACGTCAACGCGGCGGAGCTCGACGTCGGGCTGGATCTGTCCCGGAGCGACCGCGGCCGCGAGGTCGTGCTCGCCGACGTGCGCGAGGCGATGAGCCGGGTGCCGGGCGCGATCGTCACGGTCGGCCAGCCGCTGTCGCACCGGATCGACCACATGTTGTCCGGCACGCGCGCGAACATCGCGATGAAGGTCTTCGGCGACGACCTCGGCACGCTGCGGCAGATCGCGACGCGGATCGAGGCGGTGGCGAAGACCGTGCCGGGCGCCGTCGACGTCGCCGTCGAGCAGCAGGTCGACATCCCGGAGGTGGAGGTCCGCGCCGACCGGGCGGCGCTCGCCCGCTACGGGCTCGGCGCGGGCGAGCTCGCCGAGTCCGTCGAGCGCGCGTTCGCGGGCGAGACGGTCGGGCTTTTGCTGGAGGGCCAGCGCACGGTGGAGCTGGCGCTGCGCTACGACGACTCCGTCCGCGAGAGCCTCGACGCGATCCGGGCGACGCCCATCGACACGCCCGTCGGCGTCCGCGTGCCGCTGGGCGCGCTGGCCACGCTCGTCCGCGACGCGAGCCCGAACACGATCTCGCGCGAGGGGGTGGTGCGGAAGATGGTGGTCCAGGCGAACGTCGCCGACCGCGACCTCGGCGCCGTCGTGGCGGAGCTGCGCGCGAAGGTGGAGGCGGAGGTGCCGATGCCCGAGGGCTACTTCGTCGTGTACGGCGGCCAGTTCGAGAGCGCGGAGGAGGCGACGCGCACGATCACGCTTCTCGGCGCGGGCGTGATCGTGGGCATCCTGCTGCTGCTGACCGTCGCCTACGGCTCCGTGCGCAACGCGATCCTCACCCTCGTGAACCTGCCGCTCGCGCTGGTGGGCGGCGTCGCCGCGGTGGCGCTGGGCTCCGGGGTGTTGTCCATCCCCGCGCTCGTCGGCTTCGTCACGCTCTTCGGGATCGCGACGCGCAACGGCATCCTGATGATCACGCACTACGAGCAGCTCCTCGCCGAGGGGAGCTCGCTGCCGGAGGCCGTCGTCCGGGGCTCGCTGGAGCGGCTCGCCCCGGTGCTGATGACCGCGCTCTGCGCGGGGCTCGCGCTCATCCCGCTGGTGCTCGCCGCGGACGAGCCCGGCAACGAGATCCAGGCCCCGATGGGCGTGGTGCTCCTCGGCGGGCTGCTCTCCAGCACCGTCCTGAACATGCTCGTGGTGCCGGTCCTGTTCCGCCGGTACGGGAGGGCCTCCTGATGTGGCTCATCGTGGGGGCGGCGCTCGCCCTGACGCCGGACGAGGCGGTGGCGGCCGCGCTCGCGAACGACCCGACGCTCGCCGAGGCCGAGGCCCGGCTCGCCGCGGCGAAGGGCGAGCGGGCGGCGAGCACATGGCTGCGGCACAACCCTTCGGTCGAGGCGCGGGTGGGCGACGGGCGGGTCGAGGTGGAGGCGATGCAGCCGATCTCGATCACGGGCGAGGGCCTCGCGGCCGGCCGATCCGCGCGGGCGGAGGTCGAGGCGGCGGAGGCGGGGCTCGCGCGGGCGCGGCTCGTCGCGGCGGCCGAGGCGCGCCGCGCCTACGTCCGCGCGGCGGCCGCGGAGGCCGACCTCGCCGTCTCGGCGAGCGAGCGCGAGGCGGCCGCGAAGGTGCGCGCGGCGGCGGAGGCGCGGCTCCGGGCCGGCGAGGCCCCCGAGCTCGAGGCGCGGCTCGCGCGGCTGGAGGAGGCGCGGGCGACGGGGGCGTGGCTGCGCGCGCAGGACACCGCCGTCGAGGCGCGGGCGGCGCTGGCGGCGCGGGTGGGCGGCCCGGTCGGGGAGCTCGCCGACGACCCGCTCGCCGCGGCGCCCCGGGAGGGGTCGGGCGGCGAGCGCAGCGACGTGCGGGCGGCCGAGGCGAGGGTGGAGGCGGCGCGCGCGGCGCTCGCGCGGGAGCGGGCGGCGATGCTCCCGGCCGTCGAGGTGGGCGCGTTCTACGAGGAGGACGCGGGGCGCACGGTCGCGGGCCCCGCGCTCGGCGTGGAGGTGCCGCTCTGGCACCGCAACGAGGCGGGCGTCGGCGCCGCGAAGGGCGAGCTCCGCGCGGCGGAGGCGGCCGAGGCCTCGGCGCGGGCGCGCGCGGAGGAGGAGCGGGCGGTCGTCGCTCGCCTCGCGATCCCGGACCTTCCCGACGTCGCGGGCGACGCCGAGGCCGCGCTGGCGGCCATCGAGCGCGCCGTGTCCGCCGGCGAGCTCGGCGCG
>JBMOQZ010000347.1:0-6554 GCA_049322475.1 Myxococcota bacterium | reverse complement strand
GCGAGGGGAAGCGGCCGTCCGTTTTACTAGGTTTTTTGGCCTCCGTGCGGAGGGTCGATCACGCGTTCATCGGCATCGTAGAGGGGTCGGTATGCCTCGGGACCCCAAAACCCGTCAAACTCGGGTTCGAGCACCTTGGCCAGCGAGCCGCCGGCGTGCAAGAACGCCTCCAGGCGCTTCGCGAACTCCTCAGCGCAGCAGGGCCTCGCAGAACGCCCTGACGGCTATGACCGCGTCTGCGCGCAGGGTGGCGCCGTCCAGCCCCTCGTGATCGACGAGCATTTGGTCGGCGTAGGCCACCGGACCCTGGGCGCGCGGATCACTGAAGTTCGCCTGCAGATCACCGAGCGCCGTTCGCAGCAGGCGCAGCTCGGCCCGGAAGAGCTCGAGCACGCGCCGGAACGCCGCGTCATGTCCGCCCTGGTCGTTGTGCAGCAGCACGAACGCGATGTCATACCAGTCCTTCCGCTTGCGCCGCGAGTGCGCGGCGGCGCACTTCGCGAGGAGGAAGCCCGCGAGCCCAGTGACGTTCACCTCCGCGACGTGGTGGACGCCGCCGATCTTGGCCGTGAGCGTCCGGACCTCGATGTCCTTCACGGCGAAGCCCGTCCCGCGCAGGTTCGCGGCCCCCAGCGCCTCGCACCCCTCGAACACGACCTCGACGCCCGCGGCCTGGTCGGGCAAGTCCGCCAGAAGCTCGAACTTCACGACGGCGCCGCGCTCGTGGCCGTCGGCCGTCCAGCGCCAGATGCGCTCGCCGTCGGGCTCGAACTCGGCGTTCCGCAGTGCCAGCTCCAGCCGCCGCGTCTGCACCGCGCCGAGCGCGATCTCCAAGTCGACCTGGACGTCGACGTCGGTGGTACCGGCGTGGTGGTAGCCGCTGCCGGCACAGAGCAGCTCGGGGACGAGGCCGCCGAGCACTACGAACTCGGGGCGCCCACCGTAGTGGTGGACCACGCGCACGAGCGCCCGCTCGGCGGCGCGCCGAGCGGCTCGGCTTCGTTCAGCTTCGTCGTCCATGCATGACCTCCAGCAGGTGTTCCGCCGCTTCCTCGCCTCGGACACCGATCGTCCGCAGGTCGACGTAGACGCGGGGCCACGGCGCCACCCGCAGCCCGCCGACTTCGCTCGCCAGCCGGCGGACACCCTGGGTGGGCATCGGCCGCAGCGTGAGCCGGCCCCCCTCGATCGGTTTCAGCCGGGCCTCGGCGGCCACCGCTTCGAGCCCCGCCATGGTGTCGGCATCGACGTACACCTCGGCGACTCCGAGGGTCGTTAGGTGGGGGGCGAGGACGGCGGCGGCTGCGGCGCCGGTGGCGCACCAGTCCACGCCGCGGCTCGTCCAGGTCCGGCCGACCTCGCTGAGCCCGGCCACCGGATCGCGCCACGTCACCCCCACCCGTAGGCTCTCGGACAGTCGGAGCGCCTCCGCGGCCTCGGCGTAGGCCAACAGCAGGGCGTTCGAGTCCCTCACCCGGCGCCCGGCGCCACGTCCGCGGGCGGCATCTGCCTCCAGCAGGCCAAGCTCGGCGAGCGTGCGCAGCGCCGTCGTGCAGCTCCCGGTCGAGAGGCCCGTCACCGCCTGGGCGCGCGACACCGTTGCCTCCGTCCCACACAGGAGGCTCTCCGCCACCGCCAGCGTCGCCGGGGCCCAGCGCGCCGGGCGCGACGGGGCCGTCGGAGGGCGCCCCGTCCGCGACACGATGATCGTGCCAAGTGCGACCTCGGCGGCGCCGGTCTCGTCGACCCAGGACACGCCGGCTTGCGCCAACGCATCGCGGGCGCCCGGCGACAGGAGACGCCCCACCACCACGTCCGGCCGTCGGCCGCCGGCGAGCGCACGGCGAACATCGCCCAGGTTCCCTTCGCCGACCCACCGGACCTCGACAGGCCGACCGCCGATGATGAGGTCGGCGCTCGAAGCTGGGCCGGCCATCACCTCCTCGCGTACGGACGCCGGAAGGACGTCGAGGAACGCCTGCTCAGCGCGGTGGTAGGTCCGGGGGTGTCCACGACGCGCCATCAGGAATGTCCAGCCAGAGTTTATACCTCAACGCCACGCTGAAGTATATCGAATCGGTGAGGTATCCGCCACGCCATCACTGGCAGGACGTGGTCTTGGAACGCGTCTTGGCGGCTGGCGGCTGCTCAACCATCTCGGACGGATGCCGAACGTGGCACCAGGCGGCCATCGGGCGCGCATCGAGACCGTTTGCGACCGCCTCGGCATCCCGCGGTTACCGGATGTGGAGTCGCGCATCGTCGGCCAGCGCAACGAACTCGCTCACCAAGGGCTGTGGTGCGGCGGGCTCCCCGGATACCAAGGCACCGTCACCGAATGTCCCCGTCGCTATCCCAGCCGGCGGATGAGCGCCGGGGCCAACTACTTTGGCGCCCTCACCGCCGCCGACACCGTCTCCCTGCTCACCCCGCACGCACGCGCGATCTCCGCCCCGCTCCGGTACCTGCCCTCGGCCAGCCACCGCGCCCAGACCTCGCCCCGCCGCTCCCGAGGCACCTCCTCGGCAGGTTCAACCTGGCGGATCTCCTGCCGGGACCGCACACGGACGGTGAGCCGAATATGCCTGCCCCTCGTCCCGGCCTCGCCACCACTTTCACCCTCGGAAGGCCCGGATCCACCGATCCGGGCCTTCTCTTTTCCGAGGGTTGCCGTCGCCACGCGCACGTGCCACCCTGACGCCGTGACGCTCGCCCTCCTCCTCGCCTGCGCCAGCGGCCCCGACGACACCGGCTCGCCGGCGAGCGACGACGAGGAAGAGCCCAGCCCCGGCGAGCCCGCGGATCCGGACGTCCCCTACGGCGGGTGCGTGGTCTCCGCGGAGGGCTACTCGATCCACGCCGACGCGGCCTACTTCTACGAGGTGCGCGCGTACGACGTGCTCGGGGCATGGGCCTCCTACGAGTACGACGGCGACGCGGACGGCGAGTGGGACGAGCGCGGCTGGGCGGAGCGAGACGCGGCCAGCCGCATGGTCGTCCAGTCCCTCGACGACGACGACCCCGACGAGCTCCCCGACCGGTGGTGGGACCACGACTACGGCGACGACGACCTGCTCGACGCCGTCGCCTACTTCTACGGCATCCACGACGAGCCGGACGCGCGCTACGCCTACACCTACGACGAGGCGGGCCTCGAAGTCCGGGTCGAGTGGGACGACGACGACGACGGCGACCTCGACGGCGTCTGGACCACCACCTGGGTCGCGGACGGCGACGGCTGGCTCGAGCAGCGTGTCTGGGACGACGGCGCCGACGACGGCGCCGACGCGCTGTGGCACCGCCGGCGCGACGCCGACCGGAACGTCGTCGAGGAGGACGTGGACGAGGACGCCGACGGCCAGCTCGAGTGGTCGGCCGTGTACACCTACGCCGACGGGGCGCTGATCACCTGGGTCGTCGAGGTCTACACCGACGAGGGCTACGTCTACTACACCTTCCGCGCCACCTACGATCACGACGTCTGGGGGCGCCCGTACGTGCTCACCTACGACTACGACCTCGACCGCGTCGAGGAGTACCGGGTCTCCTTCGACTACGTCTGCGAGAAGTAGCTCACCGGGGCGATCGCCCCTTCCCGCCCAGCCCCGACCGCGCGTCGGTGGGCACGCGGGCGATCCGCACGCGCGCGGTGCCGTCGCCCGGGTAGGTCACCGTCGTGAGCATGGGGCGGTCGACGGTCCACCAGGGCGCCTCCGGGACGAGCCGCACCTGCGGGCCGGCGTCGGTCCAGGACGCCTCGAGCCACCCCGTGGCGTGCCCCACGCCCGAGCCCACGTCGACGACGTAGCGGCTGCGCACGGTGCCCGCGAACCTCCGGCGCAGGTCGGGGAGCCGCGGCGAGAGCTCGACGTGACAGGGGGGCAGCGCCTTGCCCCACTGCCGCACCTCCACCCGGGCGAGCTCGAGGGCGCCGGCGTCGTCGACGAACGCGTAGTCGAGCGTGCGGAACGGGGTCTGCTGCCGGACGTGCACCACGCCGCCCTCGCGGGAGGTGGTCCAGTCGGTGGGCGCGACCGTGCCCCCGGGGAGCGTGAACTCGAGGGCCATCCCGGCGTCCGCCGCGCGCGCGACGAAGTCGGAGGTCGCGAGCCCGCCCTGCGTCTGGACGAGCGACATCGCGAAGGGCTTGAGCCCGAGGAGCCGGAAGAGCGGCCAGCGCTTGCCGTCGATGGTCACGTCGGCGTCGCCGAACGACTGCCAGGGGAGGTCGAGCACCGCCATCACCGCGTCGCGCGAGTGGCCCATCGTCGAGCCGTTCCGCTTCGGCACGGGCGTCGTGGCCGGCGGGCCGCGGAAGTGCGCCGTGACGCGCTGCCCCTCGTGGTTCTCGTAGGCGATCTCCACGTCGACGCGATCGTCCGTGGATCGGTCGACGACGTCGACGGCGCCGCGCTTGCGGCGCACCGGCAGCTCGGGGAGGAAGGTCTCGGCGTCGGGCAGATCCGACACGAGGAGCTGCTCGAGCGTGCCCATCCGGGCGTCCTTCGCGAGCCATCGGGGGCCGTCGGGCGTCGCGATGCGTGCGTACTCGTGCATGTCCCACCACGGGTCGCGGTCGACCACGACGAGGTCGAGATCGTAGGACACGCCCCAGGCGACCACGGGGAGCACCGGGAACGCGACCGCGGGCTCGCCGGCGTACGCCGCGCCGGACGCGCGGCCGTCGAACGCGCGCAGGCGCTCCCACGGCGTCAGGACGGGCCCCTCCGGGAGCAGCTGGTGGACCGCCGCGCACGCGGAGAGCTGCAGGAGGAGCACGCGCCTACTCCGCGAACGCGAAGAGCGTGCTGCCGGTCCAGTCCATCGCGGCGACGTCCTCGGGCGCCGGCGCGCCGGGCGCCTCGAACACGACGTGGCGGCCGGCGGGCACGTCGCCGAGGAAGTCGAAGCAGTACCCGGCGTCGTAGACGTACATGTCCTCGCCCGTCAGGAACGCCATGTAGACCGTGGTGAAGTCGGCGTCGGCGCCGCAGGTGTCGCGCGGGCTCCCGGGGCGGGCCCATCCGCCCTCGTCCTCGACGGCGAGCCAGCCGGCGACGAGGTCGCCGGGGGCGGGCGCGCCGGGATCCTCCCACTCCGGCCCGAACGGCTCCTCCCACGCCCACGCGAACGTGTTGGGGCCCGGGTCGTACTCGTAGAGCGTCACGAGCTCGCCGACGACGAAGAAGGCGGAGCCGATCCCCGCGCCGCCCCACGACGGCGGGATCGACAACGCGACGGCGATCTCCTCGCCCGCGACGGCGGGGAACAGGACGTCGCGGTCGCCGGAGGCCGTCCACGCGAGCGTGTCGGTGTCGAGCACGTGCCAGGTCTCGCGCGTGAGCACCCACAGGCGGTCGGTGTCGGGCATGCCGAACGCGGCCTCGATCCGCGACGCGGGCGCGTCCGGCGAGCCGTCGGGATCGAGCGGGTGTTCCTCCCAGGCGGACGCGGTCTCGCCGAGCGTCCAGTACACGCGCGGGTCCTCCGTGTCCGTGTCGGTGTCGGCGTCGGTGTCCGCGTCGGTGTCCGCGTCGGAGTCCGTGTCGGCGTCGCCGGTGTCCTCGACGATGGTGTCGCCGGGGACCGTGGTGCGCCCGTAGTCCGGCTTCTTGCCCGGCGGGTCGACCTCGACGTCGGTGCAGGCGGCGAGGAGCAACATCGTCACAGGATACCCCTCGCCCGCCTAACCGCGCGGCGGGCTTCCGACGCCCTACCGGCGAGCGGTGACCTTCCCGAGCGACTTCCCGCCGGCGTACATGCGCCCGCGGAACTCGCCGTCGATCACGAGGCCGCTGTAGGTCGTGGTGACGTCACCCTCCGTGACCTGCAGCTCGAGCTGCAACCCGGCCTCGGACTTGTTCACGCGCCCGCGCACCGTGCCCTCGGTGCCGGGGTCGCTGCGCTTGATGCGCCCGGAGACGCGCCCGGCGTCGTCGATGGTGAGGTCGAGCACCAGCGAGCTGCCGTTCGCCTTGCCGAGCCACAGGCCCGACAACTCCTTCGCGCCGGGCACGATCGATCCGGCGGGCACCTCGGGCGCCGCCGTCGGCTCGGGCGGCGGGGGCGCCACCGCGGCCTTGGGCTCGGGCTTCGCCTCGGGCTCGACCTTCGGCTCGGGGGCCGCGACCGGGACCGGCGACGCGGAGTCGGCGGCGGCCTTCGTGGCCGCGGGAGAGGCGGGCTTCGACGGGGTCGCGGGGCGCGTCGCGCTGGGCGCGGGCGACGCCGCCGGCTTCGGAGCCGGCTGCGCCTTCGGGGCCGGCGCGGGCTCGACGGGCGCCGCGGGCACCTCCGCGACGGCCGGCGCCTCCTCGACGGCCGGGGCCGCAGCCGACGCGGGGGGGCCGGTGACCGCCACCGGAGGCGCAGCGGGCGTGAGGGGCACCACGGTGATCGCGGGGCCCTCGGCGGGCGCCTGCGGCTTCCAGGCGCCGGTGGCGACGAGCGCGAGCAGGCCGAGCGTGGGGGCGAGCGCGCCCGCGAGCGCGGCGGCGACGACGCCCTGCCACGAGAGGCCCCTGGGGGCCGGCGCGGGCGGCGGCGAGGGCGCC
>JBMOQZ010000346.1:0-63773 GCA_049322475.1 Myxococcota bacterium | reverse complement strand
CGCCGCCGACCCCGCGTGGGGCCGCCAGCGCGCCGTGGAGGTCGAGGTCCTCGCCGGACGGGGGCGCGTGGACGAGGTGGCGGCGAAGGGCGAGCGCCTCCTCGCCGACGCGACCGACGCGGGGTGGACCGACGTGTTGCCCGACGTGCTCGCGCACCTCGCGTGGGCCCGCCGCCACCGGGGCGACCCTTCCGAGGCCGCGGGGCTGGCCGAGCGCGCGCGGGACCTGTGGGCGGCGGCGGGGGAGGCGCGCCGGGAGCTGCGGAGCGCCGCCGAGCTCGCCGCCATCTACCTCGCGCTCGGGCGCGCGCTGGAGGCCGAGGCGACGGCCCGGGCGATCCTGCCGGTCGCGACGGCGCGCGGGTGGGCGGACCTCGTCGCGCGCGCGCTCGTCGTGCTGGCCAACCTGCACGAGTACGCCGGTCGCTTCGAAGAGGCGGAGGCGGACGGCCGGCGCGCCCTCGACCTCGCCCTGTCCGTCGGCGACGAGGCGGTGGCGGCCCGCGCCGCGCGTCGGGTCGTGGGGGCGCTCGTCGCGCTGGGCCGCGTCGCCGAGGCCGAGGGGCTCCAGCGCGAGACCGTCGAGCGGAGCCGGCGCCTCGGGGTCACCCACGGCCTCGCGATGGACCGCAACCTGCTCGGCGAGATCCTGCGCCGCCGGGGCGACCTCGTGGAGGCGGCGCGGTGGTACGCCGACTCGCTCGACCTCTGCAGGCGGCTCGGCGCGGACCCCGTGATCCCCTCGCTCAACCTCGCGCAGGTGTACCTCACGCTCGGCGAGGCCGCCGACGCGCTCGCGATCGTGGAGGGGGTGCTCGCCCGGGATCCGGAGGGCCTCCAGCGCATCGGCGCGCGCGTCATCGGGGTCGCCGTCGCGGCCCGCACCGGCGACGTCGAGCGCTTCGGGGCGTGGTGGCCGGGCCTCGGCGAGGAGCTCGCCCGCGCGCGCTACGCCGACCCCGACTTCGCCGCGCTGCTCGGGCGCGCCGCCGACGACCTCGCCGCCCGGGGCGATCCGCGCGCCGAGGAGGTGCGCGCGGTCGCCCTCGCGCAGGCGGCGGCCACGCACCGCGACACGCCCGTCGGCCCCCCGGGCGCGCCGCCCACGGCGATTTCGTCGTAGCCGAGCTGGCCTTCTGTTTGCATACTGGGCCGACATGCTCCTCACCCTCCTGGCCTGCGGCTCCGGCTCGATCGAGGTCGGCGACGCCCCCCTCTCCGTCGAGGAGTCCGTCACGCTCCGCCCGTTCGCGACCGGCGGCTTCGACAACTGGGACGGCGAGGCCCTCGCGTGGGCGGTCGACGACGCCCACTCGCTCACGCTCGTCGCGGCGATGCGCTACCCGACGGGCGAGGCGGCGATCGACCTCGCGCCGAGCGACGACGCGGGGGCCACCGCGCGGGCGTGGGAGTCCGAGGTCCCCGTCTCGCTGGAGGACGACACGACCCGCTTCGGCGTGCTCGACGTCCTGCTGACCGACGCGCCCGGCGTCCGCGCGCTCCCGGGCGATCTCACCGTGCTGCTGTACACGGGGAGCCCGCAGGCGGTCGAGCTCGCGTCGATCTGGATCGCGGTCGAGGGCGAGGGCACGCTCACCCGGAACGACGGCGGCACCGACGACTTCGAGGGCACCTTCGTCTTCGTCGAGGCCTCGGGCCTCGCCCCGGACGCCGAGGTCGTCGACCCGACCTACGGGCTCGAGGTGGCGGACGTCGGGTTCTCGTTTCCGGCGCGAGGGCTGTAGAGAGGCTTCGGGCTTCAGGCTTCGGGCTTCAGGTCGGGCTCGGTGCCTTCGGCATCGTCGGGGTCGGCGGCCGGCGGTGTGGGGTGCGAAGCGAACCTGGTCCGGTCCGGCGTCCGACCCGAAGCCTGAGGTCCGAAGCCCGAAGCCCTCTTCAGAAGACCTGCCCGCTCCGCTCGATCCGCTCGACCTCCTCCTGCAGCGCGAGCGCTTCGTCGCGGAGGGTCCGGGCGCGCGCGTGGATGGTCTCGCGGATCGCGGGCTTCTCGGCGTCCGGGGCGGCGCGGAGCTGGTCGTAGAGGCCCTCGAGCTCGCGCGTCGCGTTCGCCAGCGCGTCGGCGCGTCGCGAGACCTCGCCCGCGCGGATGGACAGGTCCGCCGAACGGCTGCCGCTCTTCGCGGCCGTCGGCCCGTCCACGCACGCCCAGAGCAGCCACCACACGCGCCGAGTATACAGGCGCCCCCGGGCGCCGGACGGTAGCGGGTCGCCCGTCGCCTCCATAGAATTCGGCCCATGCCCATCTACGGATACAAGTGCAGCTGCGGCAAGCAGGCCGACGTGCTCGTCCGCGGCGGTCGCGAGCCCACCACCTGCGAGGAGGTCCCCGAGCTCGGCTGCGAGGGCCACGGGACGCTCACGCGCCTGCTGTCGGCGCCGTACGTCGGCTCGAGCGGCGGCGGCCGGGCCGAGCCGATGGCGGCGAGCCCGTCGTGTGGCCACTGCGGCAACGCGCCCGGCTCGTGTATGGCCGACAACTGATCCTCCTCGTGGCTGGCTGCGCCGCGCCCACCGACGCGGAGCGGCTGGCCGTGGCGCTCGCCGCCCCCACGTTCGCGGAGGCGCGCGCCGGGTGCGAGGACCTCGCCGACCCGGGCCCCTGCCTCGTCGCCGCCTCCGAGCGCCACGCCGCCGGGCGCGCCGACTGCGACGCCGTCGCCGACCCCCTCTGGCGCGACGAGTGCGTGTTCCGCTACGCCGAGCGCGCCGCGAAGGCGGGGGAGCGCGACGCCGCCGTCGCGGCCTGCGAGGCCACGCGCTTCGGGCGCGAGTGCACGTTCCACCTCATCCGCGAGGGCGCCCGCGCCGTGCTCCGCGAGGACGTCGCCACCGCGACCGCAGCCATCGACCCCTGGCGCGCCGTCCGCCTCGCGCCGGACGCCCCCCGCCTCTTCTGGAAGACCTGGTTCCGCGAGCGCCTCGCCGCGAAGATCCCCGTCGACCCGACCCCCTGCGCGGACGAGGACTGCCGCGGCGGCGCGCGCGACGCCGTCTACACCACCATGGCGGCCGTCGCCCGCGCGACGGAGGGCTTCTGCGAGGCCCCGACGCCGACGGGCACCCTCGGCGATCGCACGTTGTGGGTCGACGGCGAGCTGACCCGCGCGTGGGTCGCCGAGTGGGTGCGCAGCGAGTGTCTCCGGCGGGATAGGGGGGCCGGCCCATGATCCCGGAACTCCTCCGCGAAGCGCTGCTGCCCGTGGCGCGCACCGTCGACCCGACCGGCGAGGTCGAGGCCCCCGTCCCGACGAACAACCCCGCGCACGGCGACTACCAGTGGAACTTCGCGTTCCGGCTCGCGAAGGCCACGAAGCAGAACCCGCGGGCGCTCGCCGAGCGGCTCGCGCCGCAGATCGCGCACCCGGGCATCCGCAAGGTCGAGGTCGCCGGGCCCGGCTTCGTCAACCTCACGCTCGACGACGCGTGGCTCGCCCGCGCCGTCGCCGCGCAGGTCGCCGGCGAGCGGCTCGGCATCGCGCAGGAGGGCGCCGGCAGGGCCGTCGTGATCGACTACAGCTCGCCAAACGTCGCGAAGCGCATGCACATCGGGCACATGCGCTCGACCCACCTCGGCCACGCGCTCGACCGGATGCACCGCGCCGCCGGCTGGACGGTGATCGCCGACAACCACATCGGCGACTGGGGCACGCCCTTCGGCAAGCTCATCGTCGCGTGGAACCGGTGGCGCGACGAGGCGGCGTACCGCGAGGACGGCGTGGGCGAGCTCGAGCGCCTCTACGTGAAGTTCAACCAGGAGGCCACGCCCGAGCTCGAGGACGAGGCCCGCGCCGAGACGGCGAAGCTCCAGCGCGGCGACCCCGCGAACACCGCGCTCTGGGAGGAGTTCAAGCGCGTCTCGCTGGCGGAGTTCCAGCAGGTCTACGACCGGATGGGCGTCCGCTTCGACGAGGTGCTCGGCGAGAGCGCCTACCAGCCGCTGCTCGCCGACACGGCCGCCCGGCTGCTCGAGGCGGGGGTCGCCGAGGAGTCCGAGGGCGCCCTGATCGTGCGCGACGGGAACAACGTGCTGGTCGTCCGCAAGAAGGACGGCGCCGCGACCTACGGGCTCACCGACATCGCCTGCGTGCTCTACCGCGTGGAGCGTTGGAACCCGGCGCGCCTCGTGTACGTCACGGACGCGCGCCAGCAGCTCCACTTCAGCCAGCTCTTCGCGGCCGCGAAGCGCCTCGGCGTCGGCGTGGAGATGGTCCACGCGTACTTCGGCATGCTGGTGTTGCCCGAGGGCTCGATGTCGACGCGAAAGGGCAACGTCATCCGCCTCGTGGACCTGCTCGACGAGGCGGTGGGCCGGGCCCGCGCCGTCGTCGACGCGAAGGCGCCCGACCTCCCCGCCGACGAGCGCGCGCGCATCGCGGAGGCCGTCGGCGTCGACGCGATCCGCTACGCCGACCTCTCCCAGAACCCCACCACGAACGTGACGTTCGAGTGGGACCGCATGTTGTCGCTCGAGGGCAACACCGCGCCCTACCTGCTCTACAGCCACGCGCGGTGCGCGTCGCTGCTCGCGAAGGCGGGCGAGGCGCCCGACCTCGCCGCGCTCCGGCCGGACCATCCCCTCGAGCGAGAGCTCCTCGTCGCGATCGCGCGGTACCCCGAGGCCGTCGCGACCGCGCTGCGCGGGTACCGGCCCAACGCGCTCGCGGACCACCTCTTCGACCTGGCGAACCGGTCGAACCGCTTCTACCACGAGCTCCCGGTGCTGCAGGGCGGCGAGGCCCGCGCGGCGCGGCTCGCGCTCGTGGAGGCCTCCCGGCGCGTGTTGCGCCACGGGCTCACGCTGCTCGGCCTGCACCCGCTCGACCGGATGTAGGCGTTGCGCTCCCTCGCCGCCCGCGCCGAGCCCTCGTGACGGACGAGCTCGAGTCCTCGCTCTGGCGGATCATCCGCAGGTCGCGCGTCGAGAACGTGCGGCGGCTCAACTGGCTGCGCGTGGTGGCCGTCGGCGGGTGGCTCGCGTCCGCGTCGATCTCCGACTACGCCGCGCGCGAAGGCGTCGGCTGGTACCTCGCCGCGGCGATCGCCGTCTACCTCCTGACGAAGGTGAGCCCGCGCGTCCGCGCGGCGTCGCTCGCGGGCCCGGCGGTGCTCGACCTGCCCTTCTTCGTCGGCATCCAGCTCGTCGCGATCCGGTCGATCGACGAGCCGACGTACGCCGCCGGCATCTGCCTCGCGGGGCTGGTGATGATCACGGTGGCGTCGATGATGACGCTGCACCGCTGGGTGACGGTGGCGACCGCGGGCGCGGCCGGCATCGTCTTCCCGTTCGTGCTCGCCTCCGCGGGAATCCTCCACACCGGCACGTCGGTGGGCGCCGCGATCCTGCTCATGACCGCGGGGGTCGCCGGCGCCTACCTGACGGATCAGGTGCGCACGCTGATGCGCGAGGTGGTGACGGAGCAGGCCGGGCGCGCCCGGATGGGGCGGTACTTCTCGCCGGCCGTCGCCGAGCGCATCGCCGAGGCCGGCTCGCCGACCCTCGCGGGCGAGCACCGGGAGCTGACGGTGCTGTTCGCCGACATCCGCGGGTTCACGTCGCTCGCCGAGGTGCTCCCCGGCGACGAGGTGGTGCGGCTCCTGAACGAGTACTTCAGCGCGATGGTGGAGGTCGTCTTCCGGCACGGCGGCACGCTCGACAAGTTCCTCGGCGACGGCCTGATGGTCTGGTTCGGCGCGCCGCTCGACCAGCCCGACCACGCGCGGCGCGCCGTCGCCTGCGCGATGGAGATGCTCGACACGCTCGACGCGCTGAACCGCGAGCGCGTCGCCCGCGGCGAGGTCCCGCTCGCCATCGGCATCGGCGTGCACTCCGGCCGCGTGGTCGTCGGCGACGTCGGCAGCGACCGCCGCCGCGAGTACACCGTCATCGGCGACGCCGTGAACGTCGCCTCCCGTCTCGAGGGCCTCACCAAGCAGTACGCCGTCCCCATCCTCGTCGGCGACCGCACCCGCGAGGCCGCCGGCGACCAGTTCCGCTGGAAGCCCGTCGGCTCGGTGTTGGCGAGGGGACGCAACGAGCCGACGGCGACCTGGACGGTGGAGCGGGGACGCGCGGCCTGACGCTCAACCGCCCTTGTTCGTCGCCTCGTACAAGGCGCGGGCGAGGTCCTCGACCACGAACGGCTTCTGCATCGCGCTCGCGAAGCCGTGGTCCTTGTACGCCGCCACGACGGGGTCGTTGGAGTAGCCGCTGAAGGCGACCGCGCGCACGTCGGGGAAACGCTCGCGCAGGCGGCGGAGCGTCTCGCGCCCCCCGAGGCCGCCGGGCACCGTGAGGTCGAGGACCACGACGTCGAAGCCCGCCCGCGCCGCGCGGGCCTCGGTGTAGCGCTCGATCGCCTCGGCGCCGTCGGCGGCGTAGGCGGCCTCGTAGCCGAGCTCTTCGAGGCACTCGCCGGCGAGCTCGCGGACGGACGGATCGTCGTCCATGACGAGGACGCGGCCCCGGCCCCGCGGCGTGGGGGCGGGTTGCGGCGAGGCCGTCGCGGCGCGGCCGTCGCTCGCGGGGAGGAGGATGCGGAAGGTCGTGCCGTCGCCGGCGGCGCTGTCCACGTCGATGTGCCCGTCGTGGCGGCGCACGATCGAGTAGGCCGTGGCGAGCCCGAGGCCGGTCCCGTGCGCCTTCGTCGTGAAGAAGGGGTCGAAGATCCGCCCGAGGATCTCGGGCGGGATCCCCGGTCCGTCGTCGGCCAGGGTGATCCGCACGTAGCGGCCCGGCTCGATCGTCAGCCAGGGCTCGCCGTCCAGCTCCACGTTCTCGGCCCCGATCCGGAGGTGGCCGCCGTTCGGCATCGCCTGCACCGCGTTCAGCGCGATGTTGTGGATCACCTGCGCGATCTGGCCCGGGTCGGCCTCGATGGGCCACAAATCCGCCGCGACGTCGAAGTGGGCGCGCACGCTCGACCCCTGGAGCGCGAAGCCGCAGGCCTCTTCGAAGAGGCCCCGCACCGAGGTCGAGGATTTGACGGGCGCGCCGCCGCTGGAGAACGTGAGGAGCTGGCGGGTCAGGTCGCGCGCGCGCTGGCAGGCGCTCTGGGCCGCGCCGATGCGCTTCGCCGCGGGGTGCTCCTTCGGGAGCCGCCGCTCGGCGAGCGAGAGGTTCGCCGTCACCGAGGAGAGGATGTTGTTGAAGTCGTGGGCGATGCCGCCGGCGAGCACGCCGATCGACTCGAGCTTGCTCGCCTTCGCCAGCTCGTGCTCGACGCGCCGCTCGTGCGTGACGTCGCGGAAGACGAGCACGACACCGACGGTCTCGCCGGACGCGGCGCGGATCGGCGCCGCGCTGTCCGCGATGCTCCGGCGCGAGCCGTCGCGGGCCTCGAGCGCCGTGTGGTTGGCGAGGCCGACCACGCGCCCGGTCTCGAGCACCTTGTCGACGGGATCCTGCACCCGGACGCCCGTCTTCTCGCTGAAGATGCGGAACACCTCGGTCAGGGGGTGACCGACCGCGTCCTCCGCGCGCCACCCGGTGAGCGTCTCGGCGACCGGGTTGGCGAGCCGCACGACCCCGGCCGTGTCGGTCGCGATCACGGCGTCGCCGATGGACGCGAGGGTGACCGCGAGGCGCTCCCGCTCCACGTCCAGCGCGAGCTCGGCGGCCTTCCGGTCGGTCACGTCCACGCGCGCGCCGTACATCCGGACGGGCCGCCCCGCCTCGTCGAGCTCCACGCGCCCCCGCGCCTCCACCCAGCGGATGGCTCCGTCCGCGCGGACCACCCGGTACTCGCGACGGTGCTGGCCCCCGTGCTCGAGGGCCGCCACCAGCGAGGCGCGGACCCCTTCGCGGTCGTCCGGGTGGGCCGTCTCGACGTACGCCTCCAGCGTCGGCGCGAGCTCCTCGGGCTCCCGTCCCACCATCCGCGCGAGGGCCGCCGACCAGGTGAACCGGCCGGTCCGCGCGTCGAGCTCCCAGGTCCCGAGGTGGCCGGCCTCCAGCGCGAGCTCGAGGCGCGCCCGGCTCTCGCGCGCGTCGCGGTAGAGGCGGGCGTTGTCCACCGCGATCGCGGCGCGGTCGGCGAGCTTCGTCGCCACGAGGAGGTCGTCCTCGCCGAAGCGGTGCCCCGACTCGGAGCTCGCGAGCGAGATCACGCCGAGGACGCGCCCGCGCGCCTTCAGCGGCACGACCATCACCGCGGTGAGGTGGAGCGCGCGCAGCAGGCGGAGGTGCTCCTCGTCCCGGGCCGCCGCGCGCAGCAGGTCTTCCGAGATGTCGTTGGTCACCTCGGGGACGCCGGTGCGGAGCACTCGCGGAGCGCCCGTCGGTGCGTCGGGGTCGGGCGGGTACTCCGACACCAGCCGGCTCGCGAGCGCGACCATCGCGGGGTCGCGGTGCTCGACCGAGAGCAACACGGGCGCGCCGTCCTCCACCACCTGGACCGAGCACCAGTCGGCGAGCCGGGGGACGGCGAGGCGCGTCACCGCGGCGAGGGTGGCGTGGAAGTCGAGCGACGACGCGAGGATCCCGCCGGCCTCGTAGAGGAATCGCCGCGCGTCCGCCTCGCGGCGCGCCTGGGTCACGTCCTGCGCGACCACCACCGCGAACCGGACCCGGCCCTCCTCGTCGAACGAGGGCTGCGAGCGCACGTGGAGCCACCGCCGCTCGCCCCCCGGGCGGCGGGAGGTGATCGTGCGCGCGGCCGGAACGCCCCCGAGCGCCTGCGTGGACGGCAGCTCACCCACCGGGAGGGGGCGCTCGTCCTCGTCCTCGTACGACCCTTCGGCGGCGAGCTCGAGGCCCGACGTCCCGACGAGCGGGTCCCGGCCGAGCAGCGCGGAGGCCGCGCGGTTGGCGAAGCGCACGCGCCGATCCGGGTCCTGGACGATCACCGCGTCGGACACGCCCTCGAGGATGGCCTCCAGCTCGGCGTGTGTTCGACGCGCGCGCGCTTCCGCCTCGAAGCGGGCGATCGCGAAGGCCACCTGCGCGGCGAGGAGGCGCGCGAGCGTGAGCTCGTCCTCCGTGAACGCATGGGGCTGGTCGAAGTAGACCATGAACTTGCCGACGAGCCGCCCGGCGTGGACCATCGGCACGAAGGCGAGCGCGCGGATCCCCTCGGCGAGCACCACGTCGCGCAGATCGCCGAGGCGCTCGTCGGCGGCGAGGTCGCCGACGAGGATCGGGCGCGGGGCCGGGTCGTCCGGGCGCCAGGGCGAGTGGCCGGTCGTGCGGGCGCGGTAGCCGTCCGACAGCCCGCGCCAGGCGCAGAACCGCATCGTGCCCGTCTCGTCTCGGAGGAGCACGGACGCGCGGTCGGCGCCCATCGCGGACAGGCAGGCGTCGATCACGCGATCGCACGCGTCCCGGACGCTCCCCGCGCTCGACACGAGCTCGGTGACCGCCAGAGCCGCCTGCAAGTCAGCCGCGACCGACATCCTCGCCACCCCCGAGCGGCACTTTCTAATCCGGCGCGCTCGCGCTCGGCGGCTTGGGGTGAGCCGTCTGTAAGGCGCGCCGCGTCAGGCGGACTCGAACCGGGCCAGCACGTTGGCGGTGTCGGCCGCGATCTCGGCGACGATCAGCTCCTCCTCGAGGGTCACCATCGCCACCGCCGGCGGCCCGCCGCTCCGCGTGCAGAGACGCAGGTCCTGGACGTCGTCGGCGTGCAGGGGGAAGGGTTTGCCGCCGGGGAGCCACGCCGCCATCGCCGTCGCCCGCTCGGCCTCGCGCGTCCACACCAGGAGCCATCGGTCGTCCACCGCGGCGAGGTCGATGGCGCCGATGTCGATGGCGGCGTCGATGCGGGTGGCCTCGGCGTCGGCGCCGAGCACCTGGAAGCGGAGGCCCTTCTCGCCGCGCACCACCCAGGCCGCCGCGACGAGCTCGGCGTCCGGGCGACAGGCCGCCGCGGTGAGGCGCCCGGGGTAGCCCGGCGGCGCGGTCTGCAGCCGCCCGATGCCGTCGCGCCGGACGGCCGCCACCGTGCCGCCCTTGCCGAGCAGCACCGGGTCGAGCCGACCGCAGAACCCGCGGTACGTGTGCGCCGGGGCCCGCATCAGCTCCACGAGCCCTTCGGCCTCGAGCCGGTGCACCGTGAGCGCGCCGTGCCGACCGATGCCGTAGACGAGGAGCGCGTCGTCGTCCGGGGCGACCACCGGGCGGACGACCGGGACGTACCCGAGCCGTACGGAGCGCGTGGCGCCCGGGTTGCCGTCCTTGTCGAGGTCGGTGACGACCATCTCGAGCCCCGCGGGGCGGTCGACGAACACCACGCAGGCGAAGCGTTCGCGCAGCGGCACGATCGCGCGGGCCTGCAGGAGGTCGATCGGGATCGGGAGCGCCTGCGTGGCGCCGGCGAAGCGCCCGCCGAACCGGCACGTCGCCGCCCGCAGGCGGATCTGCTCGTCACCCTCGTCGTTCTCCCACAACACGCCCACCGCGCCGTCGCCGACGGCCACGGAGGGGTCGTCGAAGTGGATCTCCACGCCCTCGTCGCCCGCGGACACCTCCTCGCCGAAGCCCGCCGGGAGCTTCGCCGCCGCGAGCGTGCCCGGATCGGCGATGACCTCGAAGAGGTCGGCGCGCTCGAGGTTGGCGTCGGTCATGTCGGCGCCGGTGAGGTCGGCGCCGGTGAGGTCGGCGCCGGTGAGGTCGGCCGAGGTGAAGCGGGCCGACTTCGCCACGAGGCCGGCGCAGCGGGCGCCGCGCATGTCCGCCTTCTCGAACCGGGCTCCCGTCGCGTTCGCGCGCGACAGATCGGCCTGGGGGAGCGAGGCCCCGGTCAGGTCCGCGCCGCGGAGGTCCGCCTCGGACAGCCGGGCCTCGGCGAGGTCGGCGCCCTTCAGCGTCGCGTTGGCGAGCACGGCCTCCCGCAGCCGCGCGCTGGCGAGCCGCGCGTCGGTGAGGTCGGCGTCGGAGAGGTCCGCCTCGGAGAGGTCGGCGCCGGCGAGCTCGGCCCGGGCGAGCACCGCCTGCCCGAGGTACGCCTCGCGCAGCCGGGCACGGATGAGCACGCAGTGCTCGAGCTTCGCCCCGGTCAGGTCGGCGCCGCAGAGGTTGGCGCGCGAGAGGTTGGCGTCGGTGAGGTCGCACCCGGAGAGGTCGGCCTTCTCGAGGTTGGCGTTCGACAGATCCACCCCCGCGAGCGAGAGCCCGGCGAGGTCGGCGGCGAAGAGATCGAGCTGCACGCGCTGGCCTCGCTTGGCGTTGAACTCGTCGACGCGGCCGGCCTGCAGGAATTCGAGGAGAGTCACCGGCCCGGGCTAATCCCGTTCGGGCTCGGGGTCCATCGGCAGCGCGTCGCCCCACCCGCCGCTCCAGGGGGTGTCGCCCGCGAAGGGATCGCGCGGCGACGCGCTGCTCGTGACCTTCACGCGCACCGGCGCGCCCCGCTCCTCGAAGCCGTCGGCCTCCACCAGCGTGCCCCCCGGCAAACCCAGCGCGTCGGCGAGCCGCGCGCCCCGCTGGGCAGGCTCGACCTCGCCCGCGATCTCCCGGAGCCAGAGCGCGGCGGCCCCCGTCGCGCGGAAGGTCGCGACGAACTGGTCCCCGGCGAGGGCGAGCGCGCGCTCGAGCCGCCCGGGCGCGCCCGGGACCTCGTCCGCGCCGCCGACCGCGGGCTTTCCGAGCCACCGCGTCGACACCTCCCCGAAGGCGCAGCTTCGACACGCGGGGTCGATCCACACCGGCTCGCCGTCCACGAGCGCGCGCAGGAGCAGGTGGTCGTAGCCGGTGAGCGTGCGGGGGTCGGGGGCGTCGCCGGTGAGCACCCAGCGCGCCGCGATGCGCTCCTGCCCGAGCATCCGGTGGAGGACGAGCCCGCGCTCCACCGACGTCGCCCAGCCCGAGCGCCACGCCTTGTTCAGCTGCCGCGGGCGGAGCGGCTCCGCGCCGGGGAGCGCGGCGTCCACGAGCGCCCGGACCTCGCCGAGCAGGATCTCCGCGCGCTGCCGGTCGTCGGCGCCGAGGTTGCGGAAGAGGATCTTCAGGTCGAAGGGGACGGCGGGCTCCGGCAGGCTCGCGGCCGCGAAACGCGCGTCGAGCCCGGCGACGAAGGTGGCGACGTCCGGGATGACCGGGCGCCCGCCGACGCTGGCCACGCGCCAGCGGACCTCGCCCCCCTCCGGCGCGACGAAGCGGACGCCCCCCTCCACCTCCTCGACGGCGACGCCCGGTCCCGCGGTCGCGACCCAGGCCACGCCCGGCGACGTCAGCGTCAGCGAACCCGGCGGGATCGTCTCGACGCCCTGGGGCGCCGCCCCGGGGGCCTCCCACGTGGCCGAGGCCTCGCTCGCGGTGGCCTTCAGCGCGCCCTCGACCGGGGCGAGCCCTTCGGCGGCGCGGACCGTCGCCCCCTCCGGCAGCGGGACGAGGGCGCCCGGCGCGAGCACGTAGCGGGCGTCGACGCGGGTGCGCCCGCGCGCGCGATCGGCGAAGCCCCACTCGGGGTGCTTCGCGTCGAGCAGGTAGGTGCGGGTCTCCTCGGCCCGTCGCGCCTCGGCGCGCACCGGCGGGGCGGGCGCGACGGTGACGGTCAGCGCCTCGCCCGCGGTCGTGACGGCGAGCTCGACGCGGCCGCCCACGGCGAGCTCGGGGGCGCCGATCTCCCAGCCGCCCCCGGGCAACGCGCGCAGGTACGGCCCGCGGAGCCGGGTGACGAAGCCGTCCGCGGCGACGAGGCGCCCCTCCACCTCCACGGGCGCGTCCGCGCGCACCGTGACGGTGCGACAGCGGATCGGCTCGGCCTCGGCGGTGACGACGACGCGCACGCCGGCTTCGGTCGGCGTCTGCTGGACCGCGCAGCGGGCGTACGCGGGGGCGGCGAGGGCGAGGAGCCACATCCGCCACTGGCTATCACCGTCGGGATCCCGACACCGCCGTCGGTTTCCCGACACGGGTCGGACGGGCTTCCGGGGGCTTGCGGGCGGACCGGGCCTTGCTGGGGGCCGCCGCGCCGCGCCGCGGCAGGAGGACCCCGTGACCATCGAGTTCGTGCCCGACATGCCCACCCCCACCGGCGTCGACGCCTGGTGGGACCTCTTCCTCCCCGCCACGTTCGGGGAGGTCTCCACCGTGCTGGAGGCGATGGAGCGCCTCCCGGGCGACGGCGACAGCCTCGCCGTCGCCGCCCGCGCGATGTTCGCGCTCGGGCAGCGTCGCGAGGCCGAGCGGCTCGCCGAGCGCGCGATGATCGCCGGCGGCGAGGAGGCCGACGCGCTCGCCACGCTCCTGCGTCCCGGCGGGATCGAGCGCGCCCGCCTCCGCATGCGCCGCGGCCGCGCGGGCGACCGCGCCGACGCCGCCTGCGACCTCGCGCTGCTGCACGTCCAGCGCGGCGACGCCGACGGGGCGAAGGCCGCGATCGCCGAGGCGCTCGCGCTCTGCCCGGACCACGCCGAGGCCGCCCGGTGGGCCCGCTTCCTCGCCGAGGCGGGCGACCCGCTCGGGCTCGTGAAGTCGGGCCTCGCCCGCCGCGACCGCGAGCCGGAGACGCCGGTGGGGCGCGACGCCGTCGATCTCGTGCCCACGCGCGCGAGCGGGTGGGTCTCGCCCGAGCGGCTGCGGACCCGCGTGCTGGGGAGCGTGGGGCGCGCGCCGCGGTGCGGGCCGGGCACCTCGCTCGGCCGCCTCGAGGACGCCGGCCGCAACCTCTTCGCCTTCGCCGTGCCCGCCGAGCACGCGCGCCTGCCGGCCGATCACCCGCTCGCCCGGCTGGAGATCCTCGCCGACGAGCTGCTCGCGCTCGTCGCGGAGGGCCGCCCCGCCGTCGACGCGGCGCGGGGGCTCTGGGAGGCGGCCCTCGCCGTCGACGAGACCGCCGCGGACGACGCCGCCCACCTCCTCGCCGGGGTCGGCACCGTCGACCTCGCCGTGGCGCCGCTCGCCCACGCCGTCTCCGACCGGATGCTCCTCCGCGCCGGCGAGGCGCGCGATCGCACGTTCTGGCGGGCGTACCGCGCGTGGCACGGGTGCTCGGCGGGGCGTCCCGACGCCGTCCGGGACGCCCGCCTCGTGCTGCGCGAGCGCGGCCTCGACACGCTGACCTGGGCCCTCGCGAACGCCACGCTCCGGTTCTCCGGGTTCGCGGGCGAGGCCGCCGCCGAGGCGCGACGCGTGCTGGGCGACCCCGTCCTCGGCGACGTCGCCGCCCGGGCCCTGGTCGAGCCCGACGTCCCGCCGCGCGTGGGCGTGAGCGGCCGCCTCGCCCCCCGCGGCGACGTCCTCGGGAACTGAGGGTCGAGCCGCCGGCCTTCAGGCGCCGGCGGTCCCTGCCCCGCGCCCCTCGAGGAGCCGCCGGTACCACGCCGTCGCGCGGTCCGTGCGGTCGCCGAGCGCGACCGTCCCCCAGACGATCGAGAGGGTCCGGCGCGTCCCCGGGTGCGTCTTCGTTCGCTGGCTGTCCTTCACGGCGTTGGCGCACGGGCCCTCGGCGTCGAAGAGGCACAACAGCCCGCCGAGGTCGATGGTCTGGCCGGACGCGTTGAAGACGTAGGCGGCGCCCGCCGGTGCGAGCCCCACGCGGAAGGGCGGGGTGGCGCGGTCGAGGTCGACGACGCTGATCGGGAGCCCGCTGTGGAGCGAGACCACGTTGCAGGCGTCGACCGCGAGGTTGATGACGGGGACGTCGCCTCGCAGCAGGTACTCGGACGCGGGCTTGCTGCGCCCGGTCGGCTTGAAGCCGCCGTGGCGCAGCAGGTCGCGGACGGCCGCGCGCACCGCGTCGTCGCTCTCCATCTCCGGCGCGGCCTCGCCGAGCGCGGGCATCTCGGCGAGCGGACGCGGGAATTCGGTGACGAACGCGCCCGCGCGGAGCAGCGGGTGGGGGTCGACGGCGAGCATCACCGATACGTAGCGCGGGATGGACTGGATGCCGCCCCGCGCCACGCGCCTGCGCCGCGTCGGCGAACGTGTCGAGCGCGAGCCGGCCGGCCTGCTCGAGCCGCTCGTCGCGCGTGCCCTCGCGGAGGGCGGCGGGCTCGTGGTGCTCGGGGCGTTCGGCTCCGGGAAGACCGAGACCGCGCGCCGGATCGGCGCGGCGCTCGGCGTCCCGGTCGTCCCGCTGCGGGTGGTCGCCCGCGCGGACGACCCGGAGGCGACGCTCGCCCGGCTCCTGGGCGCGAGCGAGGCCGCGATCCTCGACGGGCTCGACGAGATCGGCCGCCCCGGCGAGGGCGGCGTCGCCGCGTTCTTCGAGCGGGTCACGGCGCGGGTGCCGCGGTGGGTGGTGACGAGCCGGCCGGGCCACGTGCGCACCGAGCTCTCCGACCCCGACCCCGGCCAGGTCGACTGCTTCCACCTGCCGCTCGTGGAGATCGACCCGTACGAGCTCCCCGCCGGCGTCCCCGGCTGGCTCGCCGACAACCCCGTGCTGCTCGCGCTGTGGCGGCGCGGGTGCCGCGGCGAGGACCCGCGTACGCTCGCGGAGGCCCTGTTCGCGTCGACCGGGAGCGCCGACGCGCTCGAGGCGCTCGCGTGGCGCGCCTTCGTCGATCCCGACGCCTCGAAGGAGGGCGCGTCCTTCGCCCGCGCCGACCTCGCCGGCCTCCCCGCGGGGCTGTTCGTGGAGGACCTCGACGGGCGATGCCGCTTCGGGCACCGCTCGCTCTGGGACGCGCTCGTGGCGCGACGGCTCGCGCGCCTGCTCGCCGCGGGGCAGGGCCACGGCCCCGACGCCGTCACCGGCCTCGCGATCTCCGGGGCGATGCGGGTCTTCCTCGTGGGCGCCTTCTCCGGCTGGCCCCACGACGACACGTGGGTCCACGTGTCGCGGGGCAACTTCGTCTCGGGCGGCTCGCGCTCGGCGGACGAGCGCCCGCTGGTGGTGAAACATCTGACACGTGACACACGTGTCATGCGCCGCCCGGTGACGAACGCGGAGTTCGAGGCCTTCCAGCGCGCACACCCGCGGCCGCCGGGCGTCGACTACCTGTCGCACTGGCGGATGGGGCGATGCCCCGAAGCCCTGCGCGACCACCCGGTCCTGAACCTCCGCCCGGAGGACGCCGACGCCTACGCGGCCTGGGCCGGCGCGCGCCTGCCCACCGCCGACGAGTGGGAGAAGGCCGTCCGCGGGTGGGACGGCCGCAACTTCCCGTGGGGCGACGTCTTCGATCCCGCGCGCGCCAACACCGCCGAGGCCGGACGCGACGGGACGTGCCCCGTCGACGCCCACCCGCAGGGGCCGCTGTTCGCGGCCGTCGGCGACGCGTTCGAATATACCGCGAGCTTCTACCGGGATCGTTCGGACCGCGGGCGGGTGACGATGGGCGGGAGCTGGGCCCATCCGGCCCTGCGGGCTTCCCTACGGCTCTCGCACACCCTTTCCGGCCGCCTGCGCGCCGGGCTAAGACTCGCGCAGGGGCATCCATGCGCGAAGTGACCTGGGACGTTCGCGGGCTCACGATGGCGGGGCTGGCGTGGGGCGAGGGCGAGGGCGTCCCCACCGTGATGGTCCACGGCTGGCTCGACCACGCCGGCAGCTGGACGAAGACGGCCGAGCGCCTGAAGGGGCGCGTCTACGCGGTGGACCTTCGCGGTCACGGCCGATCCGCCTGGATCGGGCCGGGCCAGACCTACCACATCCCCGAGTACGTGGCCGACCTCGACGCCATCGTGTCGCAGCTCGGCGGCAAGGTCCGGCTCGTCGGGCACTCGCTCGGCGGCGCGGTGGTCACCTACTACGCGGGCGCGCGCCCGGAGCGGGTCCAGCGCCTCGCCGTGGTGGACGGGCTCGGGATCCCCGACGGCGGCCCCGACGCGCGCGACCGGATGGTGCAATTCCTCGACGGCGTCGCCCGCCAGCGCGGCGGCAGCCGGCCTCTGCCCAACGTCGACGCCGCCGCGGAGCGCCTCTTGACCATCTACCCCTTCCTCGACCCCGGGTGGGCCCGCGCGCTGGCCACGCGCGGCACACGCAAGGACGAGAAGGGCGTCGCCTGGGCGTACGACCCGCGCCACCTGCTCCGGGCCGCGCACCCGTACCGCCAGGACGCGCACATGCGCTTCCTCGAGGCCATCCAGTGCCCCGTGCTGGTCGTGGTCCCGGACGGCACACCGTTCGCAGAGGAGGACCGTTCGCGTCTGCTTGCGAGCATCCCACGCGTCCGCACGCTGAAGATCGAGGGATGCGGGCACATGGTGCCGCTTCAGAAGCCCGAAATTCTCGGCGACGCCCTCGCCGGCTTCATGGAAGATCCGGAGGGCGGCGCGGCTTGACAGGGTAGGCCGCATCGCGCATATAGGCGGGCGCTCGGGAGCGACCATGGCGGTTCGCAGGCATGTCGTCATCACCGGAGGAGGGCGCGGGATCGGCGCCGAGATCGCGCGTCGCTTCGCGGCCCTCGGAGACCGGATCACCGTCCTGTCGCGGACGCGCGACGAGGTCGAGAAGGTGGCGGACGAGGTCGGCGGCTACGGCATCCGGTGCGACGTCGGCGAGCCGGCGAGCGTCGAGGCCGCGTTCATGGCGGCGGGCCCCGTCGACATCCTCGTCAACAACGCCGGCGTGGCGCGCAGCTCGCCGGTGCTGAAGACCGACGTGCGGGTGTGGGAGGAGCACCTCAAGGTCAACCTCACCGGCGCGTTCCTGTGCTCGCTCAAGGTGCTCCCCAGCATGGCGAGCCGCGGCAAGGGCCGCATCATCAACGTCGCCAGCGTGGCGGGCCTGAAGGGCTACCCTTACCTGGCGGCGTACTGCGCCAGCAAGCACGGGCTCATCGGGCTCACGCGCGCGCTGGCGGTGGAGTACGCGGACAAGGGCGTCACGGTCAACGCGATCTGCCCCGGGTACGTCGAGTCGCCGCTGCTCCTGCAGTCGATCCAGAACATCGTGGAGAAGACCGGCCGCACCACCGACGAGGTGCGGGCGGAGCTCGAGGCGATGAGCCCGCAGAACCGGTTCATCGAGGCCTCCGAGGTCGCGTCGATAGCGGTGTTCCTCGCCTCCGACGACGCGAAGGGCGTGAACGGGCAGGCGATCCCCATCTGCGGCGGCGCGCTGAACGTCTGATGGACGGTCCGGTCCAGCCCGAGGGGTGGGTCCCGCCGATCGGCTACAGCAACGGCTACCGGGTCGGGGACGTGCTCTTCGTCGCCGGGCAGGTGGCGTGGGACGCCGAGGCGCGGCTGGTGGGCGCCGGGGACATGGGCGCGCAGTTCGCGCAGGCCCTCCGCAACGTGCGCGCCGTGCTCGACGCCGCGGGCTGCCCGCCGGAGCGCGTGGGGCGCGTGACCGTCTACGTGACCGACAGGCACGCGTACGTCGCGGCGCGCCGGGAGATCGGCCGCGCCTGGCGCGAGTCGTTCGGCCGCCACTACCCGGCGATGGCGCTGGTGCAGGTGGCCGCGCTGCTCGAGGAGGGCGCCATGGTGGAGGTCGAGGCGACCGCGGTGATGCCGTAGCGGGCTTCGGGCTTCGGGCTTCGGGCTTCAGGAGGGCGGGATGGACGTGGCCTTGCAGGATGGCGTCGCGACGGTCACGCTGAACCGGCCGGATCGGCTGAACGCGCTGACGTTCGAGGTGTACCGGGACCTCGCGGCCTGGTTCCGCGCGCCCCCCGAGGGCACGCGCGCCGTGGTGATCACCGGCGCCGGCCGCGGCTTCTGCTCCGGCGGCGACGTCGAGGACATCATCGGCAACCTGTTCTCCCGCGACATGGCCGGGATGCTCGAGTTCACGCGCACCACGGGCGAGCTCGTCCGCGCCATCAAGGCGTGCCGCGCGCCGGTGATCGCGGCGGTCAACGGCGTCGCCGCCGGCGCGGGCGCCATCCTCTGCATGGCCAGCGACCTGCGGATCGGCTCGACGGCCGCGCGGGTCTCCTTCCTGTTCAACAAGGTCGGGCTCTCGGGCGCCGACATGGGGGCGTGCCACCTGCTCCCCCGGATCGTCGGGCAGGGCCGCGCCACCGAGCTGCTCTTGCTCGGCGACGTGATCGACGCCGCGGAGGCCCACCGGATCGGTTTCTTCAACCGGGTGGTGGCCCCGGAGGCCCTGCTCGCCGAGGCGGGCGGGCTCGCCCGCCGCGTCGCCGACGGCCCGGCCTTCGCCAACGCGATGACGAAGGAGATGCTGGAGCGCGAGGCCGACGTCTCGCTCTCCGCCGCGATCGAGATGGAGGCGCAGGCGCAGGCGATCTGCATGCTGCACCCCGACTTCCGCGAGGCGCACGAGGCGTGGAAGGAGAAGCGGAAGCCGCGCTATCGGTGAGCGGCCTTCGGCCGCGGCTACAGGCTACAGGCTACAGGCTACAGGCTACAGGCGAACGGCCGATGCTGACCGAGCGGTACCCCTACTTCTTCGACGCGCACCACCCCGAGTGGGAGGCGCGCGCGCGCGCCTTCGTGGGGGAGGGGAGCATCCGCGATCGCGTGGCCGCGCTGGGCGAAGCCGGGCTCCTGCGCGCGCCCGACGTCCGCGCGCTCGCGCTCGCGCGCTGGCACCTCGCCCACCGCGACCCGCTCACCGACCTCGCCTTCGTCATCCAGGAGCTGGGGAGCTTCCCGCTCGCCCGCGCGGGCGGCTTCGAGGGGGAGGTGGAGGAGGCGAAGGCGGGGCGCTCCGTGGTCGCCTTCGCGCTGACCGAGCCGGAGGCCGGGAGCGACGTCCGCGCCCTCGCGACGGTCGCCGTGAAACACGGTGACACGTATCGCCTGACGGGCCTGAAGCACTTCGTCAGCAACGCGCCGGACTGCGACCGCGCGGTGGTGTTCGCCCGGCTCGACGACGCGGTCGCATGCTTCCTCGTGGACCTACCGGAGACCGAGCCGCAACACGTGTCGGGGCACAGCATCGGACGCGTGATCCTCCGTGACACATCCGCGCGGCTCGTGTCGCCGAAGGGGCTCGCCCTCGCGTTCGGCACGCTGGAGCGGTGCCGCCCGAGCGTCGGCGCGGCCGCCCTGGGCATGGCGCGCCGGGCCCTCGACGAGACGGTGCAACACGTGTCGGTGCGTCGCCAGTTCGGCGCGCCGCTCGCCGCGATGCCCGTCGTGCAGGCGCGCGTGGCCGAGATGGCGCTCGAGCTCGACGCGACGCTCCCCGCCGTGCTGCACGCCTGCTGGCGCCGCGACACGGCCCCCCCGGGCGAGCGCACCGGCTACGACAGCGCCGTCGCCAAGGTCGCCGCCACCGAGGCCGCGCAGCGCGTCGTGGACCGCGCGGTGCAGCTCCTCGGCGGACGCGGGGTCGAAGAGGAGCACGTCGTGCAGCGGCTGTACCGCGACATCCGCCCGCTCCGCATCTACGAGGGCGCCACCGACGTCCTCCTCACCGTCATCGCCGCGCACTGGCTGGAGGCGCCATGAACCTCGCCGCCTACTTCCTCGACCACAACCTCCCCGCGCGCGCCGGCAAGGTGGCGCTCCGGTACGAGGACGCCTGCTTCACGTTCGCCGAGATGCACGAGTGGTCCTGCCGGTTCGGGAGTCACCTGCGCGCCCTCGGTGTGCGCGAGGAAGACCGCGTCCTCCTGGCGATGCCGGACATCCCGGCGTTCGCCGCGGCGTGGTTCGGGGTGGTTCGCATCGGCGCCGTCGTCGCGATGATGAACCCGCTCGTCCCGCCCGAGGACTGGGAGTATTACCAGCGTTACACGCGTGCCCGCGTCGTGATCACCACGGCCGAGTTCGCGCAACACGTGTCGCCCGATGTGTCGGTGATCGTCGTGGATCGGGACGTCGACGCGATCATGGCCGCCTCCGCCGACTGCCTCTACGGCACCGAGCACCCCGACGACCCCGCGGTGTGGCTCTTCTCCTCGGGCTCCACCGGCAAGCCGAAGGCCTGTGTCCACACCGCGGGCGACTTCGTGTTCAACACCGAGCGCTACGCGAAGCAGGTGCTGGGCATCCGCGAGGACGACGTCACGCTCTCCGTGCCCAAGCTCTTCTTCGGCTACGCGACGGGCACGAACCTGATGTTCCCGTGGGCCGTGGGCGCGACGGCGTGCCTGTTCTCCGAGCGGCCCACGCCCGAGACGGTGCTGGCGAAGATCGCGGAGTTCCGGCCCACCATCCTCACCAACGTCCCCACGATGATCCACCGGATGCTGGAGAGCCCCGCCTGCGAGGGCGCGGACCTCTCGTCGATCCGCATGGTCCTCTCCGCGGGCGAGGCGCTCCCGGCCGAGCTGTATCGCCGGTGGATCGCCCGCACGGGCGTCGAGATCCTCGACGGCATCGGCTCCGCCGAGCTCTTCCACATCTACCTGTCGAACCGCCCCGGCGACGTCGCCGTGGGTACGCTCGGGCGCCTCGTCCCCGGCTACGAGGCGAAGCTCCTCGACCCCGACGGCCGGGAGGTCGCCCCCGGCGAGATCGGTACGCTCTGGGTCCGCGGCGGCAGCAACGCCGTCTGGTACCACCAGGACCGCGAGAAGAGCCGCGCCACCTTCAAGGGCGACTGGACCGTCACCGGCGACCAGTTCCGCGTCGACGCCGACGGCCGCTACGTGTACTGCGGGCGCGCGGACGATCTGCTGAAGGTGGGCGGCGTCTACGTGTCGCCGGTGGAGGTCGAGAACTGCCTGCTCACGCACCCCCAGGTGCGCGAGTGCGCCATCGTCGGCTTCGAGAAGGGCGGGCTCACGTCGACGGCCGCGTTCGTGGTCGCGTCGGAGGGCGCCGGCGACGCCCTCGCCGCGGCGCTGCAGGAGTGGGTCAAGACACGGCTCGCCCCCCACAAGTACCCGCGCACGGTTCGCTTCCTCGACGTGCTCCCCCGCAACGATCGCGGGAAGGTCGCGCGGGCCGAGCTGCGGAAGACGCTCGCGTGACGCGGCAGCTCGGCGCGCGGGTGTCGCCCGAGGCGGGGCTCGCCGGGGCGGTCGCGATCCTCCCGACGGGCGCGTGCGAGGCGCACGGTCCCCACCTGCCGCTCGACACCGACGTACGCATCGCCGTCGCCATGGCCGAGGGCGCCGCGGCGCGGCTCGCGAACGCGGTGGTCCTGCCGCCGCTCACCTACGGCATCGCGAAGTTCGCGCGGAACTTCCCGGGTACGCTCTCGATCCCCGCGGAGCTCGTCACCGGGTGGGTGACCGAGGTGCTCTGCGCGGCGCACGCCGCCGGCGCACGCGGGCTCGCCGTCGCCAACGCGCACCTCGAGCCGGCCCAGGTCGACGCGTTGTTCGCGGCCTGCGAGCAGGTGAAGGCGCGGACGGGGGTGGCGGTGGCCTTCCCGAACGTGGGCTCGAAGCGGAACGCCGAGCGGCTCGCGGCGCGCGTCGCCCCGCTCGACGGGCACGCCGGCCTCTACGAGACGGCGCTGGTGCTCGCGGTGTCGCCCGACCGGGTGGTCGGGCACACGCGGCTCGCCGACGTCGAGGCGAGCCTCGCCGCCGGGATCCGGGCGGGCGCCACGTGCTTCGAGGAGGCGGGCGGGCCGGACGGCTACTTCGGCACGCCGGGGAAGGCGACGGCCGCGATCGGCGACGCGCTGCTGGACGAGCTCGCGGCGATCCTCGTGGAGGCGATGCAGGCCTGACACATCGGGTGTGTCAGGCGGCGTCGCGGCAGCGGCTGCGGGCCACGACGAGGAGCTGCGCGAACCGCGACGCGTCCGCGCCCGCCACCGCCACGCCGTAGCGGAAGCCCACGCCGCCCACGTCGACGCCCTCGATCGGGAGCGCACGAAGCGCCGGTCGCACGCGGGCGAGGACCGCGAGCGCCCCCTCGGCGTCGGCGTCGCGCAGCCACACCACCACCTCCTCGGCGGTCGTCTCGACGCGGTCGCGGGGGCGCAACATGCGCCGCAGGCGAGCCGCCGCGTCCGCGAGCGCGGCCGGGCGCCGCTCGGCGTCGACCCCCTCGGGGACGGCGCAGATCAGCGCGCCGCGGGCGATGCGGAAGTCGGTGGCGAAGCCGGCGCCGCGCACGGCGCGGAGGGTGCCGAGCTCGTCGAGCACGACCTCGACGAACGCGGGCGAGAAGCGCTTGCCCGCCTCGGCGCGCAGCTCGGCGGCGAGCGTCTCGGGAGCGGTCCCTTCCCGGGCGTCCAGCCACTCGACCAGGGCGAGCACCTGCGCCGCCGGCGGGATCGCCGCCCCCGCCACGGGGGGCACGCCGGTGCCGTCCCAGCGGGCGTGCCGCATCACGAGCGCCTGGCGCGCCCCCGCCGGGAGGTGGAGCCCGGGCTCCGAAGCGGCGCTCGTCGGCAGCGCCGCAGCGAGCAGCACCTCCGCGGGCTCGATCCCGACAGCCGCGCACAGGAGCCGCGCCCGCTCCGTGGAGCGTCGCGCCGCGCCCCCGTCGGGCAGGTCGTCGGCCCGGTCCCGGAGCCACAGGACCACCTCGGTCGGCAGGCCGCCGACCCCCCGCGCCGAGGCGAGCCGGCGAGCGAGCCGCCGCCGGTCGAGCCACCAGCCCGCCGCCAATCCCGCCACCGCGACCGCCGCCAGCACGAGGAGCGCCATGTTCCCCCTTTCGGTCGGCGGTGTCCCGGGCTTGAGGGAACATTTTCGCCGCCTCGCGTCAGACCGGCAGGGGGAGCTTCCGCTCGCCGTACAGGCGGAGGCACGCGGCGACGACGTCGGGGTCGAGCGCCGAGCCGCGGAGCCGCGCGATCTCCCCGAGCGCGCGCTCGATCCCGAGCGCCGGGCGGTACGGCCGGTGCGAGGAGATCGCCTCGAGCGTGTCGGCCACGGCGAGGATGCGCGAGTCGAGCGGGATCTGCGACCCGCGGAGCCCCTGGGGGTAGCCGGTGCCGTCCATGCGCTCGTGGTGCTGGAGCGCGCCGAGGGCGACCGGCCAGGGGAACTCGACGTCCTTGAGGATCTCGTAGCCGTGACGCGCGTGCTCGCGCACGACCTCCATCTCGGCGGGCGTGAGCTTGCCCGGCTTGGTGAGGATCTCCGCGGGCACCGCGATCTTGCCCACGTCGTGGACCCACCCCATGATCCGCAGCCCCTCCACGCGGTCGCGGTCGAGGCCGAGCTCGGCGCCCAGCATGGCGGCGATCTCGCCGACCCGCCGTTCGTGACCGCCGGTGTACGGGTCCCGGAGCTCGACCATCTTGGACACCACGCCCAGCGTGCCCCGGGCCGCCCGCTCCACCTTGGCGATGTACGCCTGGATCTGGCGCTCCTGCTCGGCCCGCTCGGTCACGTCGCCGGCGAGCCCGACGAACGCGAGCGTGTCGCCGGTGGGGACGAGCTGGCCCTCCGCGAGGATCGTGGCGGGCGACCCGTCGCGGCGGACCACGCGGAGCTGCAGGGGCGGCGCCGGCTCCCCCACGCGCAGCGCGGCGACGTGCGTGTCGACGTGCGCCCGGTGCTCGGGCGCGACGAACGACGCGAACTCGCGGCCGATCAGGTCGGAGGCGTGCTCGTGGCCGAGCATCCGCGCGAGCCGCCCGTTCGCGTAGGTGAAGCGCCCCTCCTCCAGCACGTACATCCCGGCCACCGACTGCTCGAGCACCGCCTGGAAGCGCGCCCGGGCCGCGCTCAGGTGCTCGGTCAGGCGGACGGCCCGCCGGATGCTCCGCTCCACGAACACCTGCAGCAGCGCGGCGGTGACGGCGACGAAGAGGAGCCCCTTCGAGATGGACAGGACGGCCGCCGAAGACCACCCGTCCGGGCGGACGATGACCGCCACGTCCGATCCGAGGATCCACGCGGTCGCGACCACGAGGTAGGTCCCGCTGATCCGGGCCGCCGCCCTTCTCGCGTCGGAAGCACGTTGAATCGCGCCGCTGCTGATGGCCGTGGGGCGTGGAATGTCCGTACCGTATGGGCACACTCGGCCGCCCGCCCCCCTCCGTTCGACCGAGCCCCGCGGATCGCTTGCCCCCCCCGGTCCGGCGCGCTAATCCGGCGGGCCGGATGGGGTGTTCATTGGGCGGCATCCTGATGCTCGAAGACGGCCGCACCTTCCGGGGGGAAGCGTTCGGCGCGCGCGCCACCCGCGTGGGCGAGGTCGTGTTCAACACGGCGATGACCGGGTACCAGGAGGTCCTCACCGATCCCTCGTACCGCGAGCAGATCGTCGTGATGACCACCGCGCACGTCGGCAACTACGGCGTCAACGCGGCCGACGACGAGTCGGGGAAGGTGCACGCCGCCGGCTTCTGCGCGCGCTCGTTCTCCGCGCGCGCCTCCAACCACCGCTCCGAACGGGACCTCGGGCCCTACCTCGCCGAGGCCGGCGTCCCGGCGATCGAGGGCATCGACACCCGCGCGCTCGTGCGACACATCCGCACCGCCGGCGCGATGCGCGCGGTCGTCAGCACCGAGGACCTCGGCGAGGACGAGCTGCGCGAGCGGATCTTCACCTGGCCGGGCATGGCCGGCCGCAGCCTCGTCCACGAGGTCTCGACACATCGGCGATACACCTTCCATGTATCGGACGGTCCGCGCGTCCACGTGCTCGACGGCGGCGTGAAGCGCAACCAGCTGCGGCTCTTCGCCCAGGCGGGCTGCCACGTCGAGGTCTTCCCCGCGGACGCCCGCGGCGAGGAGCTCGGCGAGGGGGCCGACGCGGTGTTCCTGTCGAACGGTCCGGGCGACCCGGCGGCGCTGCCGGAGATCGTCGGCGAGGTGAAGAAGCTGCTCGGGAAGAAGCCGCTCCTCGGCGTCTGCCTCGGCCACCAGATCCTCGGGCGCGTGCTCGGCGCCGACACGTTCAAGCTGCGCTTCGGCCACCGCGGCGGGAACCACCCGGTGCGCGACGTGGAGACGGGACGCGTGGAGATCACGAGCCAGAACCACGGCTTCTGCGTCGATCCGAAGGGCGTCGAGGCCGCCGGGGGCATCGTCACCCACGTCAACCTCAACGACGGCACGCTCGAAGGCTTCGTGCACCCCGACTACCGCGTCGCCTGCGTCCAGTTCCACCCCGAGGCGGCGCCCGGCCCGCGCGACTCCGCCCACCTCCTGCTCGACCGCTTCCTGCGCGTCGCCGGGATCCGCTGATGCCGCGTCGCGACGACCTGAAGACCATCCTCGTCATCGGCTCGGGCCCGATCGTCATCGGGCAGGCCTGCGAGTTCGACTACTCGGGCACCCAGGCGTGCAAGGCGCTCCGCGCGCTCGGCTACCGGGTGGCCCTGATCAACAGCAACCCGGCCACGATCATGACCGACCCGGACGTCGCCGACGCGACGTACGTCGAGCCGCTCACGGTCGAGTTCGCCGAGCGGGTGATCGCCCGGGAGAAGCCCGACGCCATCCTCCCCACCGTCGGCGGGCAGACGGGCCTCAACCTCGCGCTCGCCCTGCACGATCGCGGGGTGCTCGCCGCCCACGGCGTCGAGCTCATCGGCGCGAAGCCGCAGGCCATCGCCGTCGCCGAGGACCGCGAGCTCTTCAAGGCCGCGATGGAGGAGATCGGGCTGTCCGTCCCGAAGGCGGGCATCGCCCGGTCGGTGGCCGACGCCGAGGCCATCGTGCGCGACGTGGGGCTCCCCGCGGTCGTGCGCCCGTCGTTCACGCTCGGCGGCGCCGGCGGCGGCATCGCCTACAACGTCGACGAGCTGCGCGACATCGTCTCCCAGGGGCTCGACCTGTCGCCGGTGCGTCAGGTGCTGGTCGAGGAGTCGGTGCTCGGCTGGAAGGAGTTCGAGCTCGAGGTCATGCGCGACCTCGCCGACAACGTCATCATCATCTGCTCGATCGAGAACCTCGACCCGATGGGCGTCCACACGGGCGACTCGATCACCGTCGCGCCGGCGCTCACGCTCACCGACGTCGAATACCAGGACCTCCGCGACGCTGCGATCCGCATCATCCGGCGCGTGGGGGTCGAGACGGGCGGCAGCAACGTGCAATTCGCGGTGAGCCCCACCACGGGCGAGCTCCGGGTCATCGAGATGAACCCGCGCGTCTCGCGCAGCTCGGCGCTCGCCTCCAAGGCGACGGGCTTCCCCATCGCCAAGATCGCGGCCCAGCTCGCGGTGGGGCTGACGCTCGACGAGATCCGCAACGACATCACGCGGGTCACGCCGGCGAGCTTCGAGCCGTCGATCGACTACGTCATCGTCAAGATCCCGCGCTGGAACTTCGAGAAGTTCCCCGGGGCCTCGCGCGGCCTCGGTACGCAGATGAAGAGCGTCGGCGAGGTCATGGGCATCGGCCGCACCTTCGCCGAGGCGCTCGGCAAGGCGATGGCCTCGCTCGAGGGCGGCGTGACCGACGCCTCCGGCTACACCGACGAGCGCCTCTCCGAGCGCATCGCCCTGCCCACGCCCGAGCGGCTCTTCGCGGTGCTCGAGGCGCTGCGGCGCGGCTGGGCGCCCGAGCGGATCCACGCGCTCTC
The DNA here is from genome assembly GCA_049322475.1 of Myxococcota bacterium. Taxonomy (GTDB): domain Bacteria; phylum Myxococcota_A; class UBA796; order UBA796; family SXON01; genus JBMOQZ01. The sequence goes on along the minus strand of JBMOQZ010000346.1, from coordinate 36,547 downwards.
GGCGATCGATCCGTGGTTCCTCGATCGCATGGTCGAGATGGTCGCGGTGGAGCGGTCGCTCCCCATCGTGCTCGACGCGCCGGCCCTGCGCGCGGCGAAGCGCGTCGGCCTCTCCGACGCCGCGATCGGCAAGCTCACGGGCGCCAGCGAGGCGAAGGTGACCGAGGCGCGCGAGGCCCTCGACCTCTGGCCCGTCTACAAGCGCGTCGACACCTGCGCCGCCGAGTTCGAGAGCTTCACGCCGTACCTGTACTCGACCTGGGAGGACGAGGACGAGGCCGGCGACAGCGACAAGCCCCGCGTGGTCGTGCTCGGCAACGGGCCGAACCGCATCGGCCAGGGCCTCGAGTTCGACTACTGCTGCTGCCACGCGTCCTTCGCCGTGCGCGAGATGGGTTTTTCGGCGGTGATGGTCAACTGCAACCCCGAGACCGTCTCCACCGACTACGACACCAGCGACAAGCTCTACTTCGAGCCCGTCACGGCCGAGCACGTGCGCGCGGTCGTGCACCGCGAGGAGCCGCTCGGCACCGTGCTCCAGTTCGGCGGGCAGACGCCCCTGAAGCTCTCGCACCGCGTCGGGAAGGTGCTCGGCACCCAGCCCGACGCCATCGACGTCTGCGAGGACCGCAAGCGCTTCAACGCGCTCATGCACCGCCTCGGCATCCGCCAGCCCGAAGGCGAGATGGTGAAGGACCGCGAGGCCAGCTACGCCGCCGCCGCGCGGCTCGGCTTCCCGCTCCTCGTTCGGCCCAGCTACGTGCTCGGCGGCCGCGCGATGAAGATCTGCTTCGACGAGGCGGACTTCCACGCGGCGGTGGACGAGGCGATCCGCGTGAGCGAGGAGCACCCGCTCCTCATCGACCGCTTCCTCGAGGGCGCCATCGAGTACGACGTCGACGCGCTCTGCGACGGCGAGACGGTCCACGTGTGCGGGATCATGGAGCACGTCGAGGAGGCGGGCGTGCACTCCGGCGACTCGACCACGATCCTCCCGCCCATCCAGCTCTCCGACGAGAACCGGGCGGAGATGGTCGACGTCGTCCGCCGCGTGGCGCTCACCGTGGGGGTCGTCGGCCTCGTGAACGTGCAGTTCGCCGTCCAGAACGGCGTCGTCTACGTGATCGAGGTGAACCCGCGCGCGTCGCGCACGGTGCCGTACCTCGCGAAGGCCACGGGCGTGCCCATCGCCAAGTACGCCACGCGGCTTTTGCTCGGGCAGAAGATCGCCGACCTCGGCGATCTTTCCCCCTGGGGCGAGGGGATGTACTTCGTGAAGGCGCCGGTGTTCCCGTGGCGCCGCTTCCCGGGCGTGGACGTCGTGCTCGGCCCCGAGATGCGCTCCACCGGCGAGGTCATGGGCGTCGGCGAGAGCTTCGGCGAGGCCTACGCGAAGGCGCTGCTCGCGAGCGGGATGTCGCTCCCGACGGAGGGCGGCGTGTTCCTCTCGCTCCGCGGCGAGGACAAGAAGGAGGCGGCGCCCATCGGCCGCGCGCTCGCGGAGATGGGCTTCAAGCTCTACGCCACGAGCGGCACGGCCGAGGCGCTCGCGAAGGCCGGCATCGCGTGCACGCGCACGTGGAAGGTGCGCGAGGGCCGGCCCGACGTGGTCGACCTCATCAAGAACGGCGACATCCGCATGATCATCAACACGCCGCTCGGCAAGAAGGCGCAGTACGACGAGGCCGCCATGCGCCTCGCCGGCCTGCGCTTCGGCGTGCCCTGCGTCACGAACCTCCAGGCCGCGAAGGTGATCCCAGCGGCCATCCGCGCGCTGCGGGCGGGGGAGATGAAGGTCGTGAAGCTGCAGGACCTCGCGCGCACGTAGGGCCTACCGCGTCTGCTCGCCCACCCACGCGAGGTACGCCGCGTGCCCCGCCTCCACGGGCAGCGCGATCACCTCGGGCACCCGGTAGGGGTGCACCTCGAGGACCCGCGCCCGCAGCGCCTCGAAGCGGTCGCGCGGCGTCTTGAGCACGATCAGGACCTCCGGCTCGTCCTGGACGGCGCCCTCCCAGCGGTAGATCGAGCGGACGCCGGGCAACACGTTGCCGCAGGCGGCGAGCCGCTCCTCGACGAGCGTGCGGGCGATGCGCGCGGCGGTGTCGGCGTCGGGGGCGGTGACGAGCACGACGAGGAGGTCGGTCATGCCCGCGAACCTATCGGGCGATACGAAGGCGCAGGAGGCCCCCATGCCCGGAACCGTGTACCGAGGCCGCTCCGCCGAGCCCGCGGGCGTGTGGACCGACGGCGCGCTGAAGGACGCCGACGGCGTCGGCACCCTGCTCGCCCGCAAGGGCGCGGAGTGGTTCCCCGGCAAGTCGGCCACGCCCGCGTGGCGCACGCGCGGCAACCTCCTGTTCAAGGGCCCGTCGTCCGAGCCTTGGTGCCGCATCTCGGGCGAGGCCGTCTACCGCGGCAACACGTCGGAGGTCCTCTACCGGCTGCGCGGCGACGCGATCCTGCGCGCCGCGGGCGCCGATCCCGTGGTGCGGGGCGCGGGGCTCACCGCGGAGGAGCTGCTCCTCGCCGCGCTCACGCTCGATCCGCCGCGCTGACGACGTCGCGGTCGGGCGCCGGCCATGACGGGTGCGCCCGCAGGAGCGCCTCGATGCGGCTCGCGTCGCCGGGGGGCGCGAGGAAGTAGCCCTGCGCGCGCGCGCAGCCGAGGCGGCGCAGGATCGCCAGCTGCTCGGGCGTCTCCACGCCCTCGGCGACGGCCTCGAGCCCGAGCGCTCGCCCGAGCTCGATGATGGTGCGCACGAGGCTCACGGCGTCGGGCCGGTCCTCGCCGAGGCGGGCGACGAACGAGCGGTCGATCTTGATCTCGGAGACGGGGAAGTCGCGCAGGTACGCCAGCGACGAGTAGCCCGTGCCGAAGTCGTCGAGCGAGATGCGCGCCCCCGCCGCGCGCAGCCGCCGGAGGGCATCCATCACGGAGACCTGGTCGGGCGAGAACACCGTCTCGGTCACCTCGATGGTCACCGACGACGGGTCGAGCCCCGAGGAGAGGATCTCGCGGAGGAAGCGGTCGCACGCATCCGGCTCGGTGAGCTGCCGGACCGACACGTTCAGGCTGAGGCCGAACGTGGAGCGCCCGAGCCCCGTCTGCCATCCCCGCACGCAGCGCGCGGCGGCGCGCGCGACGGCCTCGCCGAGCGGGCCGACGAGCCCGGTGTCCTCGGCGAGGCCCACGAACTGCTGGGGCGGGACGAGCCCGCGCGTGGGGTGGTGCCAGCGCGCGAGCGCCTCGACGCCGACGGGCTCGCCGCGGGCGATGTCGAAGATCGGCTGGAACCACGCGACGAACTGTCCCGCACCCAGCCCGACGCGCATGTCCTGGAGGAACGACTCGCGCTCGGCCGCGGCGCGGGCGAGGCCGTCGTCGAACACGACGGCGCGGTCCTTCCCCTGGCGCTTGGACGCGTACATCGCGAGGTCCGCCGCGCGCAGCAGGTCCTCCGCGTTGCGCGCGTGGGCGGGCGCGAAGGCGACGCCCGCGCTGGCGGTGCCGACGTGGGCGGTCCCCTGGATCGCGACCGGGCGGCGGGCATCGTCGAGCAGGTGCCCGAGGAGCGCGCGCACGTCCGCTTCGTCGTGCACGACCGGCAGGAAGAACGCGAACTCGTCGCCGCCGATGCGGGCGGCGACGTCGCCGGGCCGGAGGCGCGCGGCGAAGCGCTCGGCGAGGGTGACGAGGAGCCGGTCGCCCTCCGAGTGCCCGAGCGTGTCGTTCACGCCCTTGAAGTCGTCGAGGTCGAGGATCACCAGCGCGGCCGCGTGCTCGCTGGCGCGCCGGGTCGCCATCCACGCGTCGATCCGGGCGTAGAGCAGCGCGCGGCTGGCGAGCCCCGTGAGCGGATCGTGGCTCGCCTGGTGCTCGAGCAGCGCCTCCAGCTCGACGCGCTCGGTCACGTCGCGCGCGCTGTAGACGCGCCCCCGCACGGACGGGTCGGCGAGCAGGTCCACGCAGCGGGTCTCGCACAACACGGTGGAGCCGTCGCGCCGGCGCCACGCCACGATGGCCGAGACGGAGCCGTCGGCGCCGTGGCGCTCCTCGAGCCCGACGAGGCGCTCGGTCTCGTCGGGGCCCACGAGCTCGCCGATCGAGGCGCCCACGAGCTGGCCGGCGGCGCGACCGAGGAGCTGGCCGGTGGACGGCGTGGCCCAGGTGACGTGCCCGTCGGCGTCGGTGACGAGCAGGAGGTCGGCCGAGCCCTGGACGATGCCCCGCAGCCTCGCTTCGCTGCGCTCGAGGCGCTCCGCGCGTGCCCGGGCCAGCGCGGCCTCGCTGCGGCGACGCTCGGCGGCCTGCCCGAGGGTCGCCGTGACGAGGCCCGACATCGCGAGCAGGAGGAGCGCGGCGACGCCGCCGACCTTCGACGCGCCCGCGGACGCCCGGCTCGCGGCCGCCTGCAACCTGTCGACCTCGGCGATGAACGCGGCGTGCGCCACGTCCACGCGCGGGTCGTCGAAGTGGGCCGCCTCCTCGGGATCGAGGTCCTCGAGCGCCCGGAGCTCGCCGTCCACGGCGTCCTGGAACTCGGCGAGGCGCGCCGGAAGGTCCCCGACCGGGAGGGGGAAGGAGAGCGCGGTGGCCTCGGCGAGGGCGGTCGCCCCGTCGGCGCGCGCGGTTCTCAGGCGGGTGACGACGTCGGCGTCGATGTTCCCGCGGTAGATGGCCTGCCATTCCAGGGACGTCTCGGCCGTGACGGCGCAGCGCAGGCGGGCGAGCGCGGCCTCGGCGCGGGCGTGCCGCACCACGTACCGCTGGGTCGCCACCATCCCGAGGCCGGCGAGCGCGAGGAACACCCAGGCCACGGCCACGCGCCGCGACGCGCTCGCACGGTCGGACGGGGGGCGCGTCGTCATCCGAGGAGTCTATGGCCGGATTGGGAGAAGATTAAGGCCGGCTCCCCCCTCCGGAGGATGCGCCGGGACGGCACATCCTCCGGGTGACGGGGGGGCCTCCGCCCCGGGCGGGCGCCCGCCCGCGAGCCGCGTAGGCCCCTCCGAGGGGACGGTCGTACGCCCGATCCCCCGCCTCAGCGGACCGCGGTATCCGTTGAGCGCACGGAGGGTTCCCATGACCCGGTTGCTCCTGCCTCTCCTCCTCGTCGCCTGCGCCGGTCCGGCCCCCGGCCCCACCGCGTCGGCCCCGCCCGCCGCGAAGCCGGCGCCCGCCCCCGCGCCCGCGAAGCCCGCGGCGCCGAAGGCGGATCACGAGAAGACCGTCGCCGACGTGGCCGTCGGGTCGCCCGACCACACCACGCTCGTCAAGGCGCTCCAGACCGCGGGCCTCGTCGACGCGCTGGCGAGCCCCGGCGGCATCTACACGGTCTTCGCGCCGACGAACGCGGCGTTCGAGAAGCTCCCGCCCGGCACCGTCGACGGGCTGCTCGCCCCGGAGAAGCGCGAGGACCTCAAGAAGATCCTCAAGCACCACGCCGCCGTGCCCATCGTGCCGCTCGCCACCGTGAAGGACGGCGACACGCTCACGATGTCCGACGGCACCAAGGTGACGTTCCGCCGGGAGGGGGACACCGTCCGCGTCGACGACGCGAAGATCGTCGGGACCGTCCAGGCCATGAACGGCGTCGTCTACGTCGTGGACGGCGTCCTCACCCCCCCGGGCTAGGTCAGAACGACACGCCGGCGTTCACGTTCAGGAGCGGCCCGAGGTCGAGGTCGCCGCCGGGCTGCCAGACGAACTGCCCGCCGCCCTGCGCCTCCAGCGTGAACAACGCCAGCGTGAGCTTCGCGCCGATGAACGGGCCTGCCGCGAGCCGGCCCGTCGTCGGGTAGTCCCAGGCGTCCGGCGTCAGGTAGTCGGCGGTCTCCCACTTCGCCTCGGCGCCCACGTTGAGCCCGGTGTCGAAGTCGCCGATGAAGTACTGCCGCGCCTGCCCGCCGACGTCCCACACCATGAACCCGTCGTTGCCGCCGATGCCGCCGATGACCGCGACGCTGCGCGCGGGCGAGACGCGGAACTCCGCGGTGGCCTCCACCATCGGCACCATCAGGTGCAGCGCCGACAGCGAGAGCGTGACGTCGTGCTCGTCGTCCACCACGTCCCACTCCTGGGCGAGCGCGGGAGCCGCGGCGAGAAGTACGATCAGCATGAGAATCTCCCCCAAGCCAACGCAATCTGCCCACGCGACGACGGGCGGGTACACGATCGCGACGCACGGTGACATCGGCGCGCTCCGCGAGTAGGTCAAGCCGGTGAGGACACTCTTCGTCGGCGACGTCCACGGCTGCGCGGCCTCGCTCCGCGCGCTCGTGCGCGAGGCCCGCCCCGACCGCCTCGTGCTGCTCGGCGATCTCTTCAACAAGGGCCCCGATCCCCGCGGTGTCTGGGACGTCGTTCGCGAGACGGGCGCCGAGTCCGTGCTCGGCAACCACGACGCCCGGATGCTGCAGGTCTGGGGGCAGCCCGGGGAGAGCTCCCAGCACGTCGCGTGTCGAGCGCTCCCGGACGAGGCGCGCGCGTGGCTCGCGTCGCTCCCGCTCTTCCTCCACGGCGAGGGCTGGATCGCGGTCCACGCCGGCCTGCACCCGTTCCTCGGCGAGGCGGGGACGACGCCGAAGATGGCGCTCACGCTGCGCCGCTGGCCGGACGACGAAGACCCGTCGAGCCCGTTCTGGTGGCACCTCTGGCGGGGTCCCGAGCGGGTGATCTACGGCCACGACGCGATGCGTGGCCTGCAGGTGCACCGGGGCTCGGTCGGCCTCGACACCGGCGCCTGCTACGGCAACACGCTCTCGGGCTACCTCCTCGAGGAGGACCGGGTGATCGAGGTTCCCGGCGCTACGGACCGACCACGCGCCGCAGCACGCTGAAGAGCCGCTGAACCTCGAACGGCTTCTCCAGACGCGGGTTCGGCACGCGCTGCAGGAAGGAGGTGGCGCGCTCGGTGAACGCCCCGCCCGTGATGAACACGATGCGGTCGAGCACGTCGGGCCGGGCCCGGGCGAGCGCTTCGTAGATGTCCATCCCGGTCATGTCGGGCATCATGAGGTCGCAGAGGACGGCGTCGACGGGCGTGCCGGCGAGCAGGAGCTGAAGGGCGGCGGCCCCCGACGTACACGTCTCGACGTCGTGCCACTCCTCGAGCAGCTTCCCGAGCACGTCGAGGACCAACGGCTCGTCGTCCACGATCAGCACTCGCCCGCGACGGCCGGGCTCGAAGGCGAGGTCGTCGTCGACGGCCTCCTCCACCGGGACGGGGGCGGCGGGCAACCGGACGCGAAAGGCGCTCCCGAGGCCCACCTGGCTGCGCACGGAGATCTCGCCCCCGTGGTCGGAAACGATTCCGTGCGCGACGGACAGGCCCATGCCGCGCCCGGCGCCGATCGGCCGCGTGGTGAAGAACGGATCGAAGATCCGGTCGAGGTACTCCGGCGCGATGCCGGTGCCGGTGTCGCGCACCTCGACCAGGACGAACCCGTCGCGGTCGACGTCCACGCGGACGTGGATGCGGTTCTGCTCGGCGCGCCCGGCGGGGATGGCCTGCGCGGCGTTGACGAGCAGGTTCAGGAACACCTGTCCGAGCTGCGTCATGTTGGCGCGGACGCTCGGGACCTCGGCGTACTCGCGCACCACCTGCGCGCGGTGGCGCACCTCGTTCCCGCACACGCGGAGCGCCGTGTCCACGAGCGTGCGCACGTCGACGGGGCGCCGGTCGAGCTCGTCGGGGCCGGAGAAGTCGCGCAGGTCGGCGACGATGCGGCGGATCCGGTCCGACCCCTGCAAGGCGTGCTCGAGCGACTGCACGGCGAGCGAGATGCCCCGGGCCATGCCCCGCGGCGCCGCCGTCGACTCCGCGGCCTCCTTCAGCCCCGACAACGCGTCGATGGCGAGGCCGAGGTTGCCGGCGACCCAGGTGAGCGGGTTGTTGATCTCGTGGGCGAGCGCCGCCGTGATCGACCCGAGCGCGGCGAGCCGATCGGCGTGGGCGTCGCCCCCGGGCGAGCCCTGGGCAGGGCGACCCCGGCGGGCCCCCCGGTTTCGCAGCGCCACCTCGAGCACGCCGCGGAGGGTGCGCTCCGCGTCGAGCTGCTCGACCCAGCCGTCGGGCTCGCAGCCGCGGGCGCGATCGACCTCGGCGTCCGACGCCCCGGCCGCGAGCATCACGAGGGGCAAGTCGAGCGCGCGGCGGAGGTGGTGCCCCGCCTCCGCCGAGAGCGGCACGCGCGCGTCGGCGAGGAGCAGGTCGGGGCGGAGCTCCTCCGCCGTCCGCTGGGCCTCGGGCAGACGGGGGGGGGAGACGTGGAGTCCGTACCGGAGGCGATCGAGGGGAGAGCGCAGGTCGCGCGCGACCGCGGGGTCGTCCCCGAGGAAGAGGATGGTGGGCATTGGCACCGGACGGGCAAACCCCGGCCGGGCGGCCGGAGTGGGAGTGGGACCTCTTCCCTAAGTCCCGTGTATTCAGCCGACAAGGCCCGTAATCGGGCCGTCAATCCCCGAGCGCCGCCTGGGCGGCCGCCGAGAAGGGCCGGTGCCCGTGCTCCTCCGCGCGCACCGCCAGCTCGAGGTAGCGGCCTCGGGCGCCGAGCGCGTCGCCCTGCACGTGGCGGCGCCGGGCGTCGACGAGCAGCACGTACAGGAACAGGTCGATCCACGGCGAGCGCAGCGCCTCCTCGACGGTCGCCGCCCACCCGTCGTCCACGTCGGGCTCGGCCGCGCCGCGCAGCACCCTCGCGTACAGGAGCAGCTCGCGGAACCCGCCCGCCTTCGCGAGGGCCTCGGCGCGCTCGAGGTGCGCGAAGGCCTTGTGGGTGTCGCCGCACACGATGCGGAGCCGGGCGGTCTCGAGCTCCATCTCGGCGCCGCGGTAGCCCGTGGTGGCGCCGGGGTCGGCGGCGAGCAGCGCGCGGTCGTACTCGCCGACGGATCGCCACCACCGGAGCTCGGCGACGGCGAGCGGCGTCTCGCGGGCGGGGAGGGTGTCGACCTCGGCGAGCACGCGGCGGGCCGCCTCGGGGTCGCGCCGCACCGTGGCGACCTCCAGCGAGAGCGCCAGCGCCCGCGCCCGGAGGCGCACGAGGTTGAGGCGGCGCGCGGTGGTGAGGGCCTCGCGGACGTGGAGCGCGGCGGTGGCGGGGTCGCCGCGCCCGAGCGCGAGCCCTCCGAGGTGGACGGCGGTCTCGGCGGCGGCCGCGCGCTCGCCGCTCGCCACCTGCAGCCGCCGCGCGGTCGCCCCGGCTTCCTCGGCCGCGACGCGGTCGCCGAGGTAGAAGAGCGCGTGCCCGTGGGAGAGGTGGAGGCGGGCGAGCCCGCGGTCGGCCCCGAGCGCCGTCGCGAGCCGGATGCCCCGGCGGCAGAGCTCCACGCAGCCGTCGAGGTCGCCGCCGGCGAGCGCGACCTCGGCGCGGAGGTGGTCGAGCAACACCTGGTCGATGTCGCCGTGGCGCCCGCCGCGGAGGCTCTCGGCGCGGTCGAGGTGCGCGCGCGCGTCCGCGTGCTGGCCCAGCTCGAGGCGGATCTCCGCGGCCTGGAGCAGCGCGGCGACGGCGACGCGGGCCGACAGCTCGTCGGAGACGGGCCGGCCCGCCTGCTTCATGCACGCCACCAGCGCCGCGCGCACGTCGCCGGCGCGCCGCAGGTGCTCGGCGTGCAGGAGCGCGACCTCGATGCGGTCGATGCGGGTCTCCGCGCGCTGCACCGCGAGCCCGAGCAGGTCGGCGCGCGGGCGATCCGAGCCGGTGCGCGCGGCGACCGCGGCGCGGCAGCGCGCCAGCGGGAAGCGCAGGCGCTGGTAGGCGGCGCCGGCGCGGTCGCGGGGGAGGGCGTCGAGCAGGACCAGCCACTCGCGCGCCTCCCGGTAGCGGCCGCGCCGCTCGGCCTCGATGGCGGCGAGCGCGGCGGGCTCGAACGCGCCCGGCGCGTCGTCGGCGAGCAGGCGGGCGCGGGCGAGCGGGCCGTGCCGATCCGGGGAGGTGTCGTGGGCGAGCGCGTCGGCGAGGCGCTTCGCCGCGAGCGGGCGCGCGGGGAGGCGGGCGAGCGCGCGCTGGCGGGCGGCGCCGTCGCGGAGCGCGTAGGACTCGGGCCCGGCCTGGCGGAGCACGCCGGCGCCGCAGAGCTGCTGGGGGTCGACCCCGAGCGCCTCCCAGACGGGGAGGGCGAGCGGGCGCGGGTCGAGCGCGGCGGGGTAGGCGGCGGTGGGGACCGTCGGCACGCGCTCGCGCCGCAGGCGGGCGAGGGCGGCGATGCCCGCGTCGCGCGCGGCCATCGGCGAGCCGGCGTCCGCGACCACGGGCGTGCCCTCCGGCACGAGCGACTGGGCGAGGGCGCGCGCCTCGTCGCCGGTGAGGTCGGGCAGGGCGCCGAAGGCGGCGGCGCCGCGGTCGACGAGCGTGGCCACGAGCCGCTTCGCGCGGCGCCCGCCGAAGCGATCGTCCATCGTGACGATCACGCGCAGCTTCGGCGGCGCGACGATCGCGATCGCCTCGAGCGCGCGCGCCGTGACGCGATCGACCTCGTCGAGGTCCTCGACGAGGAGCAGGAGCCCGTTCTCGCCCGTCGCGCGCCCGAGCGTCGCGACCGTGGCCATCACGACGTCGCGAGCCGACGCCGCGGGGCCCGCCTCCGCTGGGTAGAGCGGCAGGTCGGGCCACATCTCCAGCAGGGCGCCCGCGTCGGGCCCGGCGAGCCCTTCGCGCCAGGCGTCCTCGGCCGGCGCCTCGAACAGCTCCTCGACGATCTCGCCGATGGCGCCGCCCGGGCGCTCGATCCGGCAGCGCCCGCGCGCGGTGCGCATGCCGGCGAGCATCGCGCGGCGGCGGATCTGCTCGGCGGTGCGCCGCCGCCCGCTCCCCGCCGGCCCGGCGAGCACGAGGAAGCGGGGCCCGCGGTCGTGGATCATGCCGAGCGCCGTCCGCAGCGCGGGGGGCTCGCCGACGAACGCGCCGGGCTCGGGCCACTCGGTCGGGCCGCCGCCGGCGGCGCACGCGCGGAACAACGTGGCGCACTCGCGCGCGTCGGGACGATCGCGGGGGTCGAGCGCGGTCATGCGCTCCACCACCGCGGACAACGGGCGGGGCACCGCGGGGTCGAGCGTCGCGAGCGGGCGGGGGCGGTCGAGGCACTGGATGCGGAGCCAGTCCTGCGCGCGGGTCGGCCGCGGGCGGCGGCCGGCGACGCCCTCGTAGAGCACGAGCCCCAGCGAGAAGACGTCGGCCTTCGCGGTGAGCGGCGCGCCGGCCACCTGCTCGGGCGCCATGAAGGGGAGGGTGCCGACGAGCCCGCCCTCGCCGGTGAGCGCGTCGCCCTCGGCCCAGAAGCGCACGACGCCGAAGTCGAGCACGTGCGGCGCGCCCTGCGGGTCGACGAGCACGTTGGACGGCTTGAGATCGCGGTGGATGAGGCCGGCGCGGTGGATGCCGGCGAGCGCGTCGCACAACGCCGGCGCGACGGCGAGCAGGCGCCGGGACCGTCCGGCCGGGTCGCCGCCCGCCTCGATCCAGTTGCGGATCGGCTCGCCGCGGACGAGCTCCATCGCGTACCAGAGCCAGCGCTCGCCGATGCCGGCGTCGAACACGCGGACCACGCCGGGGACCGAGAGCCCGCGCAGGGCCTCGAACTCGCGGAGGAAGCGGCGATCGAGCTCGGCGTCGCCGCGCCCGCGGACCTTCACCGCGACCTGGCGGTTCCCGCGCGTGCCGACGTAGACGGTCGCGGTCGACCCGCGCCCGAGCGGCGCGCCGAGCACGTAGGGGCCGAGCCGGGTGCCGGGGGCGAGCGCGTGGGGGGAGGACACGCCCGGAGCATACGCCAGCCGGAGTTGCGGCCTCACCTGTCGCGGCGCGATACGCGAACCGGGGGGTGCGCATGGTCCCGTCCGTCCTCCTCGCCGCCTGCGCGACGGACGCGGTCGTCTCCTCCGAGCCCCCCGCCGTCGAGCCGACCGAGACGGGCCACGGCCCCGACACCGGCGAGCCCGCCGCCCCCGGGCCCGCGCTCCGCTTCCAGGGCGAGCGCCCCCGCAACGTGCTCGTGATCTCGATCGACACGCTCGCGCGCGACGTGGTGGGCCGGTACGGCGGCGGCGACGCGACGCCGTTCCTCGACGGGCTCGCCGAGGAGGGCTTCGTGCTCGACGAGCACGCGTCCTGCTCGGCGTGGACGCTCCCCGGCGTAATCTGCGCCATCACGGGCAGCGATCCGCTCGACCTCGGCCTCGTCCCCCACGTCGGGAGCGACGCCTCCCAGGTGGCCGGCCTGCCGCCGGACACGCCCACGCTCGCCACCCACCTGCAGGACGAGGGCCTCCAGACCGCGCTGGTGAGCGCGAACGGCTACCTCGGCTCGTTCGTGAACACGTCCACCGGCTACGCCGAGTACGTCGACGTGCTGGCGGCGCGCGGGGACGCGGTGACCGCCGAGGTGCTCCAGCTCATCGACGCCCCCCGCCTCGACCCGGGCCAGCCCTGGCTCCTCCACGTCCACTACCTCGACCCGCACGCGCCCTACGACCCGCCCGCCGAGTACCTCGCCGGCTTCGAGGCCTTCGGCGAGTTCCCGTGGGACCTCACGACAGACGAGGGGCTCTACGAGGCGGGGCTCGCGTGGGGCTCGCTCCCGGAGGACGAGCAGGCCCGCGTGCGCGCCGCCGTCGAGTTCCTCTACGCCCGGCAGGTGCGCTGGCTCGACGACCAGGTCGCGGCGCTCTGGGCGGCGCTCGACGAGCGCAACATGCTCGACGACACGCTCGTGCTCGTGTGGAGCGACCACGGCGAGCAGCGCTGGCAACACGGCTCCCGCGGGCACGGCGGCTCGTTGTACGTCGAGGAGAACGGCGCGATCGCGTTCTTCTGGGCGAAGTCGCTGATCCCCGGGCGCTGGGACGAGCTCACCACCCACAAGGACCTCGCGCCCACCGTGCTCGAGGCCCTCGGCGACGACGTCCCCGACGAGATGACCGGCGCGGTCGTGGGCACCGCCTCGCCCGACCGGCCCGTCTTCGCGACGGTGTGGCCGATGGGCGACGCCCCGCCCATCCAGTACGTCCGCGTCGGCAACGACGAGCTCCTCTACGAGTGGAGCGGGCGCAAGCGCGTCTACGACCTCGCCGCCGACCCGGAGGAGCAGGCGGCGACCTACGACGCCACCGACCCCGTGGTGCTCGCCCTCTGGTCCGAGCTCCTGCCCCGCGTCGAGGCGGTGGAGGCGCTCTTCCCCGAGCTGACCGCCGAGGACGCGGGCCCTTAGAGCGCGACTGCGCGGAACACGTCGAGCCGGTGGAAGTCCGGCGCGGGGCCGGGGACCGGCGCCCACGCGTGGTAGCGGCGGCGCTCGCCGACGCCGTGGATGGCGTACGCGTTGAGCCGCCAGGGCTCGGGCGGCAGCACGCCCGCGGGCAGGCGCGTCTCGGCGATCCAGGCCAATCCGGCGTCGGTCCACCGGACGTCGAGCGGGAGCTCGCGGCCCACGACCCTCCGGCGCCCCTCCAGCGCGAGCAGCAGGTAGTGCCCGTGGGGCCCGAGCTCGAGCTCGGCGTAGCGCTCGCCCGGGCCGAGCACGAAGAGCTCGACGACCTCGTGCTCCCAGAGGCCCCAGAGGGGGCCGGGCGGCGCGGCGGGGGGCGGATCGCCGCGGCGCGGGGCCTCGACGCGCACGCGCAGGCCGTCGCCGTCGCGGGCGAGCGCGACGCGCGCGGCGGGCTCGCAGGGGACCCCGTCCCAGGTGTGGGCGACCTCGAGCGTGGCGGGCATGGGCCCGATCTATCAGGCGGCGTGGACCTGACGGGGCTCGGCCACGGCGACGGCCCAGGCGACGAAGGGCGCGAGCAGGTCGATCGTGAGGCGCTGGCGCCCGGCCGCGGGGGCGCGCCAGTCGGCCACCACCTCGGCGCGCAGCGGCGGCTCGAGCTGCGTGAAGCGCGCGCCGTGCGTGGCCACCGGGCCGCGGTCGAAGCCCCGCAACAGGTGCCGCACGACGGGGACCGCGACGGGATCGACGCCGCGAGCGAGGAGCCCGTCGAGCGCGCTGGCGACGTCCGCCGCGTGGTCCGCGCGCGGGTGCAGCGCCTCCGCGAGCGCGCGCACGACGCCCGCCTCCTCCTCCGACAACAGCCGCAGGCCCGGCGCGGGCGCCGGCAGGCGGGCGAGCACGCCCCCCTCGGCGAGGGCGGCGCAGGTCGAAGCGGCGGCGAGGACGGACGCGGGGGTGGCGGGCATGGAGGAAAGATACCGACTGGTCGGTCGGTCCGCCACGGGGAGGTGCGAAAATGTTTACGCAGGTCGCTGCGCGACGCCCTCGGGCTCCCGGGGGGACGGAGGTCGCAGAAAAGGAGAGGCCCCGCTCCGAGAAGCAGGGCCTGAAGCCTGAAGCCCGAAGCCTGAAGCCCCGCTACTGCGGGAACGCCGCCTTCACGTCGTTGAACGTCCCCTCGCAGGTCTTCACGAGGCGGTCGATGCGGTCGGGGGTGGCCTGGGTGGCCTTCACGTCCTGGCCGACGATCTTCGACTTCTTCGGGACCTCCATCGGGTCGCTCACGAGGCCCGGCACCTTCGCGGGGAAGCCGGCGACGGCCGTGGCGAGCTCCTTCGCCTGGGGGACGAGCTCCTTGCCCGTCGCGACGGCGTGCTCGCTCGCGTCGAGGAGCTTGTTCACCGCCTCGATGCCCTTCTGCACGTTCTCGGGCACGGCCTCGGAGGGCTCGAGCCGCGGGGTCGCGCCCTTGAGCGCCACCTTGATCTTGCCGTTGGCCTTCTTCTTGAGGTCCTCGAGCGCGGTCGCGAGCGGCGCGTCCTCGGCGACGCCGAGCGCGGTGGCGATGGCGGCGCGCGCCTCCTTGAGGTTCTTGTCCTCGGTGTCGAGGCTGTCGTGGATGGCCTTCGCCTTCATGAAGACGCTGTCGAACTCGGCGATGCCGGTCGCCTCGATCTTCGGGAGCTCGGCGGGCGCGTCCTTCTTGCCGGCGAGGGCGTCGGGCGCGTGGGCGAGCGCGAGGGCGAGGAGAGAGAGGCCGGCGATGCGAGCGAGACGGTTCATGGCTTTACTCCGAGAGGACGCGCGGGAACGCGCGGCGCCGCGGTAACGCGGGGCACGGCGGCGGGCCAAGCACCCGCGTTTGTCGTACGCTCGCGCGCATGCGCTGGTTCGTCCGCGGGGACCTCGACGGCTTCTTCGGCCTCGCGCTGGACAACCTCGTCCAGCTCCTGGTCATCGACGCGCTCTGCCGCTTCGTGCTCGGCTTCGACGACGCGCTGATCTACGGGCGCGTGTTGCCGGGCGCCGCGATCAGCGTTCTGGTCGGCAACCTGTTCTACACCTGGCAGGCGACGAAGCTCGGCCGCGAGACCGGCCGCGACGACGTCTGCGCGCTCCCCTACGGCATCAACACGCCGAGCGTGTTCGCGTACGTCTTCCTCGTCATGCTCCCCGTCAAGCTCGCCACCGGCGACGCCCGCGCCGCCTGGCATGCCGGGCTCGTGGCCTGCCTCGGGAGCGGCCTCATCGAGCTCGGCGGGGCCTTCGTCGCCGACCGGCTGCGCCGGCGCGTCCCGCGCGCCGCGCTCCTGTCCACGCTCGCGGGCATCGCGCTCACGTTCATCTCGCTCGGCTTCCTGTTCCGCACCTTCAGGTTCCCCGTCGTGGGGCTGGTCACGTTCGCGATCGTCTCGCTCGTGTACTTCGGGCGGCTGCGCTTCCGGGGCGGCGTCCCCGGCGGGCTCGTCGCCGTCGCCGTCGGCTCGGCGATCGCCTGGGCGACCGGCGTCGCCCCGTCGCGCCCGCTCGCGTACGAGGCCGGCCTCCACCTGCCGATCCCCGTCGTGGGCGACCTCGTCGAGGCGCTGCAGGGCCCGTACGCCGTGCAGTTCCTGTCGATCATCCTGCCGATGGGGCTCTTCAACCTCGTGGGCTCGCTCCAGAACCTCGAGAGCGCCGAGGCCGCGGGCGACCGGTACCCGACGGTGCCCTCGCTGGCCGCCAACGGGGGCGGCACCATCGCGGCGGCGCTGTTCGGGTCGTGTTTCCCGACGACCATCTACATCGGGCACCCCGGGTGGAAGGCCCTCGGCGCGCGGGCCGGGTACTCGTGGCTCAACGGCGCGTTCGTCACGCTCGTCGCGCTGACGGGCTCGCTCGGGGTCATCGCGTGGGCGGTGCCGATCGAGGCGGGCATGGCGATCGTGCTCTGGATCGGCATCGTCATCACCGCGCAGGCTTTCTCGGCGACCCCCCGCGAGCACGCCCCCGCCGTGGTCGTGGGGCTGTTGCCCGGCGTGGCGGCGTGGGGCGCGTTCATGCTCAAGATGGGCGTGAACGCGGCGGGCGGCACGTTCGGGCCGCCGCTCGGCGCGAAGCTCGACCAGCTCGACGTCCACCACGCCGGCGTGTTCTCGCTCGAGCAGGGCTTCATCTTCACCGCGATGTTGCTCGCCGCCGCGACCGTCGACCTGATCGAGGGGCGCTTCCGGGGCGCGGCGACGTGGATGCTGGCCGGCGCGGTCCTCTCGATCACGGGCCTCGTGCACGCGTGGGGGTGGGGGACGGGCGACACGGTGATCACGCTCGGGACACCGGCCGTTCAGGCCGCGGCGGGCTACGCGCTGAGCGCGGTCGTGTTCGCGGCCGCCCCCTGGCTCGGCGCCCGGAGCGACGTGAGTCACGAATGAAGATCCTGCACCTCTACCGACCGCGGGTCCCCTCCGTGCGCGCCCAGAGCGTGCAGGTCGTGCACACCTGCCACGCGCTCGCGAAGCGGGGCCACGAGGTCACGCTGCTGTGTGATCCGTCGGGGATGGGCGTGCCGATCCAGGAGGCGACCGATCCGCACGGGCTCCCGCGCCCGAAGGCCACGGCGGCGCTCGCCGCGTACGGGCTCGATCACCCCGACGGCCTCGATCTGCGCATCGCGCCCACGTCGTACCTGCCCGTCGCGAGCATGTGGTTCCGCGCGCAGGTCGCGCTCTGGAAGGGCGATGTCGTGTACGCCCGGGCGAAGCGGTACGTGCAGCGCATCCCGAAGGACGTGCCCGTCGTGATCGAGGCGCACGAGGTCGACAGCGAGCTCGCCCGCGAGGCCGGCGAGGAGGTCGAGCCCCACCGCAAGCTCGAGGCCACGGTGTTCGAGCGCGCGGCGGGGATCGTCGCCAATTGCGGCGGCACCCTGCGGCTCCTCGAGGCCACGCACGCGAGCCTCCCCGCGCGGACGGTGATCCACAACGCCACGCGCGCGGACCGCGTCGTCTCGCGCGAGCCCGCGCCCACCCCGCTCGTGGGGTACACGGGCTCGCCCCGCCCGTTCAAGGGCCTCGACACGGTCTTCGCGTCCCTGCCGAAGTGGCCGAAGGGCGTGGAGCTCGAGATGGTGGGCGGGGCGCCGGAGAACGCGCCGCCGAACGTGATCTCGGTGCCGGCGGTGCCCTACGGCCAGCTGCCGGCGCGGCTCGCGCGCTTCCACGCGCTGCTGTTGCCGCTGGAGGACAACCTCTTCGGGCGGGCCCTGACCTCGCCGCTGAAGCTCTGGGACTACCTCGCCACCGGCATCCCGGTCGTCGCGGCCGACCTGCCGACCACCCGCGAGATCGGCGGCGACGCGCTCTTCTACTACAAGCCCGGCGACGCCGCGGGGCTGGCGAAGGCGCTCAAGCGCGCGCTCGCCGCGAAGGAGGCGCCCCGGCGCCTGCGCACCTGGGACCAGCGCGCCGAGGAGATCGAGCGCTTCCTCGCGGGGGTCGTGTGAGGAACGCGGAGGACCGTGCGCTCGCGCGCACGATCGCCGCGACGCTGGGGATGGGAGCCGCCAAGCTGGCGGTCGCGCTGCTGTCGGGCTCGCAGGCGCTGCTCGCGTCGGCGGCCGACTCGCTCACGGACGGCGCGGTCAGCGGGCTCAACCTCGTGCTGGTGCGGCAGGCGCGCGAGCCCGCGGACGACGCGCACCCGTGGGGGCACGGGAAGATCGAGGGGATCGCCGCGGCGGTGCAGGGCATCGTGCTCTCCGCCGTGGTGGTCGGAGTGGGGTGGAAGGCGATCGCGACCCTGCTCGGGCCCATGCCGGAGATGCCCCGCCTCGGCGTCGCCGCGATCGCGATCGTGGCGTCGATGATCGGCTCGCTGACGATCTCGACGCTGCTCGCGCGCGAGGCCGCGCGGACGGGCTCGCTCGTGCTGCGCACCGACGCGGTGCACTACCGCATGGACCTGCTGTCGAGCGGAGCGGTGCTCGGCGGGCTGGGCATGGCGTGGTGGACGGGCGACGCGCGCGCGGACGCCGTCGCCTCGCTGCTCTTGTGCGCGTTCATGGCGAAGGACGTCGCCGGCGTGCTGAACGAGGCCGTCCACGAGCTCATGGACCGGCCGCTCGAGGCGGAGGAGCTCGCCGTCGTGAAGCGCACGCTCGAGAGCTTCGACGGGCGCGTGATCTCCTGGCACCAGCTCCGCACGCGCCGCTCCGGCCCCCATCGCTTCGTCCAGGTACACGTCGTGTTGCCGGCGCAGCTCTCGTTCGCCGAGGCGCACGCCATCTCCGACGACGTGGAGCAGGCGCTGCGGAAGGCGGTGCCGAACTGCGACGTGCTGGTCCACGCGGACGTGGAGGGGGAGCACGACGCGACGGACGCGGGGCCGGGGGCGTAGGGAGGCAGAGCCGGTTCGACTGGGACGATTTCGAGGCAGAGCCGGGCCGAGCGGGACAGGAAGGGGCGGCCGAGGGCACTCCGCGTGAGGTGGGCACGACAGAACGCCCATTTTCGGCCGGTGGGCAGGACGGAAGTCGCAGTCGGAGCGGCTCTGGTCGGGAGCCGTCCTGGTCGAGGGGGCTTTGGGGGTAGGATGGGGGCGATGAGGCTGCTCTTCGTCGGGATTGCGTGCCACGGTGCCTCCGGGACCGCGGTGCCTCCCGGCAGTGACTCGTCTTCGACGACGGAGAGCGGAGGGCACGACACGGCCGACTCGGAGACCGGAGGGCGCACGGACGACGACGCCGATGGGTCTCCCGAGGGAGAGGACTGTGACGACGCCGACAGCGCGGTGCACCCCGACGCCGAGGAGGTCTGCAACGGCGCGGACGACGACTGCGACGGCGTGGTGGACGGCGAGGGCGCCGCGGGGTGCGAGGGCGTGTACGCCGACGCGGACGGCGACGGCGTGGGCACCGGCGACGTGGTGTGCCTCTGCCCGGACGCCGCGGACGGGCTCGCGCGCTCGGGCGGCGACTGCGACGACGACAACCCCCACTGGACTCAAGGGTGCGAGTTCTACGCGGCCGGAACGGTCGCGATTGTGGTGGCCACGGCGGGTACACACCTCAACGGCATGCGGCCCGCGCGATCCGAAGGGGTGTGGAACGGCGTCGAGCTCCTCGCCGTCCACGGCGCCACGGGCTGGATCGACCGGGACGACGTTCGGCTCGCCACGCTCCCGGGCTCGCCGGAGGCCTTCGGGGACTTCGACGGGGACGGGCTCGACGACGCGGTCGGCCACCTATCCAGCGACTGCGGATCGACGGGCTGTCAGTACGACGCCTACGTGTGGCCCGGCCCCTTCGACCACGACGTGGAGACCGGCGAGGCGATCGCGTCCTGGCGCGGCGTCGAGTCGGTGGGGATCGCGCCCGACGGAGCGACGTTCGCCGACGACGTGGACGGCGACGGTGTACAGGACCTCCTCGCGATGGTGGAGGCGACCGAAGCGGGTGAGCTCCGCGTCGTCCGGGTTCCGGACGACGCTGCCGGGGACGTGGCGGGGTGGCCCACGCGGGTCTCGGGTCTCGACGCCGGCACGTGGCACGTCCTCGTCGCGTCCGACGTCGACGGCGACGGCGTGGACGACCTGCTCGTGGAGTCGTGGAGCGACGACACCCACCGGCTCATGGGCCCGCTCGACGAGGCTTCGTCGCTCGCGGACGCGGACGCCCGGTACGAGCACGCCGTGGCAACCGAGACGGGGGACTTCGACGGCGACGGCGATCCGGACTGGCTGTTCACGGACAACGACGGCGTCGTGTTCTCCGTCGACGGCCTCGCAGGCAGCGGGCTCGCCGCCGACGTGGCGTTCGCGACGATCGACGTGGGCACCGAGTGGGGCGAGAGGTACGGCGGGAAGGCCGCAGGCGACGTGGACGCCGACGGAACGCCCGACGTGCTGGTGAGTGCGTGGGGCTCGGAGGCCGGCGAACCCGACCAGGTCTGGGTCTTCCGCGGCCCGCTGGCCGGGACGCTCGGCGTGGGCGACGAGGTGGCGGGCTTCACGCACCCGGTCGAGGGCGACGACTTCGGCAGCGCGCTCGCGCTGGGGATCGACGGGCGCGTCTACGTGGAGGCCTACAACGCGGACCTCGGCATGCGCAACGGCGGCGCCATCTTCGTCTTCGACGCGCACTGAGTCGGCTCGCCGGCATTCGTCGAGATCGCGTCGCCCCCGGCGCGAAGTTCGGGGGTTCGCCGGAACGCGGCGAGATCGCGCCACCTTCGGTGCGCGAAGTCCGGCGATTCCTCGGAACGCGGCGAGATCGCGTCGCCCCGTGCCCGACCCGTAGCCTGTAGCCTGTAGCCTGTGGCCTCTCCGAATCCCGTGATCCTCTACGTCCTCCGCTACTGGCCCACCCTCACCGAGACGTTCGTGCACGACGAGATCCGCGGCCTGCGCGCCGCGGGGGTCGACGTCGAGCTCGCCGCGATGGACCCCCGCGGCGACCCGCACACCGAGGCGCCGCCCGCGCCGGTGCGCGTCCGCCCGCACCGGTGGGGTTGGCTGCGCGCGCTGCCCTCGCTCGTGGTCGAGTGGCTGCGCGGGCCGACCCTCGACCGTCGCGTCCTGTGGCTCGCCACCGAGGTGCGCCGGGCGAAGCGCGTGCACGTGCACTTCGCGGGCGAGGCGGCCGCCCAGGTGCGCGCCGCCTGCCTCAGAGCGGGTGTCCCGTACTCGCTGACCGTCCACGCGGTCGACCTCTTCAAGCCGCGCCCCGACCTCGGCGACGTGCTCCGCGACGCGGCCGCCGTCGTCACGATCTCGGAGCACAACCGCCGCTGGCTGCGCGAGACGTACGGGGTCGAGTCCTCCATCGTGCGCTACGGCGTCGACCTCGCGCGGTTCGCCCGGGGCGAGCCCGCCGACCCGCCGGTCGTGCTCTCGGTGGGGCGCTGGGTGCCGAAGAAGGGCCTCGACACGCTCGCGGAGGCCGCGCGCCGGCTCGGGCGCCGCGCGGTGGTGCGCCTCGTCTCCGACGCGCCGAAGCTCGACGGCGTGGAGGTCGCCGGCCTCCTGCCGCGCGAAGGGGTGCGCGAGGCGCTTGCCGCGGCCACCGTGTTCGCGCTGCCCTGCCGCCGCGCGCCGGACGGCGACCTCGACGGCATCCCCGTCGCCATGATCGAGGCGATGGCCGCGGGCCTCCCGGTCATCACGACGCCGGTGTCCGGCATCCCCGAGCTCGTGGACGACGAGGTGGGCTGGCTCGTGCCCCCGGACGATCCCGACGCGCTCGCCGCGGCGATGCGCGCCGCGCTCGACGATCCGGCGGAGGCCCGGCGCCGCGGCGAGGCGGGGCGCGCGCGCGTCCGGGCGCGGGGCTACACCGCGGAGACCGCCCTCGCGTCGATGCGCGCGCTCCTCGGCGTGTAGCGGCGCGCCTTTCGCGGGGGTAGACTCCGCGGCCGCGAGGTTCCCGATGATCGCGCTCCTGCTTGTGGGCTGCTCGAGCTGGATCGACCAGCAGCCGGCCTGCGAGTACGACATCTACGACTGGTCGGACGACCTGCTTTCCCACGTGCTCACCGGCGACGGCTCCGGGGCGTTCGACTACGACCCCGCCGACGTCCCGCGCAACGGCGTCGCGGGCGAGTACGACCCCGACAGCGGCGACTTCTCCTGGTCCGAGAGCTACGCCGAGAACTACTGGATCGACGACGCCGAGGTCGAGGGCTACGGCACGGTCTTCCACAGCGGCGACCTCGACCTGCTCTTCACCACCACCGTCACCGACATGCTCGGCGAGACGTGGTCGCAGATCACCCGCGTGCAGCGCAGCAGCTGCGACATGTCGATGGCCACCTACGCGGAGGGCGGCGAGGACGCCGCCTTCGTGATGGACGGCTCCTACGACGACGACAGCGCGTGGCTCTGGTTCGCCGAGAGCGGCGGCTACGAGTACCGCGGCGCGCTCCGCAAGAACCTCTCGCGCAGCGTCACGATCGAGGCCGACGGCCTGTACTGGTTCAGCAACACGACCCCCGAGGGGAACACCACCTACGAGGCCACGGGCGGCTGCCCGTTCGGCTCGCGCCTCTGGTGCGAGGCCGAGTGGACGTTCCAGTTCGACGGCGGCAGCGACGGCACCATCGTCGCCTACGACGGCGAGGGCGGGAGCGTCGACCGCACCTGCACCTGGATCTACGACTACGGCGAGGCGTCCGACTGCGAGATGGAGTGCGACGACGGCACGACGCCGGCGTGCTCCCTGTAGCGCGCCGCGCCGGCCGCGATCCCCACGCCCAGGGTGTACCAGGCGAGGTCGCTCCAGAGGAACCCCCGCCCCAGCACCAGCGCGCCCAGCCGGGTCGCGCGGATCGGGGCGAGCCACGGGGCGAGCTGAGAGGCCTCGATCGCCCAGCACGTCGCCAGCGCGAACGCCGCCCGGCCCCGCGCCCGCGGCGCCACGACGCCGGTGAGCGTGTAGATCAGCACGGCGTAGAGCGCGTCGCCGACGCCGTCCGGCAGCGGCGTCGCCCGCGACCCGAGCCCGAGCGCGACCACCACGACGCTCGCGGCGAGCCACCTCAGCCGCACGGCGGCAGCTCCACGTGCGCGGGGTCCCACCCGAGGCCGTACGTGTCCCACGCGGAGGCGCGCCCGCGCCAGTCGCCGCCCCAGCGGAGCCCGTGGCGGTGCGCGAGCTCGCCCAACACCCGCAGGAACGGCGCCTCCACCTCCAGCCGCCACGACAGCCCCGCGAAGAGCGCGAGGTCCATCGGCCGGCTCCACACGTCGGCCGCGCGCGCCGCGGGCGACCCGTCCGGCGCGACGCGGTTGTGGCAGCTCTTCCCCGCCGTCGCGTTGGAGGCCCCCGTCGCGGCGAGCACGTCCTGGACGGCGTCGCCGCGCCACGTCGTGCTCACGACGGGCGTGTAGCCGCGCGCCTCCAGGCCGGCGAGCACGGGCTCGAGCTTCGCGCGGAAGGCGGGGTCGAGGTCGGCCAGCGCCACGGACCACAACATGCGGGGAGCGTAGCCGCCGGTCGTGCAGGCCCCGTGCAGGGCTTCAGTAGGTACACCTGAGCCCGATGGTCTCGGCGCGGGCGTTGTCCGGCACGTCGCGGACCGCGGCCCCCGCGATGCGGCCGTCGGCCAGCCACACCTCGATGGGGCCCGGCGGGGCCTCGCTCGGGAGGCGCCCGCCCGTCCACGCGCAGTACGCGCGCGCCTCGGCGAGCGTGATCCAGCGCGCCGGCAGGTCGTCCTCGCCGGGGCCGGGGTCGGGCACCTCCGCGAAGAGCCCGAGCGCGTGCAGGCGGGCGACCTCGCCCCACGTCACGATCGCGTCGGAGCGGGCCTCGCAGGCGGGGTAGGGGAGGAGCACCGTCTGCTCGGCGCCGACCCGGTACGGGACCTCGGCGATCCCGCACTCGCGCCGGACGCGGGCGACCCCGTCGCCGAACGGCAGCGTCGCCCACGCCCGCGCGAGGGTGCCCTCGCCGCGCTGCACCGCCGCGGCGGGCTCGACGAGGGCGTCGTCGCCGACGGGCTCGCTCACCCACTCGCCGTCCGCGAAGCGGCCCCGGTCGAGCACCAGCTCCACCAGCCGCTCGTCGGGCTCGGCGACGACGACCGCCCGTTCCGGCGCCGTACACGCGAGGAGGAGCATGACGCCGGGTTAGCATGCGCCTCGTGCGGCTGCGCGAACGCCTTCGCGGATTCCTCGCCCGGGACGGGCGCCCCCCCGTCGTCCCCGCGGCGCCGCCGCCCCGGAGCGCCACGCCCGCGCCGGTGCCCGCGCCCTCGCCCGTGACCGAGGTGGGCGACGCCCTCGTCGTGGACGTGCGCTCGCCCGAGGCCTTCGCGGCCGGGCACCTCCCGGGCGCGCGCAACGTCGCGCTCGCCGACGTCGCGAGCGTCCCGCGCGACCGGCCGATCGTCGTGGTCTGCGAAGACGGCGTCGCCTCGTCGGGCGTCGCGGAGCGGCTCGTGGCGCTGGGCGCCCGCGCGGGCTGGCTCGCCGGCGGGATGCGCGCATGAACTCGATGACGGGGTTCGGCCGCGGCGAGGCCAGCAACGGCGCCGTCACGGTCGTGGTCGAGGTGAAGACGGTCAACAACCGCTTCCGCGACCTGCAGGTCCGCGTGCCCCGCGAGTACAACGCCATCGAGCCGCGCATCGTCGGCATGTTGCGCGACGGCGTGGTGCGCGGGCGCGTCGAGGCCTTCGTCCGGCGCACCTCCACCGAGGGCGCCACGCGCGTGACCGTCGACCTCGCGCTGGTCGACCAGTACCGCCGCGCCATGAGCGACATCGCGCGCCGGCTGCAGCGCGACGCGACCGAGATCACGCTCGCCACCATCGTCGCGCAGCCCGGCGTGCTCGTCGCGGGCGAGGCCGAGGCCGACGCGCTCGCCGAGTGGGACCTCGTGGAGGTCGCCATCCGCGCCGCGCTCGACGACCTCGCCCAGATGCGCGCCGCCGAGGGCGTCGCCATGCGGACCGACCTCCGCAAGAACCTCGACGAGCTGTTGCGGCTCTGCGCCGAGGTGGCCGACGCGTCCGAGGGCGTCGCCGAGCGCATCCAGAAGCGCCTGCACGAGCGCATCACCCGGCTCGTCGGCGACCGCGTCGACCCCCAGCGCCTCGCGATGGAGGCGGCGCTCCTCGCCGACAAGGCCGACATCAGCGAGGAGATCGCGCGCCTCGGCTCCCACTGCGAGCAGTTCGCGCAGGCGCTCGTCGCCGACGATCCGGTCGGGAGGAAGCTCGACTTCCTGCTGCAGGAGATGAACCGCGAGATCAACACCGTCGGCAGCAAGGCGGCCGAGCACCCGGTGAGCGCGCGGGTGGTGGACATGAAGAGCGTGCTCGAGCGGATGCGGGAGCAGGCGGCGAACGTGGAGTAGGGCGGCGCCGGTCCGGGGACCAGAGCGCGCCCGATTGTCGCGCCGGCGGACCAGAGCCCCTCCGAGTGTCGGATCCGCCGGACGACCTCCACCGGGGGTACGGACGAACGCCGGCAACTCGTGGGTGTGCTCCTCGCGGAGCCGCCACGGGCACCCGCTCGGCGCTCGCCGGCGACACTCGGACCGGCTCTGGTCGGAGGCGCCGACATTCGGCCCGGCTCCGCCCCGCCCAGGGTGACCGCCCCCGGATAGAATGGGCGCCATGCGCGTCTCCGCCTTGCTCCTCCTCCCGTCGTTGCTCCTCGGCTGCCCCCCGCAAACCGACCCGAAGGAGACCGGCGCCGACGACACCGGCGAGGCCAACACGGCCCCCGCGCTCACGATCGACTCCCCCGCGGACGGCGCCGCCTACGACCTCGGCGACGTGGTCACCGTCGCCGGCTTCGTCGCCGACGACCGCGACGAGCCCACCGCCGTCGCCGTCACCGTGAACGACGAGGCCGCCACCGTCGGCGAGGACGGCACCTTCTCCGTCGACCTCACGCTCGACGCGGGCGAGCACACGCTCAGCGTGACGGCGACCGACTCCGAGGGCCTGTCCTCCACGGCGACCCGCACGGTCAGCGTCTCCGCGGTCCCCGTCGACGAAGCGCCCACCGCGCCGGTCGTCCACGTCGAGCCCGGCGACCCGATCACGGGCGACACCCTCTCCGTCGTGATCGACGCCGAGTCGGTCGACCCCGAGGGCGCGAACGTCACCTACACCTTCAGCTGGACCGCCGACGGCGTGGCGGCGGGCGAGGGCGAGACCGCCGGCCCCGTCACGCGCGGGCAGGAGTGGGTCGTCACGGTGGTCGCGAGCGACGGCGCGCTCTCCAGCGAGGCCGCGACGGCCTCGGTCACCGCGGGCAACGCCGCGCCGACGGGCACGGGGGTGACGCTGTCGCCGGCCGCGCCCACCGTCGCCGACACGATCGCCTGCGCCGTCGAAGGGGTCGCGGACGCCGAGGGCGACGCCGTCACCGAGACGTACGCCTTCACGGTCGACGGCGTCGCCGCGGGCGACGGCACCGCCACGCTCCAGGCGGGCGCGGCGGCGGCGGGCCAGAGCGTCGTCTGCGACGTCACGCTCGACGACGGCTGGGACGCCGTCACGTTGTCCTCCGACGCGCTGGTGGTGGTCAACACCGCCCCCGGCGCCCCCACCGTCGAGGTCACGCCCGTCGAGCCGGCCGACACCGACGACCTGGCGTGTGCGGTGGTCGCCGACGCGGTCGATCCGGACGGCGACGCGCTCACCTACACCTACGCCTGGTCCGTCGACGGCGTCGCCACCGGCTACGCCACGGAGACCATCCCTGCCGACGAGACCCACCGCGACGAGGTCTGGACGTGCGAGGTCGTCGCGAGCGACGGCGCGGCGTCGGGCCCGGCGGCCAGCGCGTCGGTCACGATCGGGCTCGCCTGGTCGGGCGACGAGGCCGCCTCCGCCGCGTGGGGCACCATCGACGGCGCCGTCGCGAGCGGCGCGTTCGGAAAAGCCATCGCGCTCCCCGGCGACATGGACGGCGACGGCCTCTCCGAGCTCGTGGTGAGCGCGAACGGCGAGAGCTCCAGCGCCGGCGCGGTCTACCTCTTCGCCGGCGCCGACCTCGGCGGCGCGATCACCACCGCCGACGCGATCGCCAGCTGGGACGGCGAGCACGCCGAGGGCCAGCTGGGCGGCTTCCGCGCGGTGGCCGCCCCCGGCGACCTCGACGACGACGGCGTGGCGGACTTCATGTTCGCCGCGCCCGACGCCGACGCGAACGGCGACGGCTCCGGCATCGCCTACCTGTTCCACGGCGGCGGCAGCTGGGGCCTCGACGCCGATCCCGGCGACGCCGACTGGACGGTGGGCGCCACCGCGAACGATCAGGTCGGGCCGCGCCTGCTCGCGATGGACCTCGACGGCGACGCCTACGAGGAGATCGTCGTCTCCGCCCCGGGCGACTCGGTGAACGCCCGCGAGGCCGGCACGGTCGCCATCTTCGAGGGCACGGGCGGCCGCCGGTCCGGCGCGACCACCACCGCGGACGCCGACCAGCGCATCTTCGGCGACGCCGAGAGCGACGAGCTCGGCTGGACGCTCAAGGACATCGGCGACGTCGACGGCGACGGCTACGCCGACCTGTTCACGACCTCGATCTACGCCGATCCGTCGGGCAGCTCCTCGGGGACGGGCGGGCTCGTGCTCGGCGGCGTCGGCATCGGCGGCAGCGGCGTCCTCGCCGACGTCGCCACCGCCCTCTTCACCGGCGACGCCGAGAACGACCGCATGGGCTACGACGCGGTCGGCCGCGTCGACCTCGACGAGGACGGCGTCGAGGACCTGCTCGTCGCCGAGTACCAGGACGACGCGGCGGCCACCGACGCCGGCGCGGTCTACGTGTTCCTCGGGCGCGGGCGCTGGGCCACGAGCTACGCCGGCGTCGACGCCGACCACGCCATCCTCGGCGACGGCGCCTCCTCGCGGTTCGGCCACGTGATGTCGAGCCCGGGCGACCTCGACTCGGACGGCCGGGACGACCTCCTGATCGGCGCCCTGTTCGCGTCGCCGACGGGGCTCTCCTACCAGGGCGCCGCGTACCTGATCTCCTCGCCCGACTGGGCGAGCGCGTCGTCCGCGGCCGACCTCGCGTGGTCGAGCTACGGCGAGGCCGCCAGCGACCTCTACGGCGACGCGCTCGGCGTCGGCCGCGCCGACCTCGACGGCGACGGGAGGAACGACTTCGTCGTCGGCGCGCAGGGCCACGACACGGGCGGGACGAGCGCCGGCCGCGTCTACCTCTGGCGGGGCCGCTAGTGCTGGAGGGCTGGGTGCCGCCGGACGTCGGCGCGCTCTTCGTCGTGAGCGGTGCGAGCGGGACGGGCAAGACGACGCTCCTGCGCGCCCTGTTCGCCCAGGTCCCCGGTCTCGGCTTCTCGGTCTCGGTCACCACCCGCGCGCCCCGCGCCGGCGAGCGCGACGGCGTCGACTACCACTTCGTCTCGAAGGAGCGGTACGCGGAGTTGCGCGACGGCGGCGCGCTGCTCGAGCACGCCGAGGTCTACGGCACCGGCTACGGCACGCCGCGCGCGCCGGTCGAGGCCGCGCTCGCCGAGGGCCGCTCGATCGTGCTCGACATCGACGTCCAGGGCGCCGCGCAGGTCCGCGAGCGCATGCCGGGGGCGGTGACGATCTTCGTGCTCCCGCCGCGCCTCGACGTCATCCGCGAGCGCCTCGTCGCCCGCGGCACCGACGCGCCCGAGGTCATCGAGCGCCGCGTCCGCGAGTCGCTCGCGCAGGTCGCGCGCTGCGACGAGTACGAGTACCTCGTGATGAACGACCACCTCGCGACCGCGTGCGCGCAGCTCGAAGGCGTGGTGGTCGCGGAGCTCTCCCGCCGCTCCCGCCGCGCTTCGTGGGTGCGCGCCTTCGCTGGGGCCCGATGAAGGCTTGACACGGGGGGGCGCGGGCTCAATATGTTCTCCAGTGGTGTCCGAAACCACGCTCCCCTCGTGCGCCCAGATCGAAGACGTGGTTCGACAGGTGCAGGAGTACGCCCCGGGCGCCGACGTCGGGCTCGTCCTCGAGGCCTTCCAGTACGCCGCGCTCCGCCATAAGGGGCAGATGCGCAAGGACGGGAGCGACTACCTCGTCCATCCGCTCGCCGTCGCCGGCATCCTCGCCGGGCTGCGCATGGACGTGGAGACCATCGCGACCGGCCTCCTCCACGACACGATGGAGGACACGCTCGCCACGCGCGGCGAGATCGAGGAGCGCTTCGGCAAGGCGGTCGCCGACATGGTCGAGGGCGTCACGAAGCTCTCGAAGCTGACCTACCGCGGGAAGGTCGAGGAGCAGGCGGAGAACTTCCGCAAGCTCGTGCTCGCGTTCGGGAAGGACCTGCGCGTCATCATCGTGAAGGTCGCCGATCGCCTGCACAACATGCGGACGCTGGAGTTCCACCGCCCCGAGAAGCAGCTCGCCATCGCGCGGGAGACGCTCGACATCTACTGCCCGCTCGTCCACCGCCTCGGCCTGGAGCTGATCCGCACCGAGATGGAGGACCTCTGCTTCCGCTACGTCAACCCCACCGCGTACGCCACGCTCCGCGCCGCGCTCGCCGAGGACGAGGACGAGCGGCGGACCTACGTGGCCCGGACGGTCGAGCTCCTGAAGGAGACGCTCGCCGCGCGCGGCATCCACGCGGAGATCAAGGGGCGGGTCAAGCACCTCTACAGCATCTGGCGCAAGGTCCAGAAGTCCGGGAAGGACCTCTCCGACCTCTACGACCTTCTCGCCTTCCGGGTGATCGTGCCCGATCGCGACGCCTGCTACGTCGCGCTCGGCTTCGTCCACGCCACCTTCCTGCCGGTCGCGGGCCGGCTGAAGGACTACGTCGCGGTGCCCAAGTCCAACGGGTACCAGTCGCTGCACACCACGGTCGTGGGGCCGGACGGCCGCCCGATCGAGATCCAGATCCGCACGCTCGCGATGGACCGCATCGCCGAGCAGGGCATCGCCGCCCACTGGCGCTACAAGAACGGCCGCCTCGCGGTCAGCAACGCGGAGCTCGAGCAGGCGGCGCGGCTGCGCGGCTTCATCGAGATGGCGCGCGACATCGAGGACCCCGCCGACTTCATGGAGGCCGCGCGCAGCGATCTCGGCGCCACGGTCCACGTCTTCACGCCCAACCGCGACGTCATCCTGCTGCCCGACGGCGCGACCGCGCTGGACTTCGCCTACCACGTCCACACCGAGGTCGGGAACCGCGCGCAGGGCGCGAAGGTCAACGGGCGCCTCGTCGCGTTGCGCACGCCGCTCAAGAACGGCGACACCGTCGAGATCGTCACGAAGGCCGACGCCCACCCCACGCGGGAGTGGCTCTCCTGGGCCCACAGCCACCGCGCGCTGGAGAAGATCCGCAAGAAGCTCCGCGACATGCTCGCCGACCAGGGCACGACCATGGGCCGCGAGATCATGGACGGGGCCCTGCGGAAGCTCGGGACCTCGCTCAAGCGGGTGATCGGCGAGAAGGACCACAACGAGCGCCTGCGCGCCGCCGGCTTCAAGGACATGGACGACCTCGCGCTGCAGGTCGTCAACGGGAAGGTCTCGCCCGCCGACGCCGCGCGCGTCTTCGTGCCGGAGCCGGCCCCCGCGCCGAAGGCCGAGCCCACCGGCATCAGCGCGTGGCTCCAGCGCGTCCGCAAGGCCAGCGACAACGCCATCATCGTCAACGGCGAGAGCGACATCCTCGTGGACTACGCGCGGTGCTGCCGCCCGATGAAGGGCGAGCCCATCGTCGGCTACATCACGCGCGGCCGCGGGTTGTCCATCCACAAGAACGACTGCCCGATGGTGAAGGGCCTCGACGGCGACCGCATGGTCCCCGTGAGCTGGGACGACTCGGTGCGCACGCTGCACCAGGGGCTCCTGCGGCTCGTCTGCGAGGACCGCCCGGGCATCCTCGCCGAGATCACCGGGCTCTGCGCCAGCAACAAGATCAACCTCTGGCGCGCCGACGTGCGCCAGATCGACGAGGAGCGCGCCATCTGCGACCTCGGCATCGCCGTCCACGACGTCGGCGAGCTCACCCACCTCATCCGCAAGCTGAAGGCGGTGAAGGGCGTGCAGGCGGTCGATCGGGCGGAGTGAGGCCTTAGGCTTTAGGCTTTAGGCTTTAGGCTTTAGGCTTTAGGGCTTCTGAAGCCTCAGAACCAATAGTGAACGGCGGCGGCGGGCCCCGTCCCGAACGTCGCGACGCGGTACCCCGTGCCGAAGTCGGCGTTGACGCCCCACTCGACCGAGAACCCGAGGTTCTCGAGGCCGAAGAAGAAGAACTGCGCGCCGACGGCGGGCTGGACGCGCACCCTGCCGCTGCCGCCGAGATAGCCGGCGCCGGCGCCGAGGTAGAGCCCCATGTTGTCCTCGGCGACGACCCCGAACAGGAGCCGCCCGCCGGCGTAGTAGTCGGTCGCGGTGTCGGTGAGGTCGAGCCCCGCGTCGACCTCGATCTGGACGGTGGAGGTGGGCTGCGCGCCCGGCAGCGTGTACCGGAGCGAGATCGCCGAGGTGCTCGCGAGCGCCTGGTGGAAGCCGACGCCGAGCCGGCCCCGGAGGTCCTTCGCGTCGGCCTGGGTGATCAGGGCGAGGAGCAGCATGCCGAGCGGCTATCTCACCGCCTCGCGACGAGCACCCCCGCGCGCGGCGCGGCGATCCCCGGCCCGGCGACCACGACGCCCACCCGGCGGATCTCCACCCGCGCGGGCGCCATGCGGAAGAGCCGCGCGAGCGCGCGCTCGGGGCCGAGCAAGTGCCCGAGCGGCGCCTCGGTCGCGGCCTCGCCGAGGGAACGCAGCGTGATCGTCCAGTCGCCCAGCACCAGCTGTCGCCCCGCCTCGGCGACCACCTCGGGGGGCTCGCCGGCCCACGCGCCGCCCTCCGCGCGCACCCAGGCCGGGCAGTCGGCGATCGGGTCGACGCCCGCGGCGAACCCCGGCCCCAGCACGTAGATCGCGGTGCTCGCCTCGTCCCACGACGAGCGCGTCCGCGCGAGCACGCCCCGCCCGTCCACCGTCCGCCCGGCGTTGCTGTCGCCGGTGGGCTGGACGAAGCCGCGGGCGCGCCCCGGCGAGGGCGGACAGCTCGTGTCGGCCCCCTCGAGGGTGACGCGCGCGCCGAGCGCCCCGCCGCCGATCCGCAGCTCCCAGCGGTCGCCGACGCGGGCGAGCGCGTCCGGCTCCTGGGCGACGCCGTCGGGGCCGATCTCGCTGGGGCCGCGCAGCGCGTGGTGCTGCAGCGGCTGGTAGCCGGGCGACACCATCGTGAGGCGCGTGTGCAGCTGGCGGTCGAGCACGCTCGTGTTAGTGACGGAGAGGCGCGCGACGATCGCGGCGGCGTCGTCGTCCACGACGATCATCGACAGCGCCTCGCGCGTGGGCGGGCCGAGGTGGCGCGTGCCCCACCAGAGCGCCGGCACGGCGAGGATGGCGAGCCACGCGGGCTTCAGGGCGGAGGGCACAGATCGGTCCGGGACGCCACCAGCGCGTCGAGCTCGCGATCGGGGGCGTAGGCGAGGTGCGGGGGGAGGGGGCCGCCGTCGCACGGGAAGGTGCGGCGGTCGCGCGCCTGGTTGAGGAGGTCGGCGTAGAGCGCGAGCCCGGTGCGGAGGCACGCCTCCCGCCTCGCCGGGTCGGCCACCGCGTCGCAGGAGGCGCGGTCGAGCGGGCGCCGGTTCCCGAGCACCCAGCGCCAGAGCGCGGACCACGGGCGCGGGTCGTCCGGGGCGAGCCCCGCGGCCACGATCCGCGGCTCGGCGAGCGCCTCGACCTCGGCCGGGGCCGCGCCCTTCGGCACCCACGCCGCGAACCCGCGGGAGAGCACGTGCATCGCGCAGTCGTCGGCGAACGGGACCGCCTTCGGGCACGACGAGGCGTCGCCGGCGACCTCGGCGCGGCGGAACCAGCACTCGCCGCGCAGGGTGGGGTCGCCGACGTCGTCGCAGTCGGTCGCCAGCTCCGCGAGGCAGGCGTCGCGCAGCTCGCGGAGGCCGCCGCAGTCCTTCCGGGCGAGGGCGTCGGCGAGCTCGGCGGGGGTGTCGGCCGACACGCAGGCGTAGAGGAGGATCACGGCTCGATGGTGTCGACGGTCACGAAGTCGAACTCGAGCGAGTCGATCACCCACACGTCGACGGGCCCGCTCGTCTCGCCCGTCTCGGGGTCGTAGTCCAGCGCGCCGGAGGCCCCCACGAGGTCGACGTCCTCGCCCGCGTCGAAGTTCGCCTGCACCTCGCCCCAGTTGAGCGGCTTGACCTCGATCTCGGTGCCCGCGCTGACGTGCCGCAGCCCCCGCGCGGCCCCGAGGCCGGAGATGCCGCCCTCGTTCGCGTCGGCCCAGGCGGCGCCGTAGAGCGTGAGCCACGCGGCGTCGTAGGCGTAGGCGGTGTACGACGACGCGGCGGCGTCGTCGCCATCGTACTCGGAGCGGTAGCTCGACGCGAAGAACTCGTAGATGTCGCCGCTCGGGACGGCGGGCGCGGTGCCGCGGATGTTCGGCCAGAGGGTCTCGCGCGCGGCCTGCGTCTGCGCTAGGAGCTCGGTGTCGTGGGCCGCGTCCGCGAGCCAGATCGGCATGCCCGCGTAGTCGAGCTCGACCGCCGCGTTGAGGAAGCTGGCCACGTCGGAGAGCTCGGACGAGATGAACACGACCGCGTCCGGTCCCTGCGCGGAGACGTCGTTGACGGCGGTGTCGCGCTGGGTGTCGTTCTCGAACGTGTAGAGCGTGACGGCGTCGTTGCCGCTGGATTCGGTGAGGAACACGTCGGCGAGCCCCTCGCCGTACGGCCCGACCTCGTGGATGACCGCCACCTCGTGCGAGCCTTCGCCGAGCTGCGCGGCGACGTCCTGCGCGAGCACTTGGCCCTGGAGCGAGTCGGGTGGGGCCGTGCGCCAGAGCAGCCCCGGCTCCTCGTCGGTCTTCTCGATGCCGTCGATGTAGGTCAGCGCGGGGCTCGTCGCCGACGGCGAGACGATGAGCGTGGCGTCGCCCACGGCGTTCCACGCGGCCTCGGTCATCCCGGAGGTCGCCGGCCCCACGATCGCGTGGACGCCGAGCTCGTGGGCGAGCCACAGGGCGGTCTCGGTCGTGGCCT
This sequence comes from Myxococcota bacterium, assembly GCA_049322475.1. GTDB lineage: Bacteria > Myxococcota_A > UBA796 > UBA796 > SXON01 > JBMOQZ01. Next base: position 2,820 of record JBMOQZ010000346.1, on the reverse strand, counting down.
CGTCCATCGCGAGGGCGTCGAGGGTGCTGTCCTCCTCGTAGGTGCACTGCACGAGCCCGAACGGCCGCCCGTCGAGCCCGCCGCTGTCGTTGGCCTGCTTGACCGCGAGGCGCGCGGCCTGCGTCTCCGGGATGTCCGAGGTGTGGTCGAAGAGCGCGCCCACCACGATCGCGTCCGGGTAGTTCTCGGGCCGCAGCAGCAGGTCCTCGGGGAAGGTCTCGCCGCAGCGGCGGTGGACCCCGACCTCGGCGCACAGGCCCTCGCCGCCGCACGTCCACCCGAGGCCGAACGCGTCGCGGCACTGGGCGGGCTCGGTGCACGCGGCCCAGTCGGTGGTGCCGAGCGAGCAGCCGGCGATCGCGAGGATCAGCATCAGAAGCGGCCGCCCAGCGTGACGGTGCCGAGCCCGACGGAGACGTCGAGCGGCACGAGCAGCGTGACGACGCCCCCGATCGCGCACGCGGCGCCCACGCCGAGCGCCACGTCGGCGACGAGCGCGCCCGTCTTCTCGCGCTGGAGCGCGTCGCCGGCGGCCTCGGTGCACAACGTGGCGCCGCCCCGCTCCGTGCAGGCCTCGGCGGCGTCCTGTCGCGCGGCGAGGGCGGCGAGCCCGAAGCCCACGCCCGTCGCCACGCCCGCGCCGCCCGCCCCGAACAGGGCGACCGGCAGCACGGGGAACGCGCTCGCCTCGCGCTTCGGCTCCGGGGGCGGGGGAGAGGGCGGGTTGGCCTTCTTCTGCGTGTCCTGCTCCTCGATGCGAGCGAGGATGGCGCGGATGCGACGGTCGAGCACCTCGCGCTCCTCGTCCTCGGCGTAGGCGCGGTAGCGCGTGAGGTACTTCATCGCCTCCTGCCAGCGCCCGAGGCGCTCCAGCGCGTTGGCGATGTTGAACAGGAGCAAGGGCCGGCTCGACAGCCGGTACGCTTCCTCCCACGCCACGATGGCGGCCTCGTACTGGCCCTCCTCGTAGAGCTCGCTGCCGTTCTGGAACAGCTCGCGCGCGCGGGCGTCGGACGCGGGGTCGACGGGCGCGGCCGGATCCTGGGCGGACACGGTGGCGATCAGCGCGCAGAGCAGCACGCCCGTAGCGTACTACTCCCCCCAGGGGTCGCGCACGTCGGAGCCGGTCTTGCGGGGCTCGGCCTTCGGCGGCGCGGGCTGCGTCGCGGGGGCGGGCGAGGGCTCCGGCTTCGTGGCGACGGGGGCCGGCGAGGGAGCGGGCTCCGACGCGGAGGTCGCCCGCGGTCGGCTCTTCGGCTTGGACGCGGCGGCCTCGGTGGCGGGCTCGTCCGCCGGCGCGGGCGAGGCGGCCGGCGCCGGCTCGGGGGAACGCTCCGGCACCGGCGCGACCAACACGGGCTCCGGCGCGGGCGCGCTCTCGGGGTCGTCCCGCGAGAGCAGGACCCCGAGGAGGACCGCGGCGACCCCGAGCGCCCCGAGGCCCAGCACGGCTAGCCCCGCGGCCGCGACCCACGGGAGGACGGCGCGCTGGCGCCGTCGCATCACGAGCGAGTCGCTGGGCTCCGGCGGCGCGACCCGCGGCGAGGACGGCCCGAGCGAGACGCGGTCGGGCGCCATCGGCGTGGGGTCGTCCGGGAGGGTCACGCGGCCGCCCAGCAACATGGGCTTCGCGGCGAGCTGGCCGCGGAGCTCGAGATCGCAGGCCCTGAGCGCGCGCAGGAGCTCGTCGACCGAGCGGAAGCGGTCGTCCGGGCGCTTCGCGAGGCAGGTCATCACCGTCCACTCGAGCGTGGGCGCCCGCGCGATCGCCGGGCAGCGCTCCGCCAGCGGGGGCGGCGCCTGGTGGAGGTGGGCCATCAGCACGTTCACCGAGGAGGTGCCCGTGAAGGGTGTCTTCCCGGCGAGGCACGCGTACATCACCACGCCGAGGGCGTAGATGTCGCTGCGCTGATCCACGGCCTCGGCCTTGATCTGCTCGGGCGACATGTAGCTGGGCGAGCCGACGACGGAGTCGGCGCGGGTGATGTCGCTGTCGGAGCGGAGCTCCTTCACGAGGCCGAAGTCCACGACCTTGACGTGCTCGGCGCCGTCGCCGTGGCGGACCAGCAGCACGTTCGAGGGCTTGAGATCGCGGTGGACGAGCCCGAGCTCGTGGGCCTCCCGCAACGACGACGCCACCTGCTTCGCGACGTCCACCACGCGATCGAGCGCGAGCGGCGCCTCCTGGTGGATGACCGTGTGGAGCGTGCGGCCCTGCACGTACTCCATCGCGATGTAGAGCACGTCCTCGGCCGTGCGCCCGTAGTCGAAGATGCGGATCGTGTTCGGGTGGGAGAGCTTCGCGCAGGCGGCGGCCTCGCGGAAGAAGCGCTTGCGGAACTCCTGGTCGTCCTCGACGTGTTGCCCGACGTCGAGGACCTTCAGCGCGACGGTCCGCCCGAGCGGCGCCTGCTCCGCCCGGTACACGCGCCCCATGCCCCCCTTCGCGACGAGCTCCAGCACGCGGTAGCGGTTGTCGAGCGTGCGGCCCACGAGCGGATCGCGGGCGGGGACCTGCGGCGGCAGCACGTGGGGCGCCGGCGGGAGCCCGTCGCGGTCCGTACGCAGCTCGTCCTCGGCGTCGCCGGCGACGGGGGTGCGATCGTGGTTGGACGACACGGAGCTTTCCGACGGCATCATAGCACCGGCGCGCGGCGGCGATCGCGACCGCTCGCGACGGGGCGGCGCGCGGCCGCCCGCGCGACTACAGGACACCCGTGCGGCGCCTCTGGCCCCTGCTCCGCGTCCTGCTCGCCGTCGGCCTGTTCGCCGCGGTGCTCTGGCGGGTCGATCCCGGCGCGGCCGCGCGCGAGGTGGGCC
>JBMOQZ010000345.1:0-6735 GCA_049322475.1 Myxococcota bacterium | reverse complement strand
GCGCCTCGGTGCAGCTGGGGTCGTCGGCGTCGATGTCGCCGTCGCCGTCGTCGTCCTCGCCGTCGTTGCAGGCCGCGGTGCCGTAGCCCGCCTCGTCGAGGCCGACGTCGCAGTCGGGGTCGTCGGCGTCGTCCCAGCCGTCGCCGTCGTCGTCGCCGCCGTTCTGGCAGGTGTAGCCGGCCTCGCGCTCGTCGTAGGCGTCCTCGCACTCGCGGTCGCGGGCGTCGGCGTCGCCGTCGCCGTCGTCGTCCTCGCCGTCGTTGCAGGCGGTGCCGAGGAAGCCCGCGCCGGTCGCGGGGTCCTCGTTGCCGTACATCTGGCAGTCGGGGTCGTCGCCGTCGATCCAGCCGTCGGTGTCGTCGTCCTCGCCGTCGGCGCAGGGGTCGTCCTCGTAGGCGTCGTCGGGCGTGACGCAGTCGGGATCCTCGGCGTCGGTGGCGTTGTCGCCGTCCTCGTCGACGCCGTTGTTGCAGGTCGTGTCGCCGTAGCCGACCTCGGCGGCGCAGTCGGGGTCGTCGGCGTCGCGCCAGCCGTCGCCGTCGTTGTCGAGCGCGTCGTCGCAGGGCCCGACGGGCGTCTCGAGCGGCGCGACGGGGATGCGGACGAGGCGGACGTCGTCGGCGACGAACTCGAAGGGCCCGACGCGGGCGCTGGCGGCGGTGAGGGAGTCGCCCTCGCGCCCGTGCACCACGAGGTGGAACGGGGGGTCGCCGCCGCCGGCCCAGATCTCCACGGACGAGAGCCCGTCGTCCGTCTCGGTGAGGCCGATCCGCAGCTCGTACTCGGCGTCGTCGTAGAGCCAGTCGTCGATGTCCTCGTCGTAGCCGGGGCCGAGCACGTTGCCGTCGAAGTCGGTGAACGGCTCCTCGGGGTCGACGTAGAGCGCCCAGTCGCTGGCGACGCCGAGCGCGGACTCGGCGTCGAACTCCACCACGATGGCGGTGCGGGGATCGAGCTCGTCGACGCCGGTGCACGCGAGGGCCAGCAAGAGCGTGGTCATGGGAGCTGCACCACCTCGTCGCCCATCGGCGGCAGCGGCGGCTGGTTCACGACGGCGACGACCCCGGCCGTGGCGCCGCCCGCGGCGAGCACGCCGCCGGTCACGGCCCAGAAGCCCCAGCGCAGATACAGCGGCTTGCGCTCGACGATGGCGTCGCCGGCGACGCGCAGCGAGAGCGAGCCGCGCGAGGGGACCGAGATCGTGTCGACCGCCTCGCGGTCGCCGACGAGCACCCGCAGCTTGCGCCGGCCCTTCTCGATCGGCCCGACGCGGACGTTCTCGCCTTCGCCGACCAGCACGTCGTCGAGGTAGACGCGCGCCGCCTCGTCGCCGGTGGCGATCGCCACGACGCCGCCGCTCTCGGGCAGCGAGGCCTTCAGCTCGCCGCGGCTGCCGTCGCTCGTGTCGATCGTGCGCAGGACCGCGGCGCGGCCCTCCTTCTCGACGCGCACGCCGTGTTTCCCGGGCGCGACGCCCGTGAGCTTCAGCGGCGTGACGCCCACCTCTTCGCCGTCGAGCCAGACGGTGGCGCCCGCCGGCGAGGACTCGATCGCGACCACGCCCGCGGAGGAGGGGAGCTCGACGGGGAGCAGGTAGTTGCGCCCGGCGACGAAGTCGATCGTGCCCTCGACGGGCTCGTGCTTGGGCGCCTCCACGCGCCAGGTGTGGGGCCCGGGCGACGGCGCCGGGAGGCGGATGGGCAGCGGCCCGCGGTCGGTCCCGTCGAGGAAGACGCGCGCGCCCGGGACGGTCGCCGAGAACTCGAGCGTGCCCTTGCCGGGCGTGAGCGCGGCGTTGACCTCGAGCGTGCGGTCGGCCACCAGCTCGACGCGGCGCACGAACGGGTCGAAGCGGTCGGCCACGACGCGCAGCTGGTGCGGGCCGGGCGGGAGGTACTTCGTGAGCGGCGTCTTGCCGAGCAGCGCGCCGTCCACCCAGACCTCGGCGCCCTCGACCTGCGCCTTCACCTTCAGGATCGCGGTGGCGTCGTCCGCGAGGGCGGGGCCGACGGCGAGGGCGAGGAGCTGGAGCAGCAGGACGACGAAGGACATGCGGCCGACGCAGCGTAGCACGACCGGCGGGCCTGTCCGCGCGCGTCGCGGCGCGCTCGCCGGATCACTCGGTGATGCAGGCGATCGACGTGTCGGAAGACCACCCGGGGAACGGCCGCGCCTGCTTGATCCACACCGTGGGCGTGCCGGGCGTGTACTTGTCGTCGAACTTCCACTCGACGTCCATCGCGTACCAGTCGCGGTCGCCGTAGGCGTCCTGGAAGAACCGGTGCACGGCGTCGAGCGCGACGGCGAGCTCGTAGGACTCGGCCGTCGTCAGCACGGTCTCGCCCTCGTCCACGAGCGTGCTGTGCTGGATGTACACGATCGGCTGGCCGGGGCTGTAGTAGTACTGGAGGTAGGCGTCGGCGAACACGCCGGGCTCGGGCGCGACGACGTCCTCGCCGCCCTCCTGCGCGTTCACGTAGAACGCGGGCTCGAGCCCCGTCGTGTCGAACGGGTTGTTCGTGATGGCGACGCCGTTGGCCTCCTCGTCGGGGAAGTTGGCGTGCACGAGCAGGCCCATGCCCACGTCGAGGTGCACGATCGAGTAGTACTCGCGCTCCTCGTAGGCGCGCGGGTTCCACACCTGCGCCCAGACCTTCTTCATGGCCCACTCCACCGTGTCCTCGCCGTCGCCGACGAGGGTGGGATCGCCCGTCTCGGAGTCGTAGAGGCCGGCGCCCGTGAAGTCGCCGAGGTCCTCGGAGTTCGTGCTCGACCGGAAGCGGATGCTCTCGCCCGGGAACATCTGGGCCGCCTTCGCGATCACGGCCTCGACCACCTCGGGCCGCATCGGCTTGGACCGGAGCTCGTCCTTGAAGTCCTTCAGCATCTCCTCGCGCTGGACCGGGTCGGCCCAGTCGGGGTCGGCCATGAGCTCGTCCACGCGGTCCCAGAGCCCGTTGTCCGTCATGAATTGGTCGTAGTAGTACATCGGGACGGCGAAGCCGGGCTGGACCGGGATGGGCTCGCCCATCTGCGACGCGTCGTGGAGGGCCGCGTAGTTGGTCGCCTTCGCGCCGTAGACCGGGATGGCGGCGGCGATCGCGTCCGCGAGCGGGACGGTGTCGAGGTCGAGGATGTCGGACACGTCGCGGAGCTCGGTCTCGTCGAGCTGCATGGGCTGCACCACGAGCGGCGCGGGCTTGTTGGCCTCCCACCACGCGTCGGCCTCGGCCTCCGAGATCTCGCGGATGCTCCAGTCGAACGCGCCGACCGTCAGCTCCACCCACTTGCCTTCGAGCGCGAGCAGCTCCTCGCGCTCCTGGGCGTCGCGAAGCCCCATGTTCGGCGTGCCGCGGTTCACCGAGAGCACGTTGATGTGCGCGAGCGGCGTCTGGAACTCGGCGGTCACGATGCCGGCGACGATCGAGATGTCGTTCGGCACCGCGTCGAGCACCACGATCTCGCGGTAGGGCGTGTACCCGCCGTCGACGTCGTCGGCGTCGTGGAAGGTGAGGATGCCGGTGCTCGTCCCGAGGTTGAGGGGCTGGTAGTCGACGCCCTCGTAGAGCGAGTCGGTCGAGACGATGGTCACGTCGTCCGGCAGGTCCTCGGCGACCGCCTCGACCGCGGCGCTGGTGGGGTGGAAGCCGAGGTCGTCGCCGATCCAGACGTTGTCGCGGATCTTGCGGTACGCCGCCGCGATCATGTCGGCGTCGGCGGTGTCGTAGGGGGAGATCTCGTACACCCACTTCGCGGGCCCCTCGTAGTACGAGAGGGCGCCGAGCAGGAAGCGGCGGTCGGGGCTGTAGTACTCGGTCGTGTTGAAGGACCCCATCTCGGGGACGATGGGCAGGCCGTTCCCGGAGAGGTGCTCGGACGCGAAGTCCCAGTGGATGCAGTAGCGCTTCGAGTTCTGGAAGTAGAGGGCGTCGTCGTCCACGCGGTCGATGACCGTCTTCACCGAGGTGGCGCCGGGGATGCTCGCGTCGGCGGGCTCGCTGGCGAGCACCTCGTAGTCGGCGAGGCACCCGAGCTGCCGGGCGTAGTCGGGGTCGTCGCCCTCGGCGATCGTGCACGCCCAGTCGACTCCGGGATCGGGCTTCTCCTTCTCCTTGCAGGCGAAGAGCGAGACGAGCAGGAGCGACATCGGGACCTCGAGCGCGGGACAGCATAGCTGCTGTCGGGTCGGGGCTCGATCGGTACGATACGCCCCACCCCGTGCCCGACCTCCGCCCCCACCTCGAGCGCATCGCGGCCGCCCGGATCGGGTTGCCGGTCCGCCGCACCGAGCGCCTGTTGCTGCGCCCCTGGCGCGAGGAGGACCGCGGCCCGCTCGCCGCGATGAACGCCGACCCCGAGGTCGCGGCGTACCTCCCGGCGCCGCTCACGCGCGCCGAGTCCGACGCGCTCCTGGACAAGCTCCGGCGCGAGACCGCCCGCCGCGGCTTCGGCCTCTGGGCCCTCGAGGACCGGGCGACCCGCGAATTCGTCGGCTGGACGGGCCTCTGGGTGCCCGAGTGGGACGCCGAGTTCACGCCCTGCGTCGAGATGAGCTGGCGGCTCGCGCGGGCGTGGTGGGGGAGGGGCCTCGCGACCGAGGCCGCGCGGGACGCGCTCGCCTACGCGTTCGACGTGCTGCGGCTCCCGGAGGTGCAGGCGTGGACCGTGCCCGCGAACGTGCGCTCGTGGCGGGTCATGGAGCGCATCGGCCTCGCCCGCGTCGGCACCTTCGCGCACCCGAAGCTCCCGGAGGGACACCCGCTGCGGACCCACGTCCGTTACGCCGCCGGCTCGCCCCACGCGCGGGTCGTCGCGCCGGAGCCCGCCACCCCCGCGCCCCGGCTCCCGAAAGTGTGGATCGACGGCGACGGCTGCCCGCGCGTCGTGAAGGAGATCGCGTTCCGGGCGGCGCAGCGCGGCGTCGTCGGCGTGACCGTCGTGGCCAACCGCCCGCTCGTCGTGCCGCGGAGCCCGCGCATCGACACGGTGGTCGTGTCGCGGGGCCTCGACGTCGCGGACGACTGGCTCGTGGCCCACGCGGAGGCGGGCGACCTCGTCGTCACCGGCGACGTCCCGCTCGCGGCCGCGCTCGTGGCGGGCGGCGTCGCCGTGCTGAGCCCGCGCGGCGAGTGGTTCACCCCCTCGAACGTCGGCGAGAAGCTGGCGATGCGCGACTTCTTCACCGAGGCGCGCGCGGCCGGGATGATCGAGGGCGGGGGCACGGCGGGCTTCGACGAGCGGGCGCGGCGGGCGTTCGCCAACGGGCTCGACGGCTGGATCGCGGGGAAGGCGCGGGAGGGGCGGCCCGCTTAGCCGGGGCGCGCGGCGACGAGCGGCTCGAGCGCCGGGAGCACCAGCGCGGCGATCCTCGCCTGCCCGTCCGCCGTCGGGTGCACGCCGTCCGCGAGGTTGAGCGTCGCCTCGCCCGCGACGCCCTCGAGCAGGAAGGGGACGAGAGGCACGTCGAGCTCCGTCGCGAGGTCCGGGTAGATCGCGTCGAACTGCGCGACGTAGGCGGGCCCGAGCGAGGGGTCCGCGCGCATGCCGAGCAGCAGCACGTCCGCGCCCGCGGCCCTCGCGCGCGTGACGATCGCGCGCAGGTTGGCCTTCGCCTCCTCGGGCGGCAGCCCCCGGAGCATGTCGTTCGCGCCGAGCCCCACGACGAGCACGTCCGGCTCCTGCGAGAGCAGCCAGTCCAGCCGCCGGAGCCCGCCCGCGGTGGTGTCGCCGGAGACGCCCGCGTTGACGACCTCGACGGGGTGCCCCTTCGCGGCGAGCGCCTCGCCGAGCAGCGCGGGGAAGCCCCGGTCGACGGGCAGCCCCATCGCGGCGGTGAGGCTGTCGCCGAGGAACACCACGCGCGCGCCGGCGGCACGCGGCGCCGGGGCCGCGGCGGGCGCGACGGGCGCGGGCGAGGGCGCGGGATCGCGCGCGCAGGCGAGCAGGAAGATGACCATGGGCCGCCCATAGCGTTACGCGGACGCCCTTGCCTCCCGCCATCCGCCTCGCCCGCGTCTCGCGGCGCTTCCGCTCCGGGGACGACGATCTCGTCGTGCTCGCCGACGTCGAGCTCGAGATCGCGACGGGCGAGCTCGTCGCCTTCGTGGGGCCGAGCGGCTCCGGGAAGAGCACGCTGCTGGCGCTGCTCGCGGGCCTCGATCGGCCGAGCGAGGGCGAGGTCTGGGTCGACGGCGAGCCCCTGCACGCGCGCTCGGAGGACGCGCTCGCGCGCTGGCGACGCGGCGCGCTCGGCTTCGTGTTCCAGTCCTTCCAGCTGCTCGACCACTTCACCGCGCGCGAGAACGTCTCGTTCCCGCTCGAGCTGCTCGACGCGCCCGACGCCGACGCCCGCGCCGACGCGCTCCTCGCCGCCGTGGGATTGACCGCGCGCGCCCACCACTACCCGCGCCAGCTCTCGGGCGGCGAGCAGCAGCGCGTCGCGCTCGCCCGCGCGTTCGCCGCGAAGCCGCGCATCCTGCTCGCCGACGAGCCCACGGGCAACCTCGACGGCGCCACCGGCGCCCGCGTGCTCGACACGCTGGATGCGCTCCGTCGCGAGAGCGGCGCCACCGTCGTCCTCGTCACCCACGACCCCGCCGTCGCCGCCCGCGCGGACCGCCGCGTCACGCTGCGCGACGGGCGCGTCGTCTCCGTGTCGTGACTCGCCTCCTGCGGCACCTGTCGCGGGAGCTGCGCGGCGCCCGCGCCCGCCTCGTCCCGTTCGTCGTTTCGCTG
>JBMOQZ010000344.1:0-6802 GCA_049322475.1 Myxococcota bacterium | reverse complement strand
GACGGTCTCCCTGTCGCTGGGCGTCGCGGTGGTCGCCACCACCGTGCTGGTGGAGGGGCGCATCTACGCGCAGGTGGCCGACGAGTTCCCGAAGGACGCGCCGAGCGCGTTTCTGCTCGACGTGCAGACCGACCAGCGCGACGCCGTCGTGCGGCTGCTCGAGGAGCGCGGGGCGACGCGCGTACGGACGGCGCCGATGATCGTCGCCCGGCTCCGAGCGGTGGACGGCCGCGACGTCGACACGCTCGCCGGCGAGCGCGGCGAGGACGACCGCTGGGCACTCACCCGCGAGCAGCGCCTCACCACGACGGACACGTTCCCGAGCGACAACCGGGTGGTCGCCGGCGCCGCCTTCTCGCCGGCGACCGAGGCGGAGGTCTCGCTCGAGTCGCGCTTCGCGGAGCGCATCGGCGCCGGGCTGGGGAGCCGCGTCGTCTTCGACGTCCAGGGCGTGCCCGTCGAGCTCGTCGTGACGAGCCTCCGCGAGGTGACGTGGGAGAGCTTCGACATGAACTTCTTCGTGGTCGCCGAGCGCGGGCCGCTCGACGCCGCGCCGCAGAGCGTGTTGCTCACCGCCCAGCTGCCCGCCGAGGCGGAGGCGACCGTCCAGGACACGCTCGCGGCGCGTTTCCCGAACGTCACGCTCGTGCGCGTGCGCGCCGCCATCGAGCAGGCGCGCGGCCTCCTCGAGAAGCTGGGGACCGGCATCCGCGCGGTGGGCGCCTTCACCGCCGTCGCCGGCGTGGCCATCCTCGTGAGCGGGCTCGCGGCCGACGCGACCCGCCAGCGCAAGCGCGTCGCGCTGCTGAAGACGCTCGGGACGACCCGCGCGGGCGTCGTGGCCCTGTTCGCGGTGGAGTACGGGCTCCTCGGGCTCTTCGCGGGCGCGCTCGGGGCCCTGGGCGCCGTCGGCATCAGCTGGGCGATCGTCACGCGGATGATGCGGCTGGACTGGCGGACGGACTTCGCGGCGCTGGCGATCACCGTGGCTGCTTCGGCCGTGGCGTGCGCGGCGGTGGGCGTGGCGGCGAACGCGCGGGCCCTGCGCGTGCGGCCGGCCGAGGTGCTGCGGGCCGAGTGAAGGTGCGTGGGGGGCGGTGTCACGTTTCGAGACGCACCCTCCCTCGCCGGCGACCGCGGTGGGGGGGCGAGACCGCGACGTACGAGGTGGGGCTGCCACGTCGGGGGCTCGCCGAGGGGAATGGCACGCGTCTGGCATGGGCGAGGGGCGCCGACCCTCCCCGGCGCCGAAAGGATCCGCGTGCGTTCGCTCCTCTCCGTCGCGACCCTCGGCTTCGTCCTGAGCGCCTGCTCGCCGGGCAGGTTCGAGCTCGAGCTCCGCGTGGTCGGCGAGGGGCGCTCGCCCGTGGCCGGCGCGGAGATCGAGGCGGACGGGCAGGTCGTCGTCACGGACGCGTCCGGCGAGGCCACCCTGCGCCGGCTCGACCACCCGGTGCTCGCCGTCGTCCGCGCGCCGGGCTTCCTCCCCGAGCCGGTGCCCCTCGGCCGGATGGACGCGGGCGGGGTCACCGAGGTCCGCGTGCTCGAGGCGGAGGGCCGCACGGTGCTGCACCACACGGGCGACGTCATGCTCGGGCGCCGGTACGTGGCGCCGACGGAGGGCGAGCCGCTGATCGAGCGGGGCGACGGCGGACTCTCCGCGATGGCGCTGGTGTCCGACGTCGGCCCGGCGCTCGCGCTCGCCGACCTCGTCTCGGTCAACCTCGAGAGCGTCGTGGGCGACCTCCCGGACGAGGCCGCCTACCCGGGCAAGCGCTGGCTCCTGCAGAGCCCCCCGGAGGGGCTCGCCGCGTTCGGGCCGCTCGGCGTCGGCGTCGCGGGGCTCGCCAACAACCACCAGCGGGACTGGCTCGACGAGGGCGTTGCGAGCACGCTCGACGCCCTCGACGCGCGGGGCGTGCCGTTCGTGGGCGCCGGGATGGACGAGGAGGAGGCCGCCGCGCCGCTGATCGTCGACGTGGGGGGCCTGCGGGTGGGCGTCCTCGCCTTCACCTCCGTCGACGGGGACTACGTCAACGACCAGTACCCCACCGACGACGAGACGCCGCCGGACCCGGTCCCGGAGGACGAGGCGTTCGCGTGGGAGGCCCGCGTGTGGGGGGAGCCGGCCCTCGGGATCCCCGTCGCGGCGCGGCGCATCGGCAGCGCGTGGGCGGCGGTGCGCGACGCCGAGGACGTCCTCGGGGAGGCCGAGCGCGCGACGCTCTGGGCGTCGGCGGCCGAGGTGTACCCCGAGCTGCAGGACTGGGTGGCCCGGCGCGGGCACGGGGGCGGGCGGCTCTGGACGGAGGCGAGCGCCGAGGACGTTGCCGACCTCCGCGAGGAGGTCGACCTCCTCGTGGTGCAGCTCCACATGGGGTACCAGTTCGCCGCGGTCCCCGGCGCCACCGTCATCGACGCGGCGCGCGCCTCCGTCGACGCCGGCGCGGACCTCGTGGTCGCGCACCACCCGCACGTCCTCCAGGGCCTCGAGTGGTACCGGGGCCGGCTCGTCGCCTACAGCCTGGGGAACTTCCTGTTCGACCAGGACTTCCTCTCGACGTTCCCGGGGGCGTTCCTGCGGACGGTCTGGGAGGGGACCACGCTCGTGGAAGCCCGGATCGTCCCCGTCTTCCTGGATCGTTACCGGCCCGTGCCGGTGGCGGACCACCTCGCGCGGAACGTGGGACGGGCGCTCTGGGAGTCCAGCCTGCTCCCCGCGGAGGCGGAGCGCGGCGCGGACCTCGGCGTGCGCTCGGTCCTCGGCGAGGCCCGCGCCGCCCCCGGCTTCCGCCGGGAGCACTCCACGTTCGTGCTCGATCCCGCGCCCCCGGCCTCCACGACGCTGCGCGTCGCGGTGCCCGCCGGCGGGATCGCCCGCGTCGAGGCGGACGGGCTCGTCCGGCGTCGCCTCGTCGACGCGCCGCCGGCCGATCTCCTCGTCGGACGGGCGCGCGCCGGGCTGGGCTCCTTCGAGGACGAGGACGGGGACGAGTCGGACGAGGACGTGGCCGGCTGGACGTGGTCGTCGGAGTGGGTCACCCCGGAGCGCCGGCGCCCGCTCGCCGGCCTCGCGAGCCTGTCCCTCGAGCGCCGCCTCGCCCACGAGGAGCGGGTGTCGGCGAGGATGATCGCGCGCGTGACGCTCCCCCGGCACGCGATCTGGGCGGACGCGGACGGCGAGACGCCGATGGACGGCGAGCCGCGGTGGTCCATCCGGCTCCTCGCCCGGCAGGAGGGCTGCGACGCGCGGGCGGCCGTTCGTCTGGCCCTCTACCACTTCGACGACCTCGACCCCACCGAGGAGCCGGAGTCGGTCCTCCTGCGGGAGGTGGAGCTCGCGTTCGACCCGGCCGAGGGCGGCGGCGAGGTGCTCCTCGACCTCCCGGACCAGGCCGCCGAGCCCGTCGGTGGCCTCGAGCCCAACGCGGGCCTGCTCTACGTGTCGCTCTCGCCGCCGTCGTGCGGCCGGTCGGTCCTGACCGTCGACGACGTCGAGGTGATCGAGTGGCGGAGCGCCGCCGGCGAGCCGGACGGCTGGAGCGCGGTCGACTGGGTGCGCTCCACCGGCGACGCCCACGAGCTCGAGGTCGGCGTGTTGCCCTTCTGAGCGGCCGCCCGGTCAGCCCCCGGCGTGGCGCTCGAGGAGGCGGAGGAGGTCCCGGGCCACCGTCGCCGCGTCGAAGGGCTTGGGCAAGAGCCCGATCGCGCCGCACTCCTCGGGGGTGCGGTCCCGAAACGCGGACGTCGCGGCGGTGATGAACACGATCGGGGCGGTGACCACCGGCGGACCCGCGCGCAGGTGACGAGCCACCTCGAGCCCGTCCACGCCCGGGATCATCAGGTCGAGGAGGATGAGGTCCGGGTTCTTGCGCCGGGCCAGCGAAAGCGCGGCGAAGCCGTCGCGGGCGACGACCACGTCCTCCGCGCCGGCGCGGCGGAGCGCGTACTCGAGGACGGCGACGAGATCGGGGTCGTCCTCGACGACGAGGACGCGGCCGAGGTTCCGCGGCATGGCCCCCCTATGTAGCCGAGAGCCAGCCTCCCTTCTGCCGCTCGGTGAGCCGCTTCAGCTCCAGTCTCGCCCGGCGGTGAGACCCGCGCCGGGTCGCCAGGTCGTCGAAGATGCGCTTCGCACGTTCTCTTCGCAGGATCGCGTCGAAGGGATCGAGGAGGCGCTCGGTCCACCTGCGGACGGCGCTCCCCCGCCGCGGCGCGCGACGTTCCCCCCGGCGCGCCCCCCGGAGCGCGGCGCGCCGGCTCTCGACCACGACGTAGAGCGCGGAGGCCCGGGCCCCGATCGCGGGATCGCGGCGGACGGGCTCGAGCGCCGCGAGGGCCGCCTCACACGCGAGGACGGACTCGAACGGGCACTGCTCGAGCCCGGCCAGCGCGGCGCGCCGCCGATCGCCGTCGGGGGCCGCGAGCGCGCGGAGATGATCGTGGATCTCGCGCCAGTAGACCCACTGGTACGCGAAGTCGAGGCCGGTCCCCTTGATGTTCTGGACCCCCATGATCCGGGCCTCCGCGCCCGGGGGCACCGCGGCGGTGGCGACCCCGATGATCCGGTCGCCCGACGCGGCGCTGTCCTCCACGACCACGACCGAGGCCATCGCGAGGGCCCGGTAGGCGGCGCGGGCGACCTCGGGCCGCGCGTCGCGCGCCGCGCGGTACACCCCCCAGCGGGCCAGCGCCTCGAGGAGGTGCTCGGCCAGCCCGGCGGCGTCGGGCCCGCACGCCGACTCCAGCGCCGCCGCGGCCCCGCGGGCCTCGGACGCCGCCGTCCGCGCGGCGTCGAGATCGGCGTGCCCGCCGACGGCGGCGGATGCGACCCGCCAGGCGTGGATGGGCTCCGCGGAGGCGCCGAGGCGCGCGGCGCACGCCGCGCCCAGCGCGCCCGGCTCGACGAGGCGGAGGTGGGCGAAGAGCCGATCCACCCGCCCCGGGTCGCCGTCCAGCACCCACGCGTCCGCGCGCTCGGCGATCGCGTGCTCGAGGTAGCGGGCGAGCCCGCGGAGGTTCGTGCCGATCAGGACGTGCCGGTGCGCGTTGGCGTCGTTGGCGAGGATCCCCGCGAACACCCGGGTCCGCGCGACGCGGTCGGCCCGGTTGTTGACGACCGTGACCAGCCAGCAGGCCGGGTCGGCGGCGTGGTCGAAGGCCGAGAAGCCGGTGCGCCGCCAGTTGTGGCGGAAGGACAACGTGTCGTTCGCGGACATCCCGTTCGCGAACACGACGCGGCGCCCGTCGTGCGCGGCGGGCGGGTACACGACCAGCGCGCCGAGGTCCGGGACGACGTGCTCCGCCATGAGCCCGATCGCTTCGACGCGGGGGAGGCCGAGCGCCTCCGCGGCGGCGGCGGCGAGCGCCACGTTCGCCGGGTGCTCCGCGTGCGGCATCCGGTCCATCAGGTCCCGGGGCACGAGCTCGCGGGCGACCCGATCCAGCGGCTGGAGGACGGCGTTCCGCGACCTCGCCTGCTCCGCGAGGACGGGGCGCATGTTCTCCTCCGTGCAGAGCAGCAACGCGTCGGGGGGGGCGAACCCGCCGATGACCTGCGCCACGTCCATCCCCGAGGGCCCCTGGATGTCCTCGTGGTCCGGGTAGGCGTTGGTCAGCGTGGACAGGTCGTCCCGCATCCACCCGCTCTGGAGGATGTCGACGTACCGGGGGTTCAGGGCCATGCACTCCCACAACATCGCGCGCGCGTCGAGCCGGTCGGCGAGGCCGAGCACGTCCACCTGCTCCCAGATCGAAGCCTTGTCGTGGGGCCGGAACAGGAAGAGCTCGACCGCGTGCCCGCCGGGCGGCGCGTGGAGCACCATCGCCTCGCACCCCGTGGTCTTCGACAGGAACGGGACGCCGAGGCCCTCGAAGAGCGCCGCCTTGAGGCGCTCGGTGCCGCTCTTCCCGCGGGTCCCCCACCCGCCCACGACCAGCGCGATGCGCGCGCGGGCACGCCGCACGCGCGCCTTCGCCCACGCCGCGCGCCCGAAGAGCCACGCGAGCAGGACGAGGACGGCCACCGCGAGGTGGGTCAGCGAGTTCGCGCCCATGCTCACGAGGTACGCCACGGGATCGAGCGCCGCGCCCAACCGGAACCACGGCGCGCTCGGGCCGTCCCGGTCGGGCCCCTCCGTCTCGAAGCCGTCGCGACGCATCGCCGCGACGTACCGATCGCGCAGCGCCGGGTCGCCCTCGCGGAGCGACGCCGTGCGGAGCGCGTCGACCTCGGCGTACCGGAACGTCAGGCGCGCCTGCGCGCGGAGCGCGCGCAAGGGACCCCGCGGCGGGCGCACGACCGTCGTTCCCTCGCAGGTCACGACCCGGACCTCGCTCCGCCCCGTCGCGTGGAGGTAGTCGTCGACGAGGGGGACGGCGGGCGCCCACCCTTCCTCCGCCTCGCCCATCACCCGCTCGCCGGGCACGCCGGTGGCGCTCTCCTCCGCGAGCCGCCCCGGCGGGACGCGGATCGCCCCGAGATCCGCGCGGCCGACCGCGTGCGTGTGCCCCTGGCGCTTGGCCGGCGCCGGGTTGCGGAGCTCGTGCAGCACCCGCCAGAGCGTCGGCACACCGGCGTCGCCCCGGGTCACCCGCACCCGCCCGCCGAGGGGCTCGAGCCAGTAGCCGAAGCCGTCGTGGGCCGAGACGGCGAGGGCCGACGCGAGCGCCTCCGCGGTCACCCCCGCGGGGAGCTCGACCGTGCGGGCCTCGCCCGGGCGCAGCGCCTCGAGCTCGCGGGCGAGCGGGCGGGCGGGCGAGCGGGCCTCCCGGGCCGCGTGGAGCGCGCGGGCCGCGCGCC
>JBMOQZ010000343.1:0-6887 GCA_049322475.1 Myxococcota bacterium | reverse complement strand
GCGGTGGGTGCCGCTCGAGGTCCAGCGGGCGCTCGGCGGCGCGGGCATCGTCGCGCTCGCCTGGTCCTTCGCGCAGGTCGCCCTCGCCGTCGGGTGGATCGCGGTGATCGCGGGCCGGATCGCGCCGGTGGACTCCGCGCGGGACGTCGCCGAGGCCGGCGCCCTCGCGCTGGTCCTCTCGGTCCTGCCGGTAACCCCCCCCGGCGGGATCGGGGTCGGGCACGCGGCGATGGCCGCCCTGCTGGCGCCGGTCGGCTACGCCCACGGCGCGGACGTCTACAACCTGTTCGTGCTCCCGATGCTCTCGCTGAACCTGCTCGGCGGGATCGCCTGGGCCCTCCGACGGAGCGAACGCGCCGCCGCCTAAGCGCCGAGCCGGATGACGTGAACGATGAAGGCGGTCGCGAGGAACGTGACGCCGGTGGCGACGAGCGCGGTCGCGAACGCGAGGATGGGCACGGCGGCGAGCGCCCCGAAGCCGCTCGCGACCCAGGAGGCGACGACGTAGCCCCAGGTCAGCGTCCCCGCGGCCGTCAACACGACGCCGGCCGCCCGGGGGAGGGCGTCGCCGCGGGCGGCCACGAACCCGGCGACCGGGCTCTTGCGGAACCGCATGCCGACGTGACGCGCGTGCGCCGCGCTGACGAACCCCAGCGAGAGCAATGTCGCACCGACGGTGGCGCTGGCGAGCCCCGCGAGGTTGGCGTGTACGTCCCAGGTCCGGAAGAGGATGGCCCGCGGGCCCGAGAGGAGCGCCAGCTGCACGGCGAAGCCGAAGGCGAACAGGGCGAGCCCCGGCCAGAGCAGGAGGACCGACGGCGAGAACGCCAGCATGTGCTCGACGTGCCGCCACGCGTCGCGGAAGGGGTTGAGCTTGCTCGCGCCGATGCGGGTTCGGTAGGGGATGCCCACCTCGGCGACGCGGAGGTCGCGGTCGAGCGCCTTCACCACCATCTCGGTCGCGAACTCCATTCCGGGCGCGACGAGGCCCAGCTCCGCCACGCGGCTCCTGCGCAGCGCCCGCATGCCGCAGTGGATGTCGGTCACGGGGACGCGGAAGAGCGCGCGGGTCAGGCCCGAGAGGACGGGGTTCCCGACGTAGCGGTTCATCCAGGGCATCGCGCCGTGGTCCATCTCCCCCGCGAAGCGGTTGCCGATGACGAAGTCGGCCCCGCTGTCCCGCATGCACGCGACGAAGCGCCCGACCTGCTCGATGGGGTAGGTCCCGTCCGCGTCGAGCACCACGACGTAGTCGCCCCGGGCCTCGCGCAGGCCGCGCAGGATGGCGCTGCCGTAGCCGCGCCGGGGCTCGACGACGACGCGCGCCCCCGCCGCCGCAGCGAGCGACCCGCTGTCGTCCGTGGACGCGTTGTCGACGACGAGCACCTCCCCGGCGAGCCCCGCGGCGTCGAGCGCCGCGCGCGCCGCGGCTACGCATCCGGAGATCGCGGGACCCTCGTTCAGGCACGGGTACACGACCGTGACGAGCGGGGGGACCTCCGGCGACGGGCTCGCGGCCTGCATCGCGGGGACGATAACCGGTCGGCGCTCAGGAGCCGGCGAGCAGGGAGCGATAGCGCGCGACGTAGGCCTCCACCATGGTCGCGCTCGCCCAGCGTGCCCGAGCCCGGGCCGCGCGGGAGCCGTCGCGCGGGAGCGCCATGGCCGCGTCGAGCGCGTCGGCGTACTCGTCGTCGTCGCACAGGAACGCGCCGTCGCCCGCGGCGAGGTTCGCGACGAAGGACGGATCGCGCGACACCACGACCGGGACGTCGCAGAGGAGCGCTTCCTGCACGGTCAACGGGAAGCCCTCGCCGCTGGACGGGAGCCACGACACGCCTGCGCGGGCGATCACCTCGGGCATCGCCTCGGGAGGCACCTGCCCGAGCATGCGGACGTTCGGCAGCGCGGCGAGCGCCGGCGCGAGCGGGCCGTCGCCGGCGACGACCAGCCGCCAGTCGGGATGGCGGGCCGCGACCTCGGGCCACACCGCGCACACCACGCCGACGCCCTTCTTCGGGACGAGCCGGGCGGCGAAGAGCACGGTGCGCTCCGGGGGCGCCTCCGAGGGCCGGAAGCGAGCCTCGTCGCGCGCGTTGGGTACGACGTGGAACCGCGCCGGAGCGAAGTACGCGGCCACGTGGGGGCTCACCGCCACCCGGGCGTGAACGCCGGCGAGCACGGTCCGGCCGACGGTCCGGTAGGCGAGCGTCTCCACGGCGTCGAGCACGCCGCCGTAGGGGACGAACCCGACGTGCTGCGTGAGGAGGACGGGCCGGCGGAGGGCGCGCGCAATCGCCACGGCGTGCCACGTCGGGACGTTCAGACACTCGTGGACGTGGACGACCTCGGCGCGCCGCACCTCGCGAGCGAGCGCGGCGAGCGCGACGGGCCCCCAGAGCGGAATGGGGACGTGCGCGCGAGGCTCGAGCGGGTTCCAGGCCGGCACGCGGACGAGCGGGCCCGTCTCGCCGGGGGGGAGCGGCTCGGCCGACGCGATCCAGCGCGCCTCGTGGCCCGCCCGTCGCAGCCCGTCGAGCAGGAGCTGCGTCATCCCCTCGATCCCGCCGGGATGCGGAGGCATGAAGTGCGTGACGAGGAGGATGCGCATCCGGCCGCGCCGCTATCGCGCGATCCCCGCCCCCGCCCGGCCGCGCTACACTCGGGCCGTGCTGATCGCCCTCCTCTCCGCCGCGCTCGCCGGCGTCAACCCGAACGCCGTGCCCACCCAGGACCTCTACGCCGACGACGGCGAGACGAAGGAGTCGCGCGAGAACGTGCAGTTCGCCGTGCTCGGCGACGTACGTCCCGCGATGCCCGGCGAGACGGCCGCCGGCCGCGCCGCCACGCCGGACACCGAGGCGCGCATCGTGAAGGACATCTCCGAGCAGGTGCAGGCCGGAAAGGTCGACTTCGTCCTGCTCCTCGGCGACCTCGTGCGCGAGTCCACCACCGCCGAATGGAAGCGGTTCTCGAAGGACTGGGGCCTCGTGTTGTCGGGCAGCGAGCTCCCCGAGACGGGCACGATGCGCGTCCGCTCCATCCCCGTCGCCGGCAACCACGACCGCGCGGGCGACGAGCGCATGGTCGGCTTCGGCGCCGCGTTCCCCGGCGTGGGCGTCGACATCGGTTTCGGCCGCGTCGCCAGCTGGTACTCCTTCGACGTCACCGCCCGCGGCGCCCGCTGGCGCTTCGTGGTCCTCGACTCGGCGAAGGACGAGCTGGGCTCGCGCTGGGACGAGCAGCTCGAGTGGATCCCGAAGGCGCTGTCCGGCGACGCGTACGACGGCGTGCTCGTGTTCATGCACCACCCGCGCTGGACCCTCGCCAACGGCAAGGCGTGCGACGAGGGCGGCGGCCCGAGCGAGCTCGTCGACGCGGTCGAGTCCTCCACGGGCCTCGGCAAGCTGAAGGCGGTGTTCGCCGGCCACGCGCACACCAACGAGGTGTACCTGCCGAGCGGCAAGAAGGGCGAGATCTACGTCGTCGCCGGCGGCGGCGGCTCGCCCGCGGACTCGTTCGCGCGCTGGGGCGTGCGCGAGGACCGCGACCTGAAGCTCGAGCCCATCTGGGACCTCGCCGTGCTGCGCGAGTTCGACTACTGGGTCGAGCCGCGCAAGATCCCCGAGGCGATCGTCGAGAAGGCGAAGGCCCGCGGCTCCTTCGAGGGCTTCAACGCCGAGATCGACGCCCACTGGTTCCCCGTGCAGGGCTGGTGGAACGTCGAGCTCGACGGCGCCAACATGCACCTGACCTTCCGCGTGATCGACCACGAGGGGAAGCTGAAGGACCTGTACACGATGGACTACGTGGACGGGGACGGGTGGAGGATCGGGCGCTAGGGCGCGCGCGGCTTCAGGAGCGATCCAGATCGCTCGCGATCGCGTCCAGCATCCCCGCCACCGCCCCCAGATCCCCGCCTTCGAGCAGCGCGGCGTCGAGCTTCCGCTCGGCGTCGGCGAGGCGCGCGCGGAGGTCGGCGGCGACCGCGTCGTGCAGGTCCTCCGCGACGATGCGCGCGCGCAGGGTCTCGATCTTCGCGACGGGCGAGGCCGGGTCGGCGGGGGCGCGCCGACGCTCCTGCCAGGCGAGGCGGGCCTCGGCCACCGGGAACATGTGCCGGAAGTTGATGAGGCCCATCCAGGCGAGCACCCCGGCCGCGACGCCGAACGGCAGCAGGAAGCCCGACACGAGCCCGACGACCGCGACGACGACGGCCACCGCCCAGTACTGCACGACCTTCGGCGCCACCGTCGTGACCGCCCGGGCGGGCAGGCCGAGCCCGGCGAGCCGCTTCAGCAGCGGCCCAGCGTCCAGCTCGGTCTCCGCGCCGCCGACGGCCCACATCGCCCCCCGCGCGGCGGCCCGCTCGACCGCGGCGACGTCGGAGGCGGCGCGCGCGGCGACCCGACGCAGCGCGTCCGGCCCGAGGCCTCGGAGCGGCACCACGACGACGTAGCGGGGAAGCGGATCGTGGGGGGTGTGTACGATGGGCGCGGGCGCGGGCGGCGCCGCCGGGGGCTGAAGGCGGGGCGGCTCCTCCGGCGGCGGCGGCAACGCGGCGACGCGCGCGTCGGGGTCCCGCGACAGGAGCCCCGCGAACACCGGGTCGAGCGCCGGATCGACCGGCGACGGCGGGAGCTTCGGCAGGCGCCCCGTCGCCGCGAAGTGGAGCGCCACGCCGAGGCCGAAGAGGTCGGCTCGCCCGTCGGCGCCCCCGTCGGGCGCACGGTAGACCGGCTTGCGCGCGAGGCTCTCGGCGCGCGGGATCCCCAGCGGCGCGAGGCGGGGCACCCCGTCGGCGTCCACGACGAGGTCCTCGGCCGTGAGCTCGCCCGCGCACGCGCCCCCCGCGGCGAGCACGGCGGGGCCGAGCCAGCCGGCGATCGCCCGCGCTTCGGCCACGGACAGGCGCGCCTCGAGGAAGGTGCACCGCGTGCGGGCCTGCACCCGCACGGGGACGTCGTCGATCTCGTCCTCGGCAAGGCGCGGGAGCACCGCGGGATCGTCCGGCATCGGCGTCCCGGCGAACGCCTCGCGCGCGCCGGGCCGCAGGAGCGCGTGGGCCTTCGGCGCGACCAGCTCGGCGACGTGCTCGCCGTCGCGCACCTCCCACCGCACCCAGTCCTCGCCACCCGTGAGCTCCCGGACCAGCTCCCATCGGCCGGCGGCGCGCTGGCCGGGCCTCATGGGCCGTAGCCTGTGGCCTGTGGCCTGTAGCCTCTCATTCCGGGCAGGTCTGCGCGACCCAGCAGGTGACGTTGGCGGCGTACTCGCCGGGGTCCACGACGTCGGCCTGCGCGTGGTCCGCGCCGGGCACGAGCCAGAGGCGCTTCGGGTCGTTCGCCGCGGCGTAGACCTCCTCCGCGTGGGACGGCTGCACGTAGGTGTCCTCGGCGCCGTGGACGATCAGGTAGGGCGAGGGGACCGCCGCGGCGGCCGAGACGTTGTCCCACTCGTCCTCGAGCATCCAGCCTTGCGGGAGCGAGAGCCCCGAGCCGTCGTCCATCAGCTTCTGCCCGCTGGCGAACATGTCCTCGGTGATCAGCACCTTCGGAGGGTAGTCGCCGGCGACGTGCACGGACACGAAGCCGCCGAGCGACAGCCCGTGGAAGACCACCTGCTCGGGGGCGAGCCCCGTCGTCTCCTCGAGGTACTCGACGGCCGCCTTCCCGTCCTCGAGCACGCCGTCGTGGGTGGGCGTGCCCGTCGACATGCCGAAGCCGCGGTAGTCGAAGACGAAGACCTCGTACCCCATCCCCCAGTACACCTCGACCTTGTCCATGTACGCGTCGATGTGCGCCGCGTTGCCGTGGAAGTAGGCGAAGACCTGCGCGCCGGGCGTCGCCTGGTGGGCCCACACGCCGTAGAGCTTCACGTGGTCGGTGCTGTCGAAGCTCACGAGCTCCAACGCGTCGGCCGGGATCACGTCGGAGGCGAGGCTGTACTGGGCGAGCGGCTCGTTGGCGAAGAAGAAGCCGTCCATCGTCATGCAGCCGGCGAGCGCGAGCAGGTTCACTCCCCACCTCCGAGGCGGACGTCCATGCCGACGAGGAAGCTGACGGCGCCGAGCTCGCCGGGGGACAGGTACCGGGGCGTGAGCGAGCGGGTCGACGCATAGGGGGCGATCCACTTGAGCTCGGTCGTGAGGCCGAGCTGCGGTCCGAGGCCCCACCGGTTGCCCGCGGCGAGGCCCGCGAGCCCGGCGAACGCGGGCGTCGCCTCCACGAAGCCGAAGAGCGAGCCGTAGACGGTCTGGCGACGCGCCTCGCCCCAGTCGCGCGCGAGCGTGACCGTCGGGTTCGCGAAGAGCGCGAAGCCGCCCGGCTCGCCGCCGTCCGGGTCGACGTCGCCGGCGATGCCGACGAGCGTGAGGTCGCCCATCAGCCGCGTGGCGTCGTTCCCCCAGAACTGGCGCGACACGCCGAGGTCGAGCCCGCCGAGCCCGAAGAAGGCGAGCGCGCCCGTCTGCACGGCGGCGTGCAGGTCGGTCCTGCCGTCGAGGCCGTAGGCCGCGCCGACCGTGGAGATGGGCAGCGGGATGGGCGCGCCGTACACCTCGGTGATCGGGCCGCCGACGGAGCCCTCGACCGCCCACTGGCCCGCTTCGAGCGGGCGGACGCCGTGGACGGTGGAGCAGCCGGCGAGGAGGATCAGCACCCCGCGCGACTAAGCCGGCGGCCGTCAGCTGTCAGCAGTCAGGCGGGCCAGCGCGCCGGCGACGTCGGAGTCGGCGACGGCGTAGCGGACGCGCACGCGGGCGAAGGGGAAGGGGATCAGGAAGCGATCCCAGGTGCGCAGGCGGAAGCCCCGGGCGAGCACCACGCCGCACACGACGGGCACGCCGGACCTGCGGGCGAGCGCCTCGGCGCCCGGCCGGACCTCGT
>JBMOQZ010000342.1:0-6903 GCA_049322475.1 Myxococcota bacterium | reverse complement strand
CACCGGCACCCCTCCCCCCCAGCCCCTCGCCCCGCTCCGCGAAAGGAGGGGAGCCGGTGGCGCCGGGCAGGGTCCCCACGATCACGTGGCAGGGCAGGCCCGTCGACCCCGCGATCATGGAGCCGCTCGCCCCCTACGTGGCCGCGGGGCCGCGGATCGTGGCGAGCCCGCTCGCGAAGGCGATGGCGGCCGACAAGGGCGTGGATCTGCGCCGCGTGAAGGGCAGCGGGCCGGGCGGGCGCATCGTCGCCGCCGACGTGGAGGGCGGGCCGGTCGGGAAGGCGGCGCCGCGGCGCGCCGACGAGCCCGTGCGCGTCACGCAGATGCGCAAGACCATCGCGCGCCGGCTCACCGAGGTGCACCAGCAGGTGCCGGTCTTCTACCTGACCGTCACCTTCGACGCGGCCGCGCTGGTCAAGCTGAAGACGGTCGCCAACGCCCGCGGGATCAAGGTCAGCTACAACGACCTCGTGCTGAAGGCCGTCGCCGCCGCGCTGGTCGACGTGCCGGAGTGCAACGCGGCCTGGAACGGCGACACGATCGTCCGCAAGGGCGGCGTCGACGTAGGCGTCGCCGTCGCGCTCCCCGAGGGGCTCATCACGCCGGTGGTGCGCGACGCGGACCGGAAGTCGGTCCGGGAGATCGGCGAGGAGGTCCGCGCGCTCGCGGGCCGCGCGAAGGAGGGCAAGCTCGCCGCCGAGGAGTACACCGGCGGCAGCTTCAGCGTCTCGAACCTCGGGATGTTCGACATCGAGCACTTCACCGCGATCCTCAACCCGCCCGAGGCCGCCATCCTCGCGGTGGGCGGGGTGATGCAGGTCCCGGTGGTCGAGGGCGGGCAGCTCGGGGTGGGCTGGCGCATGAAGGCCACGATGACCTGCGACCACCGCGTCATCGACGGCGCGCTCGGCGCGCGCTTCCTGCAGGCGCTGCGCGGCTACGTCGAGGCCCCCGCGCTGATGGTGCTGTGATGGTCGACGTCTGCGTCATCGGCTCCGGCCCCGCCGGCTACGTCGCCGCCATCCTCGCCGCGCAGCGCGGGATGAAGACCACGTGCGTGGAGAAGGAGAAGCTCGGCGGCGTCTGCCTCAACGTCGGGTGCATCCCCTCGAAGGCGCTGCTCAAGGCGGCGGAGCACTACCTGTTCCTGAAGGACGAGACCGCCGCGTTCGGGCTCGCCTGCGACAACCCCCGCCACGACTTCGCGAAGGTGATCGCGCGCTCCCGGCGCGTCGCCGACCAGTCGGAGCGCGGCGTGAAGTTCCTCTTCCAGAAGTACGGCGTCACGACGAAGGCCGGCACCGCGACCGTCGAGGGCCCCGGCAAGGTGCGCGTCGCCGACGAGATCGTCGAGGCGAAACACGTCATCGTCGCGACGGGCGCCCGCGCGCGCACGTTCCCCGGCATCGAGCCCGACGGCGAGCGCATCCTCACCTACAAGGAGGCCATCGTCTCCACGCGCCAGCCCGAGAGCGTCGTCGTCCTCGGCTCCGGCGCGATCGGGCTGGAATTCGCCTACTTCTGGAACGCCTTCGGCACGAAGGTCACGGTGATCGAGGGCGCCCCGCGCATCGCGCCGCTCGAGGACGCCGAGATCGCCGCGGAGCTCGCGAAGGCCTACAAGAAGCTCGGGATCGAGGTGCGAACGGGCGTCTTCTGCAAGTCCGTCACGCGCGACGGCGACGGCGTGAAGGTCGCGCTGCAGGACGGCACCGAGCTGCGCGCCGACACCTGCCTGATCAGCGTGGGCATCGCGCCCAACACCGAGGGCCTCGGCCTCGAGAAGGTGGGCATCCAGCTCGAGAAGGGCTTCGTGAAGCACGACGCGAGCTACCGCACGACGGCCGCCGGCTTCTACGCGATCGGCGACGTCTGCGGGCCCCCCGCGCTCGCCCACACCGCCTACGCCGAGGCGCACGTCTGCGTCGAGCGCATCGCCGGCCACGCCGTCCCCGACGTGGACTACGGCAACATGCCCGCCGCCACCTACTGCCAGCCGCAGGTCGCCAGCGTGGGCCTGACCGAAGAGCAGGCGAAGGCGAAGGGGCTCGCCTTCAAGGTGGGCCGCTTCCCGTTCGCGGCGAACGGCAAGGCCCGCGGCATCGGCCACGGCGAGGGCCTGGTGAAGGTGCTCGTCGGCGAGCCGTACGGCGAGATCCTCGGCGCGCACATCGTCGGTCACGACGCGAGCGAGCTGCTGGCCAACTTCGTGATGGCGCGGGCCGCGGAGATGACGGCCGAGCACTTCCTCCACGTGGTCCACGCGCACCCGACGCTGGGCGAGGCGATGGTCGAGGCCGTCGCGGTGGCGCTGGGGAAGAGCGCGCACATGTGAAGGCGGATCGCCGACCTGCTGCGCTGACGGCCCGAGGTCGTCCGGGCGCGGGTTAGCCGTCGGGCCGTGCTCCCCCCGGTCACGCGCCGCGAGCTCGTCCGCCTCGCGGCCCCGGCGGCCGCGTCGGCGATCCTCAACAACGCCTTCCGCGTGATCGACCAGCTCGCGGCGGGCTGGATCGGCACGCCCGCGCAGGCCGCGATCGGCTCGTGCACGTTCGTGCTCATCAGCTTCTACGGCGTGTACTGCCTCGTCGCGGGCGGGGCGGGGCCGCTCGTGGCCCGCGCGACCGGCGCGGGCGACGAAGACCTGCGCGCGAGGGCCGTCGGCACCTCGCTCGCCGCGGCGGCGGGGCTCGGCGGGATCGTCGGGGTCGTCGGGTTCGCCGGCGCGGACGTGCTCGCCCGCGTGCTGGGGCTCGAGGGCGAGGTGGCGCGGGATGCCGCCACGTTCCTGCGCTGGCTCTCCGTGTTCGCCGTGCCCGCCGCGCTGCACCCCACGCTCGACGCCGTGTTCGTCGCCGTCGGGCGCACGCGGCTGATGATGGCCCTGCAGGTCGGCGCCGCCGTGCTCAACGCCGTGCTCAACCCGCTCCTCATCCAGCACGCCGGGCTCGGCGTGGCCGGCGCGGCGATCGCCACGGGCGCGTCGCGCACGCTGATGGCGGGCATCGGGCTCTGGGCCGCGTGGCGCGCTTTCGGCCCGCGGATCGCCCGCGACGACACCCTGCGCCGCGTGGCCCGCGTCGGCTGGCCCGTCACCGTCGCGACCGTCGCCTACGCGCTCGTGTACTTCCTGCTCCTGCGCGTGACGATCTCGCCGCTCGGGCCCGCGGTCAACGCCGCCCTCGGCATCGGGTTCTCCGCGCTGGAGGGGCTGTCGTACCCCTGCTTCCTCGGCATCGGGCTCGCCGTCTCCAGCCTCGTGGGCCGCAGCCTCGGCGCGGGCCGGCCCGACGAGGCCCGCCGCGCCGCGGAGCTCGGCCTGCCGATGGTCACCGCCCTGGGGCTCGCCGCCGGCGCGGTCTTCTGGTTCGGCGCCCGCCCGCTCTGCGCGCTCTTCACCGACGACCCCGCCGTGCTGGACGCGGCCGTCGTCTACGCGCGCGTGCTCGCCATCTCCCAGGTGTGCGTCGCGTGGGAGGCGCTCGCCGAGGGCGTCCTCGCCGGCGCGGGCGACACCCGCACGATATTCTGGTTGTCCGCGCCCTTCAACTTCGCGCGCATCCCGCTCGCGTGGCTCCTCGCCTTCCCGCTGGGAATGGGGGCGGCCGGCGTGTGGTGGGCGATCAACGTGACGAGCGCGTGCAAGGCGCTGACGAAGGGCTACGCGGTGCGGCGCGGGGCGTGGACGCGGATGCGGATCTAGCCGAAGAAGCGCGACCAGAAGCCCTTCGCCTCGGCGCCGGTCCCCTTCCGCAACAGCGCCGGCGCCGTCCCCGCGACCTCGGGGAACATGCGCAGCGTCGGGCGCGGCGGGTCCATGAGCCCCTGCTCCGTCCGCCACGCGCGCCAGCGGCCATTCGGCCCGTCCAGCGTGTGGCCGTCCTTGATCACGTCGCCGCGCTCGACCACGTAGAGCGACACGTTCCGCAGGAAGCGGGCGACCTCGTCGGGCTCCACGCGGTCGCCCGGGAAACAGGCCTCGAGGTCGTCGCGGTCGAGCTGCGCGAGCCCCACCGTGTCCATCAGGATCCAGGGCGGCGCCTCGTCCACGCGCCCGATCCGCACGTTGGTCCACGCGTCGATGGCGGGCCGCGCCTGCCCCAGCCCGTCGGCGAGCCGCGGGCCGAGCTCCTCGGGCGGGAGGAGGACCTCGCCGCTCGGATCGAAGTACGCGAGCGCCCCCGGGATCGCCGCGATCGCGGCGGCGATCGCGGTCGCGAAGTCGAGCTCGGCGCGCGCGTCGTAGCCCTCGGGCAACACGGGCGCGTCGGGCTTCGCGCCCGCGACGTAGGTGACGAGCACGCGGACGAACGCGCAGTGCTTCGTGACGGCCTCCGCGGCGCCCTCCCAGCCGTACGCGTGCCTCACCGCGCGGGCGAGCCCCATCGGGTAGGCGAAGGGCCCGAAGAAGCCCGTCATCCACGCGCCGTACAACACGCCGTCCGTCTTCGGGTCGCCCATCGAGTCGGGCCACGCGCGGGCGAGCACGTGGACGGTCGCGAGCCCGCCGCGCGGCGCGGCGATCGCGAAGCCGTCGTGGTCGCCGGCGATCCACGTCGGCTCCTCCACCGGTTTCGGCACCGCGCGGAACGGGGCGAGCGCGGCGTCGAGCGCGTCGGGGCGGGGGGCCTCCCGGAAGAGGACCACGAGGCCCTGCGTGTGGAAGCCCTTCATGGGAGCCTCCGTACCCCCGCGACCCGGGCGGGGCGACCGCCGGACGCGGTACAGTCCGTCCGTGCTCCCGCTCCTCGCCTGCTCGGAGACCCGCCTCGTCGCGATCGACGACGACGCCCCCGCGCCGGCGACCTCGGCGGAGACGGTGCCGTCGCGGGACTCGCCCGCGCTCGTGCTCAACGAGGTCCAGGCCGACAACGACTCCACGGTCATGGACGCCACGCTCGCGTTCCCCGACTGGGTGGAGATCCTCAACGCCGGCGAAGCCCCGGTCGACCTCGCCGACGTCACCCTCGAGGAGGGCGGCGGCGAGGCCTGGACCGGCGAGGGGGTGCTGGGCCCGGGCGAGCGCGCGCTCGCCTGGGGGCTGCCCATCGACGGCGAGGGCGACACCCTCGTGCTCTCCGTCGCGGGCGAGCCCGTGGACCACCTCGCGACGGGGCGGATGGCGGGCGACACCGCGTGGGCGCGGATCCCCGACGGCGGCGACTGGGCGCTGACGGGGCGGCCGACCCCGGGCGACCCGAACGGCTCGCTCGCCGGCGACCCCGACCCGAGCGAGGCCTTGTTCGACCCCGCCCGCGTGCACCGGATGGACCTCTGGATCCCGGACGCGTCGCGACGCGCGCTCGACGCCGACCCCTACGGCGAGGTGGTCGCCTCCTTCGGGTTCGAGGGCGCCTGGTTCCCCGAGGTGGGCGTGCGCATCAAGGGCGTCTGGGGCTCGCTCCGCACGCTCGACCAGAAGGTGGCGCTCAAGGTCGACCTGAACGCGTACGCGCCCCACCGCCTGCGCGGGCTCGAGACCCTCACGCTGAACAACATGGTCCAGGACCCGACCTACGTCCACGAGGCGCTCGCCTACGCGCTCTTCCGCGAGGCGGGCCTGCCCGCGTCGCGCACCGGCTGGGTGGAGCTCTGGATCGACGGCGAATTCGTCGGCTTCTACGTCCACGTCGAGACGGTCGACGACACGTTCCTCGCCCGCTGGTGGGCCGACCCCGGCGGCGCGTTGTACGAGGGCGCCTACGGCGTCGACTTCTACGTGGGCGACGAGGCGGAGTTCGAGTACGACGAGGGGCCCGATCCCGACGATCGCGCCGATCTCACCGCGGTCGCGGAGCTGCTCGACGAGCCGGCCACCGACGCGAACCTGCGCCTGCTCGAGGCGCGCGTCGACGTGGACCAGGTGCTGAAGGTCATGGCGATCGAGGCCCTGTCCTGGCACTGGGACGGCTACACGACCGCGAACAACTACCGCGTCTACCACGACCCCCACGCGGACCGGTTCCAGATGATCCCCTGGGGGCTCGACCAGACCTTCGTGGACGAGCGGTACGCGCCCTACGAGGGCTACGGGCGCCTCCTCACCTGGTGCCTCGAGAACGCGTCGTGCGAGGCGCGGTACTCCGACGCGCTGCTCGAGATGGCCGACCACTTCGAGGCGATGGCGATGCCCGAGCGCTTCGACGAGGTCACCGCGTTCGTGGATCCCTTCGTCGCGACCG
This sequence comes from Myxococcota bacterium, assembly GCA_049322475.1. GTDB lineage: Bacteria > Myxococcota_A > UBA796 > UBA796 > SXON01 > JBMOQZ01. The sequence goes on along the minus strand of JBMOQZ010000342.1, from coordinate 721 downwards.
ACCCGCGCCGCGAGTCCGGCGACGACACGCGGGCGTACTACCTCGAGGTCACGCGCGAGCACCTCGTGGAGGCGCCGGAGCGGGTGCGGGCGGCGGTGGCTGCGCGGTGAGGGATCACTCGCAGACGAACGGCAGCGAATAGCTGCACGGGTAGTCGTTCCACCACCCGATCGCGCCGAAGTTCGTGGCCGCGCAGTCCTCGTTGCCGCTGTCGTTGGGCTCGCCCGTGTACCACTGGGTGAAGGCGGCGTTGCTGCCGCTGATCCAGACCCAGGCGCCCTCGCTCTCCACGTCGGTGTAGCCGATCCAGAGGGCGCTCCCCGTGTACAGACTCGCCACGGTCGAGTTCTCCGAGGCGTCGTCGACGGAGACGAGCGTGCGACCGAACGCCTCGCAGGCGGCCTCGGCCTCGTCCCAGGTCGTGCTCGTCAGGCACAGCAGGTGGTCGCCGTAGGTCGTGCAGCTCCAGCACGTCGGGAGGTCGTCGACGCCGCCGTCGCAGTCGTTGTCGACGCCGTCGCAGACCTCCACCCCGCCGGGGAGCGCGGCGGCCGCGCCGTCGTCGCAGTCGCCGTCGCACATCGTGAAGCCGTCGCCGTCGAGATCGACGTCCTCGACCGTCGTGTCGTCGCAGTCGTTGTCGACGCCGTCGCAGGCCTCCTCGGCGCCCGGGTAGGCCGCCGGCGAGGCGTCGTCGCAGTCGCCGCGGCAAGTGAGCCAG